>NZ_JBZTYL010000008.1:0-275 GCF_058536225.1 Mycolicibacterium arcueilense
GTCTCGGGTCAAGTCCGGGGCGGCTAACCCTCGATCCACCGATGAATCGCCTGTTCGGAGGGTGTTGATGTAAGGAAAGTGCCCTTTGAGCTGGGATGATTGGAGTTACCACACTTCGATCAGCCCACGTTCAGAAAGGCGCTTCCGGTGCAAGTGTCCCATAGGTTCGCCGTGTCGTCGGCGGTCTTCGATGAGGATCATCTCGTGTCGTGCGCCGGACTGGTGCCGGTGATGACACTGGCTGAGCAGACCGGCCTGCCGAATCTGTTGGCTGA
>NZ_JBZTYL010000008.1:348-1714 GCF_058536225.1 Mycolicibacterium arcueilense
TCGCAGCTATTGGCCGACAAGATCCGGTTCACCTGTGAGCGGATCCGTTCGGCCGCGGCCCATCCGGCACCGAAGCTGGCCACGGTGATCGCCGGGATGTGCGCCGGCGCCGACAGCATTGATGACCTAGACGTTGTGCGCTCGGGTGGGATGAAGACCCTCTTCGGTGGTGTGTACGCCCCGTCGACGATCGGAACCTTATTGCGGGAGTTCACCTTCGGGCATGCCCGCCAGCTCGAATCTGTCCTGCGCGAACACCTGGCCGCGCTGTGCGGGCGTGTCGATCTGTTGCCCGGCGCCGACGGACGGGCGTTCATCGACATCGACTCACTACTACGCCCGGTCTACGGGCACGCCAAGCAGGGCGCCAGCTACGGACACACCAAGATCGCCGGCAGGCAGATCCTGCGCAAAGGCCTCTCACCGTTGATCACCACGATCAGCACCGACCACGGTGCGCCGGTGATCGCCGGGGCGAGGTTGCGGGCGGGCAAGGCCAACTCCGGCAAGGGCGCAGCCCGCATGATCGCTCAAGCGGCCGCTACCGCCCGTGCTGCCGGGGTCACCGGGCAGATCCTGGTGCGTGGCGATTCGGCCTACGGCAATAGCACCGTGGTCACCGCCTGCCACCGAGCAGGTGTCCGGTTCTCGCTGGTGCTGACCAAGACCGCCGCAGTTGCCGCCGCCATTGACGCAATTCCCGAGACCGCGTGGACCCCGGTGAACTATCCCGGTGCTGTGCGTGACCCCGACACCGGCGCCTGGATCTCCGATGCCGAAGTCGCCGAAACCACCTACACAGCCTTCGGTTCCACCAAGACTCCGGTGACCGCCCGGTTGGTCGTGCGCCGGGTCAAAGACGCGCGGTTCCTCGATGCGCTGTTTCCGGTGTGGCGGTACCACCCGTTCTTCACCAATTCCGACGAACCCGTCGACGCCGCTGACATCACTCATCGCCGCCACGCCATCATCGAAACCGTGTTCGCCGACCTCATCGACGGACCTTTGGCGCACATGCCCTCGGGGCGGTTCGGCGCGAACTCGGCCTGGATCCTGTGCGCCGCCATCGCCCACAATCTGCTGCGCGCCGCCGGTGTGCTGGCCGGAGGTGCCCACGCGGTCGCCCGCGGGGCGACACTGCGCCGCAAGATAATCACTATCCCGGCCCGCCTGGCCCGTCCGCAACGCCAACCTATCCTGCACCTACCAGCGCACTGGCCCTGGACAGAGCACTGGCTCACGTTGTGGCGCAACACCATCGGCTACAGCCCACCAGAAATCGCCACCACCTGACCATATGCCGAAAGGCCCGACCGGAGCGCACAGGAACAGCTGGACAGACCAGCAGATACCCCCTGCCCGCGAC
>NZ_JBZTYL010000009.1:0-111226 GCF_058536225.1 Mycolicibacterium arcueilense
GCTCGGCAATCAGCTTCACCCGATCAGACCACTACCGGTCGTAGGCTCGCTGATCAGTTCCCATTAGGCGCGCACGGCGATGGTCGACAGCAGATCGGCGAGCCGGTCCGGTCGGTCGACCATCGAGAACGTGCGGGCGCCGTCGATGACCTCGAGGCGGGCCCCCGGGATGATCTTGGCGAGGCGTTCACCGTCGCCGAGTTCGAAGAACACGTCGTCGGCCGACCATGCGATGAGCGTCGGCTTGTCGAATTCGGGCAGCCGTGCGGCCACCTCGATGGTGACCTCGGTGCGCAACGAGCGGGTGAACTGCCGGAGGTCCTCGGCGATCGCCGGATTCGACAGCGCGGTACGCACCCACTCGTGGGTGAGCGCGTCGATGTTCGAATGCGCCAGCCCGGCGTATGCCCGCTTGCGCACGGCCGGGATCCGCACGGCCTGGGTGCCGACCCGGAACAGTGCCTTGGATTTCGCCGCCGCAATGAGCGGTTTGAGGATCGGCGGCGGAAAGTGTTCGAACGCATCGCAACTCGTCAGCACGAGGGCGCCGATCCGCTCCGGATGATGCACGGCGACCAGTTGGGTGACCACGCCGCCGGTGTCATTGGCGACCAGTACGACGTCGTCGAGATCCAGTGCGGCCAGGGTGTCGGCGACGATGTTCGCCACACCGCGGATGCTCCGGTCGGCGCCCGGCCGCAGCGGTTCGGGATGCGCGCCGAGCGGCCAGGTCGGGACGATACAGCGGAGGCCCTGCGAGGCCAGGCGTGCGCTCACCTGCCGCCACAGCTGACCGCCCATCATGTACCCGTGCACGAAGACCACCGGCCTACCGTCCTTCGGGCCGAATTCCTCGTAATGGATGGTTCCGGCGTTAATCTCAATGGTCGACATGGATGACTCCCAGCTCGATACACATTTACAAACAGCGTGTCCGTAACTTACCAACAGGGTGTATGGAAAACAAGAGACGTACCCAGGAAGAGCGCTCCGCGGCGACCCGCGAGGCGCTGATCGCTGCCGCCAGGAGACTGTGGGGCGAACGTGGGTATGCCGAGGTGGGCACGCCGGAGATCGCCACTGCCGCCGGGGTTACCCGTGGCGCGATGTACCACCAATTCGCTGACAAGGCAGCACTTTTCCTCGCGGTGGTGGAGGTGGTGGAGCAGGATGTGATGGGTCGGCTGGCAGTCGAGGTGGCCGCATCGGGTGCGACGACGCCGGCCGATGCGATCCGGGCCGCGGTCGACGGCTGGCTGGAGGTGTCCGGTGATCCCGAGGTGCGGCAATTGGTCCTGCTCGACGCCCCGAGTGTGCTCGGTTGGGCAGGCTTCCGCGACGTCGCCCAGCGCTACAGCCTCGGAATGACCGAGCAGCTCCTTGCCGAGGCGATCAAGGCGGGCCAGCTCGCGAAACAGCCGGTGCGGGCGCTGGCTCATGTGCTGATCGGTGCGCTCGACGAGGCGGCCATGGCCATCGCCACCGCTGAGGATCCGAAGAAGGCCCGCCGCGAGATCAGGCAGGTGTTACGCCGCCTGGTCGATGCGATGTTGTCGGGCTAGTTTTCCCCGCGCTGCCGGCTTTGTCACGCCAGAGTGGCTGTCGGCTTCGGGAGCCACTCTGGCGTGACAGAGGGGAGTCGGGCCGCTCTGAATTGTCACGCTAGCGTGACGCTCGAGCTCGAGAGCCACTCCAGCGTGACAAACCGCGACCGGCGCGGAGACCCGGCGCGGGGAAGCGCCCGGGGAAGGGTTAGCGCTCGGCGCGCTGGTAGGCCGTCACGACGGCCGCGCCGCCGAGGCCGATGTTGTGCTGCAGGGCGGCGGTGACGCCGTCGACCTGACGCTTGTCCGCAGTGCCGCGCAACTGCCAGGTCAGCTCGGAGCACTGGGCCAGGCCGGTCGCGCCCAGTGGGTGGCCCTTGGAGATCAGCCCGCCGGACGGGTTGACCACCCAGCGACCGCCGTAGGTGGTGTCGTTGTTGTCGATCAGCCGCGGGGCCTCGCCCTCACCGCACAGGCCCAGGGCTTCGTACAGGAGCAGCTCGTTGGCGGAGAAGCAGTCGTGCAGCTCGATGACCTGGAAGTCCTCGGGTCCGAGGCCGGACTGTGCGTAGACCTGTTGGGCCGCTTGAACGTTCATGTCGTAGCCGATGATGTTGGCGGCGCTGCCATCGAAGGTCGAGGCGAAGTCGGTGGTCATCGCCTGCCCGACGATCTCGACGGCCTGCGAGGCCAGTCCGTGCTTGTCGACGAACGCCTCACTGGCCACGATCGCCGCACCCGACCCGTCAGAGGTGGGGGAGCACTGAAGCTTGGTCAGCGGATCGGAGATCATCTTGGCGCCCAGGATGTCGTCGAGGGTGTATTCGTCCTGGAACTGTGCATACGGGTTGTTCACCGAATGCTTGTGGTTCTTGTAGCCGATCTTCGCGAAATGCTCGGCCGTGGTGCCGTACTTTTTCATGTGCTCGCGGCCGGCCGCGCCGAACATCCACGGTGCGACGGGGAAGGCGAACTCGTCGATCTCGGCCAGCGCCTTGACGTGCTTGCCCAGCGGAGACTCGCGGTCCTGTGCACCCGCCTGAAGTGAACCGGGCTGCATCTTCTCGAAGCCCAGCGCCATGGTGCAATCGGCCAGGCCACCGCGAATCGCCTGTGCGGCAAGGTAAAGCGCGGTCGAGCCAGTGGAACAGTTGTTGTTGACGTTGACGATCGGGATGCCGGTCATGCCGAGCTCGTAGAGCGCGCGCTGGCCCGAGGTGGAGTCACCCGAGCAGTACCCGACGTAGCCCTGCTGCACCTGGTCGTAGGAGATGCCGGCATCCTCGAGCGCCTTCGTGCCCGACTCGCGCGCCATATCGGGGTAATCCCAACCTTCACGCCGGCCGGGCTTCTCGAACTTCGTCATCCCCACACCGACGACAAACACTTTGTTAGCCATGCAACGGAACATACTTCATGGCGAAACGCGGTCAACCGTCTTCAACTGGAGTTGCCGCAGCCGCACCACCAGCGCCGCGCCGGCCAGCACAGAGAACAACCCGAGCTGCCACCAGTTCGCCGGGTTGCCGCCGTCGCGGTCCAGGAAATGATTGACCGCGTGCAGGGTGTTGGCCACCAGGAAACCCGTCAGCACCACGGCGATCACATCGCGCCACCACAGCGCGAACAGCATCGTCACCGCGATCCCGATCTGGAAGACGCCGGCATCGTGCAGGAAGTGGACGTGGTTGGGCCAGTTCGCCCACTGGGCGAACGACGCCGGGTCGATGCGCATCCACACCCCGGTCACCAGCATGCTCAACGCCGCGAGGACCACGACGACCTGAATGAATTTCATCTGCATATCCATCAGACGGCACAGCCCGCCGGGATGTGACAGTCACGTTTGGCCGGGCTGTCTCGTCCACGGAACATGACCTACCTCGCGGACCATTCCCTGCTGCTGACCGTGCCGGCATTTCTCCCCGCGGTCCTGGTGGTGCTCGTCGTCTCGTACGTCGCGCGGCGGGAACGTACTTCCGCTGACGACGAGGGTGGTGTAGACCAGTAGAACGTGTTCTAGTTTCGCCGAGGAGGGGTCTTGACGCTCAAAGTCGTGCAGTGGGCAACCGGTGGCGTCGGCGTGGCCGCCATCAAGGGCGTGCTGGAACACCCTGACCTGAAGTTGGTCGGTTGTTGGGTGCACTCGGACGCCAAGAACGGCAAGGACGTCGGCGAGCTCATCGGCACCGATCCGATCGGGGTCACCGCGACCAACAGCGCCGAAGAGATCCTGGCACTCGACGCGGACGCGGTGATCTACTCGCCGCTGATCCCCAACCCCGACGAGGTCGCCGCGCTGCTGCGTTCGGGCAAGAACGTGATCACCCCGGTCGGCTGGCTGTACCCGAGCGAGAAGCAGGCCGCACCGATGCGGGCCGCGGCACTGGAAGGCAATGCCACGCTGCACGGCACCGGCATCGCGCCCGGCGGGATCAGCGAGAAGTTCCCGCTGGTGTTCTCCGCGATGGCGACCGGAGTGAACTTCGTTCGCGCCGAAGAGTTCTCCGACCTGCGCACCTATGACGCGCCCGACGTGGTGCGCCATGTCATGGGATTCGGCGGTACCCCCGACACTGCTCTGAGCGGGCCGATGCAGAAGATGCTCGACGGCGGCTTCATCCAGGCCGTCAAGATGGTCGTCGACCACATCGGGTTCAAGATCGATCCACGGATCCGCGCCACGCAGGAGATCGCCGTGGCCACCGCACCCATCGACTCGCCGATCGGCGTGATCGAACCCGGCCAGGTGGCCGGCCGCAAGTTCCACTGGGAGGCCCTCGTCGACGGCGAACCCGTCGTGCGGGTCACCGTGAACTGGCTGATGGGGGAGGAAAACCTCGACCCCGCATGGAATTTCGGTCCGGCCGGACAGCGCTACGAGATGGAGGTCCGCGGCAACCCGGACTTCACGGTCATCATCAAGGGGTTCCAGTCCGAGGCCGGTGAGGAGGGCCCCGAGTCCGGGGTCGTCGCGACTGCCGCGCACTGCGTCAACTCGGTGCCTGCGGTGTGTGCCGCCAAACCTGGTTTGGTGACCTACCCGGATCTGCCGCTGATCAGCGGGAAGGCCGCGCCCACGCTCGCCGGCTGAAGCTCAGGGCCGCACCAGGATCCGGATCGGATTGCCCTCCTGGCGCTCCAGCTTGTCGATGCCGAGGGCAATATCCTCCAGCGACACGATCTCGCTGATCGAGCGGGATAGGTCGAGGCGGCCGAGTGACACCAGCGTCGCCAACGTGGAGATGTCGACGTTCTGATAGCCCAGGTGGCCGAGCACCTGTTTCTGGGTCAGGCCGAACAACGACGTCGGACCGATTGTCGGCTCCTGGGCACTCATCCCGACCGCGACCAGTCGACCGCCGACGGTCAGTTGGCTCAGCGCCTGCTCGAACGTCGACTTGAGTCCCACGGCGTCGAACGCCACGTCCAGACCCCGGCCGCCGGTGACGTCGGCGATCTTCTCGCCCAGCCGCTCGTCGGCGGCGTCGAACGCGTAATCGGCGCCGAGTTCCAGCGCGCGCTCCAGCACCTCGGGCTTGATGTCGATGGCCACCACCGGCACCGCGCCCACCAACCGCGCCAGCTGCGCGATGTGCGTACCGACACCACCCAGTCCCCACACCCCGACTGACTCGCCGATCCCGACCTTGCCGGTGCGCACCACCGCGCCATACGGCGTCGACACCGCGTCGGCGAGGATCGCGGCCTGCTCCAGCGGCACGTTGTCCGGAACCCGCGTCAGCCCGACCGCCTGCGCCAGCGTGTATTCGGCCCACGCCCCGTCATAAGCGAAGGCCATCAACCGGATTCGCATGCAATTGGCGATATCGCCGCGCCCGCAGTTCGGACATTCCATGCAGGGCCGGCCCGCCGCCACGATGACGCGGTCGCCCTCGGCCCAACCGGTCACGCCGGGGCCGAGGCGGGCGATGGTGCCCGACGCCTCGTGGCCCTGCGTCACCACCGGGGCCTGCGCGGGGAAGGTGCCGTTGATCAGGCTCAGGTCGGAATGGCAGATCCCGCAGAACGCCACCTTGACCAGAACCTCGCCCGGCCCCGGTTCCGGGATCGGAACATCCTCCACCACAACTCTTTTGGTGTCGGCGTAGAAGCGCTCGGCCCGCATGGTCGGCCCAAGATCGGATGTCATGGCGTCCCCTTCTTCTGCCCGGCTACTATCGGAAATCATGGCACTTCATCGGGTGGGCTGAGGGCATGTGCCGATTGTTCGGTCTGCACGCCGGGCGCCGGCTCGTGCCGGCCACCTTCTGGCTGCTGGACGCGCCAGACAACCTTGCCGAGCAGAGCAGGCGCAACCCCGACGGGACCGGCCTGGGCGTATTCGGGGCCGACGGCATCGCAACCCTGCACAAGGAGCCCGTCGCGGCCTGGCGGGATTCCGAATTCACCACGGAGGCACACGATGTCACCGCTACGACGTTCATCGCGCACGTCCGTTACGCATCGACCGGGGCGCTCGACGTGGCCAATACCCATCCCTTTCTCCAGGATGGCCGGATCTTCGCGCACAACGGCGTCGTCGAGGGCTTGCCGGCCCTCGACGAGCGGTTGAAAGAACTCGGTGCCGCAGACCTGGTCAAGGGCCAGACCGACTCCGAACGCGTCTTCGCGCTCATCACCGCGGCCGTCCGGGCGAATGACGGTGACGTCGGCGCGGGCGTCGTCGAGGCCATCGGGTGGCTGGCCGACAACGTGCCGATCTACGCCGTCAATCTCCTGCTCAGCACGGCCACCGACATGTGGGCCCTGCGCTACCCGGACACCCACGACCTGTACGTGCTCGACCGCAGACACCCGGACAAAAGGCGCCTGCGCCTGCGCAGCCGGCGGATCCGCGCCGAATCCGAGCAACTGACCTCCCAGCCGTCAGTGGTGTTCGCCAGCGAACCGATGGACGGCGAGGACTGGCAGCTCATCACCCCCGGTGAGCTGGTGCACGTCGACGCGGACCTCAAGATCAACCGTCAGCAGGCATTTCCGGGCCCGCCGCGCCACCTGCTGCACCGCGACGACCTGTCCGCGAAGGCGGCCGCGTCGCAGCACGCGTAGCTGCCCCTCGAGGAGCCCTGGCACACTCGACTGTCGTGACTTCCAAACGCGCACTGGTCCTCGCCGGTGGCGGTATCGCAGGCATCGCCTGGGAAACCGGCATCCTGCAGGGCATCGCCGACGAATCCCCCGAAACAGCCGATGCGCTGCTGGCCGCCGACGTGCTGGTCGGAACGTCGGCGGGTTCGACGGTGTCCGCGCAGATCGGCAGCGGGCTGCCTCTGGAGGCGCTTTTCGAGCGCCAGGTCGGCGCCGAATCGGCCGAACTCGATCCCGGCGTGAGCATCGAGACAGTCACCGACCTGTTCGTCAAGGCGGTGTTGACCCCCAACACCACCAAGGCGCAGAAGCTGCAGCAGATCGGCGCCGTGGCACTGAGCGCCGCGACGGTGGATCCGGCGGTGCGGCGCAAGGTCATCGAAGCGCGTCTGCCGTCGCATGACTGGCCCTCTCGGGTGCTGCGGATCTCGGCCGTCGACATCGACACCGGCGAACTGGTGACGCTGGACCGGGACTCGGGTGTGTCGCTGGTCGACGCGGTGGAGGCCAGTTGCGCGGTGCCCGCGGTGTGGCCGATCGTGTCGATCGCCGGCCGCCGGTTCATGGACGGCGGCATCGGCAGTGCGGTCAACATGGTGCTGGCCGCCGACTGCGACACCGTGGTGGCCCTGGTGCCGCAGGGCCGCTCGACACCTTCGCCCTTCGGGACCGGCGCCGCGCAGGAGATTGACGGCTTCGACGGCCGGTCGCTCGGCATCTTCGCCGACGACGAGTCCCTGGTCGCCTTCGGGGAGAACCCGCTGGACCCCGCCTGTCGGGTGCCCTCGGCGCAGGCTGGACGGACACAGGGACGGCGGGTGGCGGCTGAGGTCGCGAAGTTCCTGAAAGGCTGACTCAGACGTCGAGCGCGCGGGCGGCCAGCTGCCGGCCGATGTCGATGACCTCGGCGGCGCGGTGGAAGTCGAGGCTACGACAGACCGTGCGTGGCACCTCGATCAGCAGATCGGGCGGATAGGCCGCGAGCGTGTGGCGTGCCAGCGCGGCCTGCGCGATATCGATGGTGCGGTTCATCACCTCGAAGCTGCCCAGCCGGGGAACCTCGGGCACATCGGGTTCCTCGGGCTCGTCCGGCTCGGTACCGGCTTCCGCCTGTTCCCCTTCCGGTTCAGCCGATGCGCTCGAGCGACTCGGCACCACGGTGTCCATCAATGCCGTGGTGCTTCGCAGCATCCTGTTGAGCCATTCAGTGGTGGACCGGGACTTGGAGCCGGAATCTGGCTCAGGGTCGGGCTCCGCGCCCGCGGACTCGCTGCCGGCGAGGCTGACCGCGATGGTGAGATCGGCGTTGACAGCGGCGATCGGTGCCATCGGTAGCGGGTCGAGGATGCCGCCGTCACCGAGCAGACGACCGTCGAGAACGTGCGGGGCGATCACCCCCGGGATGGCGATCGATGCCCGGATCGCCTCGTCGACCGGGCCTCTCTGCAGCCAAACCGATTTGCCGGCGATCAGATCGGTCGCGACCGATGTATAGGGGATGGGTAGGTCTTCGATGGTCACCTCGCCGAGGATGTCGCGCACGGCGTCGAGGATCTTTCCGGCGCGCAGGATGCCGGCCGCGCTGATCGACGGGTCGAGCAGCCGCAACACCGCTCGCTGTGTCAGAGTCCGTGCCCAGTCGGCGAAATCGTCGAGCTTGCCGGCCGCGTGCAGCCCGCCCACCAGCGCACCCATCGATGACCCGGACACCCCGACGACCTCGTAACCGCGGTCGGACAGTTCGTTGATCACTCCGATGTGCGCATAGCCACGAGCTCCGCCACTACCGAGGGCCAGAGCAACACGCATACCTCCATTCTGAAGCACCTGAGAGGCATGGTCACCAACCCGACCCGGATCGGCGGCCCCGCTACCAAGAGTCTTAGAACATGGTTTGAGACGAGTTCTGGATGCGGCGTGCGCAGGCGATGCCAATTAACATCGATACGAGGACATTTCGGCCCGGCCGCCTGTGCCGTCCGTGTGGTAGGCGGCGATCTACGGCTGCCATGGTTGCACAGTCAGGCATTCAAAAATGTGCAGATCGGCACTGCTGGGCCAGCCCCCGGATGCCTACCGTTCTGGCATCAGGTCAACCGACAACAGGAGAAGGCGTGACGACGATCGAACACACCGCGGCCGACCCCGCCCAGCTGGCCACCCCCGGAAATCCGTTTGACGACGCGCGTGCTCAGTTACACGACGCTGTCACGATCCTCGGCTACGACACCGGGACGTACGAGCTGCTGGCCAACCCGCGGCGTGAGCTCACCGTGGCCGTACCGCTGCATCGGGACTCCGGTGAGATGGAGCTCCTCATCGGACATCGGGTGCAACACAACGTCTCTCGCGGACCGGCGAAAGGCGGATTGCGCTATTCCCCCGATGTGACACTCGACGAAGTCCGGGCCCTGGCGATGTGGATGACGTGGAAGTGTGCGCTGCTCGATGTGCCCTACGGCGGCGCGAAAGGCGGTATCCGCATCGATCCGCGTCAGTACAGCCGCTCGGAACTGGAGCGGGTCACCCGTCGCTACACCAGTGAGATCAGTCCGCTGATCGGGCCGGATCATGACATCCCCGCGCCCGATGTCGGCACCGACGAGCAGACCATGGCCTGGATGATGGACACCTATTCCGTCCAGAAGGGGCACACCGTGCTCGGTGTCAGCACCGGAAAGCCGGTGAGCCTCGGCGGTTCTCTGGGCCGCGCCACGGCGACGTCGCGCGGGGTCGTTCATGTCGCGCTGGCTGCGCTGCGGTCCCGAGGCATCCGCGTCGACGGCGCCACCGCCGCGGTACAGGGCTTCGGGAAGGTCGGCCGGCACGCAGCGCGTTTCCTGGCGGATGCGGGGATGCGCGTGGTCGCCGTATCCGACCAGTACGGCGCCGTCAAGCGGATTCCGGCCTCGACATCGGGACCTTGGCGAGTCATGTCGACGCCACCGGTTCGGTGATCGGCTTTGCGGATGCGGATGCGACCAGCAACGAGGATCTGCTCGGCGCCGACGTCGACCTGCTGGTTCCGGCGGCGATCGAAGGGGTGATCCACGCGGGTAACGCAGCGCAGATCAAGGCCTCCATCGTGGTCGAAGGCGCCAACGGCCCGACGACACCCGAGGCCGACCGCCTACTCAATGAGGCTGGAACACTGGTGGTTCCGGATATCCTGGCCAACGCCGGCGGCGTCATCGTGTCGTATTTTGAGTGGGTGCAAGCCAATCAGGCCTATTGGTGGGGTGCCGACGAAGTCGAGGCCCGGCTGGCCGAACGCATGCTGACCGCTTGGGAGCACGTCAGCGCCCATGCCGAGAAACTGCGCCTACCGCTGCGAGCGGCTGCGACCTGCCTGGCCGTCGAACGCGTTGCCGAGGCCGGACAACTCCGCGGCCTCTACCCGTAGCGGCAATCACGGTGCAGTTGGCACGTAGTCGAGAGCCGCGCCCGCGGGCACCGGCGGCTCGATACGGGTCGACTCGAGATACCGCTCGACAATGTCGTTCAGGTGGTAGGCAGCCCAGGTATGTAGGTGGGGCAGCGGGATCGGCTCGCGCTCATGTGGGTCGGTCAACAGATTCGTCAACCGTGGGGTTGCGAGCGGCGTGGGGGGATCGAATATGTGAGTCTGTGCCACGAGGCTCAGTTTGAAGTTCCGCCACTTCGCGCCGTACAGCGTCGGTCCCATCCAGTACGGGAAACCATCGCGGTTGGAGTGCGGTTGCTGTCCGGTGAGCCAATCGATTTGGTCGACGCCGTCGACGATCCGGTCCGTCGGCTCCGAGGTGCCGGCGGCCCTCACAATGGTGGTGAACCAGTCGCAGACATGCATGATGTCGTCGCTCGCTGTGCCTGCAGGGATCTGACCAGGCCAGCGTGCGATGCACGGGGTGCGTAGGTTCCCTTCTCCGCCTGCGAAATACGATCCTCGCCAGTAGCCTGGGCTCCCTCGCCACAGCAGAGCATCCTCGGGACCATTGTCACCGGCGAAGACCACCAGGGTGTTGTCGTCGACGCCGAGTTCACCGAGTAGATCCAGCAGGCGGCCGAAATCGGAATCGAGCTCGACCAGGGCGTCCGCCCACTCACCGTGACCGGACACACCCTCGAACTCCTTCCGGGGAATCACCGGCAGGTGCATCAACGAGTGATTGAAGTACACAAAGAACGGTTGCCCGTCGTCGACGTTATGACGGATGAACGCTTCGGCACGGTCCAGGTATGTAAGGTCGCAGTCTCGGCGCACATCAAGAGTCAACTGTTCGCCCTCCGTGACGTCGGCGTCACCCGCGGTGATCTCGAGCATCCGACTGACCATGTCGCGCTCGGGGTCGTAGAGCGGGTCGGTCGGCCAGAGCGCCTCGTCATAGGTGCGAGGCGGCCCGACCCATTCCTGAAACCCCTTTTCCGTGGGCCAACGTCCCGGACCTTCGCCGACGTGCCATTTGCCGTAGGCGGCGCAGGCGTAGCCGGCATCGCTCAACACGTCACCGAGCGTGCGTTCCCAGGCGACCAACCCCCAGCCGCCCGCTTTTCCCAGCGGCACGGAATGGGTTCCGGACCGTATCGCGTGGCGACCGGTGAGTAACGCCGACCGCGTCGGCGTGCACTGAGACTCGGGGGCGTAGTTCGTCAAACGGAAGCCCTGTTGGGCGAACGCATCTATGCGTGGCGTCGTGGCACCGCGGAACGGTCCGCCGCTGAAACAGCTCAGCTCACCGAAACCGAGGTTGTCGACGTGGAAGAACACAACATTTGGCGGCATGGAACTCTCCTATCCGGCGTCGTCGACGGTGTCGTGGTAGCGGCCCTGCGCTTCGACGTCCTGCCACCATGGCCAGCGCTTCGCCATCTGGTGCAGGTCATCGCGCAAGCCCACGTAGCGGACCTCCACGCCGACGAGTTCGGTTTCCAGGTCCCGTAATCCGTCCAAGATCGTGGATGTCAGCCACGGCAACCGGGACAGATCGAGCACGATGACATCCGGCCGCAGATCGCACGCGTCGACCTGTGCGACAACCTCATCGATGTTGGCCCGCAAATTGGCTGTGTACAGGCCGAGCTCGAACCGAAGAGTCAGAGGCTCCCCGGAGATCTGTACCACGTGCGCTCGATTGGCCTCCCGCAGTACGAAATACAGGGTGAGCAACACGCCGACGGCGACGGCAGGCAGGAGTCCGACGGTCAGGCCGAACACTCCGACGATCGCGGCCAGGCTGAACTCCAGCTTGTCGAACCGGTATAACCGCTGCAGGGCGCCGATATCGATGAGACCCAGCACGGCGACCAGCACCATCGCTCCGAGCGTGGCCTGCGGCAGCTCCGAGAGCACCGGTGCCAGGAATACTGCGGCCAGCACGGCCAGCCCGGCCGTCACCAGGCCACAGACCTGTGACCTGGCGCCGGTGCGTAGGTTCATCCCGGTCTGGGAGAACCCACCGGCCGGCGGCAGCGTGTGGAAGAACGAACTCACCAGGGCGGCAATACCGTTGGCGGATAGTTCGCGGTCGGCATCGATCTGTGGTTCGTCAGGGCGGCGGACACCGCGGGCAACCGCGACGGTTTCCAGGAAGGCCATCATGGCGATGGCCAGCGCGCCGGGGATCAGGTGCCCGATGTGGTCGAGCGCGGGCAGCGCCGGCATCGGGATACCGTGCGGTACCTCGGGGATCAATGCCACGCCCATCGACGGCAGGCCGCCGAACGCGGCCAGCGCGATTCCGATGGCCACCACGATCAGTGGACCGGGTACCAGCGGCGCGAACTTCCCGATCAACAGCAGCACGGTGATGGTGACGACGGCCAGCAGCACTGTGGGCAGGTTCGCCTGCCCGATCTGGCGCAGCGCCGACCACAGGATGTGGAAGAAGCCGGTGGCGTGCGGATTATCTTCCACACCAATGAGTTTGGGTAGCTGGGCGGCGGCAACCGTCAGGCCGACGCCGGCCTTGAGTCCCAGTAGCGTCGCCTCGTTGACGTTCTCGATGATCGCGCCGAGTCGCAACACCCGCGCGGCCAGCAGGAACACGCCGACCAACAGTGTCAGCGTGATCAGATGCGACGGCGCGTCCGGCGAACCGGCCGCGATCCCCGCGCCGATCATGGTCGACGCGCTCAGCGTGGCGATGGTCGACGTGGTGGTGACGCTCGTGGTCCGCGACCCGCCGATGAACGCGTACACCACCAACGGCAACATGCACGTGTACAGGCCGAACTGCACCGGCATGTGGGCCACGGTGGCGTAGGCCATGGCCTGCGGAATGATCACGGCTCCGGCGGCCAGTCCGGCCACCACGTCGGCGCGCAGCCATTCGCGCTGATACGGAAGGATTCCCGGCACGCGCACATCCGCAGTATCGCCCACGGTGGACTCATTCGTGGGAGGGTTGAACCCGTGGGTGCGCCAACCTTCGCTCGGAAACTGGGCCGTCCCAAGCCCCGTGACGTCATCGCGGGCCTGGTAACAGGTCTGTTCTCCATTCCGGAAGGCATGGCCTACGCCAGCATCGGCGGTTTCAACCCCGTCACCGGCATCTACGCGGGTGTCATGCCCGGCATCGTCGGGTCACTGTTCGCCCGCACGGTGCTGATGGTGACGACGTTGACCAGCGCGATCGCCCTGACGTCGCGCAGCGTCCTCAAAGAGGCCGGGCTCGACCCAGCAGTCCCGGCAAATGTCGCTGCACTGGCCCTCGTGGTCGGCGTCGTGATGCTGCTGTTCGGTCTCCTGCGATTCGGCTCGATCATGAACTTCGTCTCCAACGCCGTGATGACGGGCTTCTCCACCGGAATTGCCCTTCAGATCATCGCCGGCGTCCTCGGCGACTCGACGGGGTACAAGCCGCAGAGCGGCAACACCATCGGCAAGTTCATCGACTCGCTCGCGCACATCGGCCTATGGCACCCGGCGGCGCTTGGCGTAGCGCTGGGCACCGTGGCGGTGTGGGCGGTGTTCCACTTCATCAAGCCGCTCGAATCCTTCGCGACGTTGCTCGCGCTCGTGGTGGTCACCGCGGTGGTGGCCGTCGCGCACATCGACGTCGAAACCGTCGGCGACATCGCGTCGATCGCGAATGCGCTTCCGCCCGTGACCGTTCCGAACTTCGCCGCCATGCCAGAACTGATCGTCGGCGGCGTGGCAGTGGCGCTCGTCGCGCTGGCCCAGGCCGCCGGAATCTCGGCGGCAGTGCCCAACCCGGACGGCAGCCGCACCAACATGAACGGGGACTTCCTGGCCCAGGGCGCGGCGAACGTGGCGGGCGGCATGTTCGGCGCGCTGCCTGCCGGCGGCTCACTCTCGCGCACCGGGGTGGCGACGTCGGCGGGCGCCCAGACCCGGTGGGCCGGCATCTTCGCCGGGTTGTGGCTTGCGGTGCTGGTGCTGGTCGCCGGTTCGGCCGCCGAGATCATCCCGATGCCGGTGATCGGCGGGCTGATCCTGGTGATCGGCGCCGAACTGGTGGTCGGCCGGCTGCCCGACATCAAGCTGGTGCTGCGGGTCGCGCCATTGTCCGCGGTGGCGATGCTGGTGACATTCGCGGCCACCACACAGCTGCCACTGCACACCGCGATCCTGATCGGCGTGATCACCTCGCTGGTGCTCTACTGCGCCAAAGCCGCCGAGAGCGCGCAGCTGATGGCGCTGACCCCGGACCCGGACGGTGGCTGGCAGCAGGCACCGGTCCCCGAGCAGTGCGCGAGCAACGACGTCACCGTGCTGCACTACGCCGGGGTCGGGCTCTTCGCCGAGGTGGCCCGCATCGACGAAACCTGGCCGCGCGCCGAGGGCACCACCAATGCCGTCGTGGTGCTCAGCCTGCGATCGCTGCCCGATGTGCCGTCGTCGGTGACGATCAAGGCACTGCGTCGGTGGGCAGGCCAGCTGACCGCCAACAACGGCAGGCTGATCATCGCCGGCGTCAACCCAGGGACCGCGGAGGTATTGCTGCGCGGTGGGCTGGACGACCTCCTTGGCACCGACGGCGTCGTTCCGGCATCCGACCGGATCTTCGGGGCGCTCGACATCGCCGTCGAGCGCGGCCGGGCCTGGGTGGCTGCCCAGGGTGGTCCGGGGGATTTACCGCAGCGTGATTCGAACTGACGGCGCTTAGCTGCAGAGCTCGTCGGCCGCTGCCTGCGCCGCGACGATCACCGCGGCCTGACGGCCCGGCTCCAGCTCGGGCCACGCCACGTTGTAGGTGCCGGGACCAGGTGCGGCTCCCGGAGCCTGCAGGCTTGCCAGGTAGGGCTCGATCTGTGCCTTGAGGTCCCCGCCCTTGCCCTCCATCCAGATCTTGGCGGCGTGACAGGCCTGGAAATACTCCTCTTCGGTGGACTGGGCGTCGGCGCCGACCGCCGTCGTGACCCCGCCCGGGGACGTCGCGATCTCGCCGGGCTTGACCTTCGGGGCCGCTGCCTCGGTGGTTGCGGTGGCTTGCGACGACGGTGCCGCCGACTCCCCGGACTTGTCCTTGTCGGCCTCTGTCGAGCATCCGATGAGCAGGCTCAGACCGGCGGCTGCGACGGTTCCGGCGGTCAAGCGGGTGGTCCACGTGTAACGGCGCATCCCGCCAATCTATGCAACACTGGCGGCCATGACGGAAGGGACCGGATTCCAGGAGTGTTGTCGGGCTCGCTAGCGCGCCCGTCTGCCCTGTTCCGCCGTCATTCTTGGAGTTTCTCTGATGCTGTCCACGCTCGCGCCCGTTCCTGCCGTCTCGGCGCCCACCCGGCTGCGATTGCCCGACCTGCTGCACACCACCGACCGCGCCGCCGACGATGTGCTGTCCGGCCGCTACGACCGGCTGCTGCGCGGGCTGCCGAAGGACGACCGCTGGTACACCCGCTTGTCCGGTGACGACGAAGTCGAAGTCTGGCTGATCAGCTGGGTGCCCGACAAGTCGACCGAAATGCACGACCACGGTGGCTCACTGGGGGCATTGACCGTGGTGTCCGGTGCGCTGCGCGAAACCCGCTGGGACGGTGAGCTGCTCCGGAAACGACGACTCACGGCCGGCGATCAGGCGGCGTTCCCGCTGGGTTGGGTGCATGACGTGGTGCATGCGCCTGCGGCGATCTCCGGACCGACGCTGAGCGTGCACGCCTACTCGCCGCCGCTCACAGCGATGTCCTACTACGAGGTGACGCCGCAAAACACGTTGCGCCGCAACCGTACCGAGCTCACCGACGCCCCGGAGTGACTGCCATGAGCCGCATCGACACCGTGCTGGAGCAGGCCCGTACCCGCCTGCACCGGCTGCCCGCCGCCGACCTTCCCGAGGCGCTCGACGCCGGTGCCATCCTGGTCGACATCCGTCCGGCCGCCCAGCGTGCCGCCGAGGGGTCGGTACCCGGGGCGCTGATCATCGAACGCAACGTGCTCGAGTGGCGCTGCGACCCGACCAGTGACGCGCGGATCCCGGAGGCCGTCGACGACGACGTCTACTGGGTGATCCTGTGCTCGGAGGGCTACACGTCAAGCCTGGCCGCGGCCGCGCTCGTCGACCTCGGACTGCATCGTTCGACCGACCTCATCGGCGGCTATCACGCATTGGTCGCCGCCGGCCAGGTGTAAACGCCCGGTGCTCAGGCGTTCTCGTTGCTGCTCAGCATGGGCCGCAATTTTGCCGTCATCTCCGGTGTCCACCCCGGGGGCTGCAGGATCGCGGCCCAGGCGTCGGCCACATTCTGGACGTACACGTGCCCGTGCCCGTCGGGAACGTCGACCGCCACTGCCATGTCCGCCGAGACCTGAAGGAACGTCACCACCGGAATCCATTCCATCCGGCGGGACACGTCGTACCCGCGGGGTTCACGCAGCCAGTCCGGCTTGGCGAACAGCAGGTCGGGCGTCCACCACGAGATCGGGTCGGAAGCGTGTTGCAGGTACACCGCGCGGGGATGACCCCACGGTGCGTCGGGCCGGTTCAGATTCTCGGCCTTCGCCACGAACCGGGCGTTCTCGCCGTTGTCGTAGATCGGCAACCATTCCGGTGATCCGGCGTCGCGGTCACGGGTCAGCGTCGTCCAGATCGTGTTCTTGAACGTCGGGCCGGAGAACAACGCGCCGTCGGTGCGGGCTACAAGATTGTTCAGCGAGAGGAACGGTGCCTCACCACCGAACGATCCCAGGCTCTCCCCGAACACCACCAGCTTGGGGCGCTTGTTCTCGGGCATCGCCCGAACCAGGGCGTCGACCGCCTCGAACAACGCCTGCCCGGCCTGCCGCGCGTTCTCCTGGTCGACCAGGAACGACAACCAACTCGGCAGGAACGAGTACTGCATCGACACGATCGCGGTGTTGCCGTTGTACATGTACTCCAGGGCAGAGGCCTCGGCCTCGTTGATCCAGCCCGTGCCCGTCGTGGTCGCCACCGCGACCACGGCGCGGTCCAGGCCGCCGGTGCGCTGCAACTCTCGGGCCGCCAGGGCCGCGGTGGCCTTGATGCCGTCAGCGGAATGCAGACCCGCATAGGCGCGGATCGGTTCGATCGCGGGTTTGCCGGTGAACCGCGAAAGCTGTTGCACCGTAGGGCCGGCCGAGACGAATACCCGGCCCTGATGGCCGAGCGACTCCCAATCGGCCAAGGACTGCGGACCGCCCGAGCGCAGGGGCGACATCGGAGCGGCGAAGTCGGGATCGCTCTCGTCGTTGACGGCCGCGAACGTCCGGTTGATGGTGTCCATCGCCACCCGGGCCACGACACCGTTCAGGAGCGCGATGGTCAGCGCAAGCAGAAACGCCACCACGACGACGGCCGAAACCCGCGGCGGCAGAAAGCGATCCAGCTTGAGGTCCAGGAACCGCACGAGCTTACGGATCAATTGCCCGATCTCGACGAACGCGAACAGGACCACCAGCGACAGCACCGCGGTCAGCGGGTGATCCCAGAACTTCAGCCGGTCCACCCCCATGAAGTCGCGGACCTCGTCCTGCCAGACGTGGAAGTACACGATCATCAGGATCTGCCCGACGACGCCGACGGCGAGCAAGGCCAGCCAGGCCCACTTGGGGGCCTTCGGGCTGGTTTCCTTGGATCGCATGTAGCGGACCAGCCACACCCCGAAGACGCCGAGGCCGTAGCCGGTTGCGCCGGCGCCGCCGCTGACCAGACCTTGGAACAGCGGCCCGCGGGGCAGCAGCGACGGGGTGAGCGAGAACCAGACGAACACCAGGCCCACCGCGGTGCCGAAGAACGTGTAGTGGCGCAGCCACCACACAGGCTTATCTGCGTCCCCTGACTGGACTTCGGGTGCGTCGGCCTCGGGTTCGGCGGTCTCGGTCACCCGTCGACTTTAGCGATGGGTGAAGTTGGCGGCGCGCTTCTCCGAGAACGCTGCCATGCCTTCCTTCTGGTCTGCGGTGGCGAAGGCCGAGTGGAACAGCCTGCGCTCGTAGAGCAGTCCCTCGGCCAGGGAGGACTCGAAGGCCCGGTTGACCGCTTCCTTGGCCATCCGCGACGCCGACAGCGACATGCCGGCGATGGTCGCTGCCACGGCCAGGGCCTCGTCGATCAGCGAGTCCGCGGGCACCAGGCGCGACACCAGGCCGGCGCGTTCGGCTTCCACGGCGTCGATGGTGCGGCCGGTCAGGATCAGGTCCATCGCCTTGGCCTTGCCGATCGCCCGCGTGAGCCGCTGCGAACCACCCATGCCCGGCAGCACGCCCAGCTTGATCTCGGGCTGACCGAACTTCGCCGAATCCGCGGCGATCAGGATGTCGCACATCATCGCCAGCTCGCAGCCGCCGCCCAGCGCGTAGCCGGCGACCGCGGCGATCGTCGGGGTGCGGGTGTCGGCGAACTTCGACCACAGCTCGAAGAAGTCTGCCGAGTACACGTCGGCGAACGACAGCTCGGCCATCTCCTTGATGTCGGCGCCCGCCGCGAACGCCTTCTCGTTGCCGGTGACGATGATGGCGCCGACGCTGGGATCGCGATCGAGTTCGGCTGCGGCCGTGGTTACTTCGGTCATCACCTGGGTGTTGAGCGCGTTGAGCGCCTTCGGCCGGTTCAGCGTGATGGTCGCGACCCGGTCGGTGCGGGTCACCAGGATCGTCTCGAACTCACTCATTGGTTGTCCTCCTGGAAGGTCAGATCGGGATCGGCCGGAACGAAGTACGCGTCGACGTCGGCGGCGGTGACCGCCTCGAGCGAGGCAGGGGACCATTGCGGGTTGCGGTCCTTGTCGACGAGCTGGGCGCGGATGCCCTCGACGAAGTCATGCGATTTCACCGATGCGCACGAGGTTCGGTACTCCTGCTGCAGCACGTCCTCCAGTGTCGCCAGCTTGGCGGCCCGGCGCACCGCTTCCAGCGTCACCGACAGCGCGATGGGGGAGCGGGTGGCGATGAGTTTCGCGGCATCTTCGGCGGCGGTGCCGTGCGTCTGCAGGGCGGCGATGATGTCGGCCACGGTGGCGCCGGCGTAGCACTCGTCGATCCAGCTGCGCTGCTCGACGAGTTGGCTGGCGGGCTGTTCCACGGCGTAGTCGGCGAGGGCCTTCTCCACGCCATCGCTGACCACGGCTGCGGTGAACTCGGCTACCTGGTCGTGCGGCACATAGTGATCGGCGAAGCCCATGGCGATCGCGTCGGCCCCGGAGAACGGGGCTCCGGTTAGCGCGGCGTGCAGTCCGAGTCCTCCGGGGGCGCGGGAGAGCAGGTAGGTACCGCCCACGTCGGGAATGAAGCCGATGCCGACCTCGGGCATCGCCATCTTGGTGGTGTCAGTGGCGACGCGGACGTTGCCGTGGGAGGCGACGCCAACGCCCCCGCCCATCACGATGCCGTCCATCACCGCCACATAAGGCTTCGGGTAACGGCCGATATAGGCGTTGAGCAGGTATTCGTCGTACCAGAACTTTCGTGCGGCCTCGCCGCCCTCACGGGCGCTGTGATAGAGCGCCACCACGTCACCGCCCGCGCACAGGCCGCGTTCGCCGGCGCCGGTCAGCAGAACGGTGTGAACCGCATCGTCGTTCTCCCACGCGTGCAGTGCCTCGGAGATGCCCGCGACCATCGCATCGTTGAGCGAGTTGATCGCCTTGGGCCGGTTCAGCGTGAGGATCCCGACGCCGTTGCGGACACTTACTAGGACGTCCTCGTTTTCTGTCACGAGATGCAATCTAGTTCGGCCCCCCAGTTGTGGTGCGCTACGGGTAGGGTTTGCCCCAAGATCAAACCTGTCAGTTTCCTGGGAGTCATTTCGTCTCCACGGGAACCCGCCCGGAACATTGATCGTTGAGCTACTAGTTCGTACTCGAACACATCTCATCAGAGAGGACCCGACGGTGCGCGAAACCAGCAACCCGGTATTCCGCAGCCTGCCCAAGACGCAGGGCGGATACGCACAATTCGGTACCGGAGCCAGCGGCTTCGGTGCACAGCAGGTGCATGCGCAGCCCTACGCGCAGGAGTACCTGGAGCAGCCGCAGACCGGCGTTTCCCGCCCGCTGACCATCGATGACGTCGTCACCAAGACCGGCATCACGCTGGCCGTCGTGTCGGCTGTCGCGGTGGTGTCGTACTTCCTCGTGGCCGGAAACACGGCCCTGATGATGCCGTTCACCCTGATCGGCGGCCTCGGCGGTCTGGTGATGGTCTTGATCGCCACCTTCGGCCGCAAGCAGGACAACCCGGCCATCGTGCTGACCTACGCCGCGCTGGAGGGCCTGTTCCTCGGCGCAGCGTCGTTCCTGTTCGCCAACCTGGTCTCCAACGGTGGGCCCACCATGATCTTCCAGGCCGTGGTGGCCTCGATCGGTGTGTTCATCGGCATGCTCGTGGTCTACAAGACCGGTGCCATCCGCGTGACGCCCAAGTTCACCCGGATGATCGTCGCCGCGATGTTCGGTGTTCTTGCGCTGATTCTGGTGAACTTCGCGCTCGCGATGTTCGGTGTCGGCGGCGGTGAAGGCCTGGGCCTGCGTTCCGGCGGCGGCCTGTCCATCGCGTTCTCGCTGTTCGTCATCGCCCTGGCGGCGTTCAGCTTCCTGATCGACTTCGACGCGGCCGACCAGATGATCCGCGCCGGTGCTCCGGAGAAGGCCGCATGGGGCATCGCCCTTGGCCTGACCGTCACCCTGGTCTGGCTGTACATCGAGATCCTCCGGTTGCTGTCGTACTTCAACAACGACTAGCAACCCTGCCCCGAGAAAGGCGTCCGCGATTGCGGGCGCCTTTTTCTTTTGCGTGGGTAGGCGCTGACTCTGCGTTGAGGGCGTTGGCTTCTCGCACTTTTGCGCCGTGGACGCAGAGTCGATTCGTGGGTTATCCCCACAGCGAGGTTCATGCACAGGGTCGGGCCATGGCGTGGCCTGGGCTGAGCCGGCTGTCAGCAGCTCAAACCAGCCTGGCGTCATGGACATCGGCAACGAACCCTTCGTCGGCAGCGAGGCTCTGGCAGGCGGCGAACTGAACCGCCATGAATTGCGCCGCTACTACCGGTCGCTGATGCCAAACGTGTACCTGGACAAACGGATCGCTCCGAATCTGCGCCGCCGAACGCAAGCAGCTTGGCTGTGGTCACATCGAGCAGCGGTGGTCGCGGGTCTCTCGGCATCCGCCTGGCATCGGGCCAAGTGGGTCGACGACGACGTTCCAGTCGAGTTGATCTGGTCGAATGCGCGGGCGCCGAAACGGGTGATCACCCGTGCCGACCTGCTGCTGCCGGGGGAGTCGCAACGGCTCGACGGGCTGAATGTGACCACACCGGAGCGGACCGCCTTCGACATCGGCCGGCGCGGGCCCCTGAGGGAGGCGGTGGCTCGGCTCGACGCGCTGGGCAATGCGACGGGGCTGAAAGCAGCTGATGTGTTGGCACTGGCGGATTGTCATGCCCATGTGCGTGGTCTACGTCAGCTCGAGACGGCTCTTGAACTCTATGACCCTGGGGCACAGTCCCCGAAAGAAACCTGGCTTCGACTCATGGTCATCGATGAGGGATATCCGCGACCGCGGACACAGGTGCCGGTACCAGGCCGGAATGGCCAGCCGCGGTACTACCTGGACATGGGTTGGGAGGAGTACATGCTCGCGGTCGAATACGACGGCGTGCAGCGTGCCGATGCGCTGGGCTACGACATCGTCCGTCATGAATACATCAGCCAGGCTGGCTGGACCACGATTCGAGTGGCAGCAGGCCATCGTCGGCCGGAAATCATGTGGCGCCTGCAACGCGCTTGGGATCAGGTTGCGCCGCCATTGGCTCTGCGGTGAGGGCGCGAGCTACTCGCACTTTTGCGCCCTCAGCGCAGAGCCAAAGCTGAAAACTAGGAGAGGCGCTCCACAACCATCGCCATACCCTGGCCGCCACCGACACACATCGACTCGATGCCGAAGGTCTTGTCGTGGGTGGCCAGGTTGTTCAGCAGCGTGGCGGTGATGCGGGCACCGGTCATGCCGAACGGGTGGCCCAGCGCGATCGCGCCGCCCGAGACGTTCAGTTTGTCCTCGTCGATGCCGAGCTCACGAGCCGAACCGAGCACCTGCACGGCGAACGCCTCGTTGATCTCGACCAGGTCGATGTCGGAGATCTTCTTGCCGGCCTTGGCCAGCGCCTTCTTGATGGCCTCGATCGGGCCGAGGCCCATGATCTCCGGCGACAGGCCGGACACCCCGGTGGAGACGATGCGGGCTAGCGGGGTCAGGCCCAGCTCCTTGGCCTTGGTGTCGCTCATGATGACGACTGCGGCGGCGCCGTCGTTCAGCGGACACGCATTGCCCGCGGTGATGGTGCCGTTGGGTCGGAAGACCGGCTTGAGCTGGCTGATCTTCTCGTAGGTGGTGCCGGCGCGCGGGCCGTCATCGGTGGAAACCACGGTGCCGTCGGGGAGCGTCACGGGAACGATCTCCCGCTCGAAGAAGCCGCTCTTGATGGCCTCCTCCGCGCGGTTCTGCGAACGCACGCCCCAGTGATCCTGGTCCTCACGGCTGATGCCGGTGAAGGTGGCGACGTTCTCGGCGGTCTGGCCCATGGCGATGTAGACGTCCGGGATCAGGCCGTCTTCGCGCGGGTCATGCCACTTGATGTCCCCCTCGGCCTGCGTGAGCGTGCGGGCCTGGGCCTCTTCGAACAGTGCGTTCTTCGAGTTCGGGGCGCCGTCGGCGGCACCGACGCCGAAGCGCGACACCGTCTCCACACCCGCGGAGATGAACACGTCACCCTCGCCGGCCTTGATGGCGTGGAAGGCCATCCGGGTGGTCTGCAGCGACGACGAGCAGTACCGGTTGACGGTGGTGCCAGGCAGGAAGTCGTAACCGAGCTCGACGGCCACGGCGCGAGCGATGTTGTAGCCGGCCTCACCGGCGGGCTGGGCGCAGCCCATCATCAGGTCGTCGATGTCGCGGGGGTCCAGCGAGGGCACCTTGTCCAGGACGGCCTTCACCATCTGAGCGGCGAGGTCGTCGGGGCGCATGGTGGCCAGCGACCCCTTGACGGCGCGGCCGATAGGCGAGCGGGCGGTGGCAACGATGACGGCTTCAGGCATGACGGCTCCTGCTAATCGAATGGCTTAGAAACTCAGTTGAAACTAGCCCGCGGGCACCACGATGGGTGCGGGCACCCCGGTTGAGCGGCGCCAAAGCCTGCTGACACCGCCCAGGCGGGTCAACAGTGTCCTCGTGTCGGCGGCTCCCGATTCCAGTGCCTCGTCGCCGTCCCAGTCGCCGAGAGCAGTGCATACCGCCGGCAGCAACTGCTTGGCGGCCAGTGCGTACCCAGCTGCCGACGGATGGAACATGTCGTCGGAGAACAGCAGGTCAGGGGCCTTGTGGAAGTCCCGGGACAGAAGGTCCGAGAACGGCACGGGTATGCCGCCGGCCGCTCGGACGGCGCCGGCCTGGGCGCGGGCCAAGCGCAGGCCGAGGTTGCGGGCGACGGTGCGCAACGGTTGCGGGATGGCGGTGATCACCCCGAAGTCGGGACAGGTGCCGACCACGACTACGGCTCCGGCCGCCTGCAGCCGGCGCACCGCGTCGCCGACCCGGCGGGCCGATGGACCGATGCCGTTGGGCTTGGTGATGTCGTTGGCGCCGATCATGATCACGGCGGCATCCGGCGGTGGGCCCGCCACGAACATGGCATCGATCTGGCCGGACAGCCCCTTCGAGGTGGCGCCGACGATTGCCTTGGTGCTCAAGCGGATCCGCTTGTCGAACTGCTTCGCCACGCCGCGGGCGATCAGCACCCCGGGTACCTCGTCGGCCACCCGGCAGCCGTATCCGGTGGCGGTGGAGTCACCGAAGATCATCAGGTGCAGGTCGAAGGGGACTCCGCGTTCCCACTTCTCGACGGGCCCGCCGCCGGGGAGGTACACGCCGTCGGCGCGGGGTGGGACGTCCCAGGACTTGGGAATGACCTGACGCGCCTTGTTGGCCTGCCCGCTCAACAGGTTGCGTGCTCCGATATAGGCCGATCCCGTAGAAGCCAGCGTCGCCGCAGCGGCGAGGGCGATGGTCGACCGACGCGGTGTGCCCACGAGATCAGTTTAGGCGGACGAGACAGGTTGTCCGCGTGGCGGCGCAGCGTGGCGATCACAGTGCTGTATCAAGTCCGGTATCAATTCAGTTTATTTGACTGTTGAACTGTTTACGGATGTCAAGCTAAGTTACCCGGGTTGTCTGAGTGACGAAGCTCACCTAGCACTACAAAGACGTAGGAAGTGGTGACGATGACTGCACCGAGCAAGGTATCCAGGTCGCATCATGCTGGCATAAGCCCAGCTAGGACCCACCGCGGGCGTAGGTTCCCGGTCAGTGACGGCGCGCCCGTCGAGGTGGTCGAGGACGGACCGAGCCTGGCCGGCCGATTGGCTTCGCTGGCGGCCACGCTGACAATCAAGCCGACCTTGGCGATTGGTAGCCATGTACCGCATTTGCCGTGGCCATTCGGGCTCGTCAATTTCGCCGCCCGACTGATCCGGCCGGTGCCCGGGACCATCAAGGCCACCATCGCGCTGCCGCACTGCACCGCGCAGCTGGTGCGGGCCGACGGCGTACTTCCCGCCGACGGAAAGCGCAGCGTCATCCTGTACCTGCACGGCGGTGCGTTCCTCGCCTGCGGGGCCAACACGCACTCGGGGATCGTCACGGCACTGTCGGAATACGCCGACAGCCCGGTGCTCGTGGTCGATTACCGGATGGTCCCCAAGCACTCGGTGGGCACCGCGATCGAGGACTGTTACGACGCCTATCAGTGGCTGCGGCTACGCGGATACGAGCCGGACCAGATCGTCCTGGCCGGCGACTCGGCGGGCGGCTACCTGTCGCTGGCGCTGGCCGAGCGCCTGGTCGACGAGGGTGAGATGCCTGCCGCGTTGGTGACCATGTCCCCGCTGTTCGAGATCGACAACGAGTCACGGGCCAACCACCCGAACATCCACACCGACGCGATGTTCCCCGCCAAGGCGTTCGACGCCCTCGTGGAGCTCATCGAGCGCGCCGCCGGACGCAAGGGCGAGGAAGTCTACGAACCCCTCGACCACATCGAGCCCGGTCTGCCGCGCACGCTGATCCACGCGTCTGGCTCGGAGGCTCTGCTCAGCGACGCGCGAAAGGCCGCGCACATGCTGGCCGCCGCAGGGGTTCCCGTCGAGCTGCGGATCTGGCCCGGTCAGATGCACGTTTTCCAGCTCGCGTCGCCGATGGTGTCCGAAGCGAAGCGCTCGTTGCGTCAAATCGGCGAATACATTCGAGAGGCCACCTGGTAAGCGTTTCGCGGGCCTGAGACCATTGACGTATGCGCATCGCCAGGCACATCAGTGAGCTCATCGGCAATACCCCGCTGGTACAGCTGAACTCAGTTGTCCCCGAAGGCTCGGGCAAGGTCCTGGCCAAGATCGAGTACCTGAACCCCGGCGGCAGCTCCAAGGACCGCATCGCGGCCAAGATGATCGACGCCGCCGAGGCCAGCGGCGAGCTCAAGCCCGGCGGCACCATCGTCGAACCGACGTCCGGCAACACCGGCGTCGGCCTGGCTCTGGTGGCCCAGACCCGCGGCTACAAGTGCATCTTCGTCTGCCCTGACAAGGTCAGCGAGGACAAGCAGAATGTGTTGCGCGCCTATGGCGCCGAGGTTGTGGTGTGCCCGACGGCGGTGCCGCCGGACCATCCGGACAGCTACTACAGCGTCTCCAACCGCCTCGTCGAGGAGATCGACGGCGCCTGGAAGCCCGACCAGTACTCCAACCCGATGGGGCCGGAGAGCCACTACGAGACGACCGGTCCGGAGATCTGGGCCGACACCGACGGCACCGTGACGCACTTCGTGGCCGGGGTCGGTACCGGCGGCACAATCACCGGCACGGGCCGCTACCTCAAAGAGGTGTCGGACGGCAAGGTTCAGGTGATCGGTGCCGATCCGGAGGGCTCGGTGTACTCCGGCGGGACCGGGCGGCCGTACCTGGTGGAAGGCGTGGGTGAGGACTTCTGGCCGTCCGCCTACGATCCGTCGGTTCCCGACGGGATCATCGCCGTCTCCGACAACGACTCGTTCGACATGACCCGACGGCTGGCCCGCGAAGAGGCGCTGCTGGTCGGTGGATCCTGCGGCATGGCAGTCGTCGCCGCACTCGAGGTGGCCCGCACGGCCGGTCCCGACTCGGTCGTCGTGGTGCTGCTGCCCGACGGCGGACGCGGTTACCTCTCAAAGATTTTCAACGACGCGTGGATGTCTTCGTACGGATTCCTCCGCAACCGGCTCGACGGTTCGATCGAGCAGTCGACGGTCGGCGATGTCCTTCGCGGCAAATCCGGGGCGCTGCCCGACCTGGTGCACACGCACCCCTCGGAGACGGTGCGCGACGCGATCGGCATCCTGCGCGAATACGGCGTCTCGCAGATGCCGGTGGTCGGTGCCGAACCTCCTGTGATGGCGGGCGAGGTGGCCGGCAGCGTGTCCGAGCGGGAACTGCTGTCCGCGGTGTTCGAGGGCCGGGCGAAGCTGGCCGACGCAGTGGCCGACCACATGGGCCCGCCGTTGCCGTTGATCGGTGCGGGGGAGTTGGTCTCCACGGCGGCGAAATCTCTGCGGGACTGCGACGCGGTGATGGTCGTCGAGGAGGGCAAGCCTGTCGGCGTGCTCACTCGCCACGATCTGCTCGGGTTCCTCTCCGAGGGCGGCGGCCGACACTAGTCAGGGCAAAGCGCGTATCTGCGCGTGGAATGCCTTGTCTTCAGCGACTTCTCAGTTAGGGTGGGTTCGCCCCGGGCTAGCAAACTCAGACACCATCACTGCCCGCGGTGGAGACCGGCCCACTGTGCCCGGCGAATACGCTCGTGTTGTCCTGTCAAAGGGCGTTGACGGTGCGTAATCTGCCTGTGGAGCAGTCTGTCTGTATAGGTGCTGGCAGAACGTAGCGTCCGCCCGCGGCGCGCTATCCGAGATGAGGAGAGCTTTCGACGTGACCGATCAACCGCCCCCGCCCGGGAATTACCCGCCGCCGCCGGAGGGGGGCTATCCGCCTCCGCCCCAGCACGGCGGTTTCGCGCCGCCGCCTCCGCCGCAGGGTGGTAGTTATCCACCGCCGCCTCCCCCGCAGGGCGGTGGCTACCCGCCCCCGCCGCCGCCTCATCAGGGTGGCTATCCGCCTCCCCCGCAAAGCGGTGGCTACCCGCCGCCTCCGCCGCAGGGCGGTGGCTATCCACCGCCTCCCGGCGGCTACCCGCCTCCTGGCGGTTACCCATCCCCGGGCGGTTACCCGCCGCCCGGTTACGGTGCTCCCGGCTACCCGCCTGCGGGCGGGCCTGGATTCGGTGGCGCGCCGTACAGCATCGGTGACGCCTTCTCGTGGGCCTGGAACAAGTTCCTCAAGCATCCGGCTGAACTGATCGTGCCGACGCTGCTGTACGGCCTGATTGCAGGCGTCGTCTACGGCATCTTCTACGGCATCGCCTATGCGATCGCGCCGGACTCGACCAGTAGGTACGAGTCCTATCAGGACGGCTTCAGCTACTCGGCTTCGAGCGACTTGGGGACCGGGGGCAGCATCGTCATGTTCATCGGCTCGATCGTGCTGTTGGTGGTCGGTGGCTGGATCGCAGCGGGGTATACCGCCGGAATGCTCGACATCGCCAATGGCCAACCGGTGACGATCGGTTCGTTCTTCAAGCCGCGCAACGTCGGCAACGTCATCCTCGCGACGGTGATCGTCGGTGTGATCTCGTTCCTGGCCAACCTGGTGCTGTTCGCGCCCACGTTCCTGATCGGCGCGTGGATCTTTGTGTTCATGCTGTTGTCGTTCGTCGTATCGGTGGTCCTTGCCACCCTGTTTCTGTTCACCACGGTCGCGGCGGTGGACCGCAATCTCAGCGGCGTCGATGCGGTCAAGGCGAGCTTCGACCTCGCGAAGGCCAATTTCGGCACGGTGCTGCTGACGGCACTCGTCATGGGAGTCATCGCCTTCATCGGCATGATTCCCTGTGGGCTCGGCCTCATCGTGGCGGTGCCGTTGATCCTCCTCATCGAGGTGTACGCCTGGCGTCGGCTCAGCGGTGGCCCGGTGGCACCCCTGACCCCATAGGCAGAACCGACCTCAGCGCCCGCGGCGCGTACGGCAGAAATGCCTGCGCCGTGGGCGCTGTGTTCCGTGACATCATTTCAGCTAGCCTGCCGCCGCCGGATCCACAGCGGAGTTCGGTGTATTCGAGAAAGTCGGGGCCCAATGTCGACACCAAATCAGCCCGGAGACATGTACTCCGGAGACATGTACGGAACGCCGCCCCCGGCGGTGCCGCCGCAATTCCCGCCGCCGCAGGGCGTTCCGCAGTTCGGCGGTTATCCGACTCAAGGCCCACCCGCAGGCTATCCGCCACAGGGTTTCCCGGCCGGCTACCCCGGGCAGCAGCAGCCCTACGGCGGCTATTCCGCCGACCCGTCGGCGCCGTTCGGTCGCGACCCGCAGACCGGGGAGCCGCTGTCAGACAAATCGGCCGTCACCGCCGGTCTGTTGCAGCTGTTTTTCGGCGGCTTCGGTGTCGGGCGTTTCTACATCGGCTCCACCACTATCGGCGCGATCCAACTGGGGCTGACGATTCTCGGCATACTCACGGCGATTCTTTTCGTCGGGGTCTTCCTCCTCGCCGGCGTCGGGATCTGGGCTCTGGTGGATGCGGTCATGATGTTCAGCCGGTCAGTTCCTGACCAGTACGGACGAAAGCTGCGAAACTGAGCGGCCGCGATAGGCTCGACACGTTATGAGTGAACAGCGCAGGTGGCACGGTCTGGCCACAAAAGCCATCCACGCCGGTTACCGACCCGACCCGGGCACCGGAGCCGTCAACACCCCGATCTACGCCAGCTCGACCTTCGCCCAGGACGGCGTCGGCGGGCTGCGCGGCGGATTCGAGTACGCCCGCACCGGCAACCCGACCCGGCAGGCTCTGGAAGCGGCACTGGCGGCCGTCGAGGAAGCCGCCTACGGGCGGGCCTTCGCCTCGGGTATGGCCGCCACGGACTGTGCGCTGCGCGCGGTGCTGCGGCCGGGCGACCACGTGGTGATTCCCGACGATGCCTACGGCGGCACGTTCCGCCTCATCGACAAGGTGTTCTCGCAGTGGAACGTCACTCACACCCCGGTCCCGCTCAGCGATCTGGACGCCGTGCGTTCGGCCCTCACCCCGCGGACCCGGCTGATCTGGGTCGAGACGCCCACCAACCCGCTGCTGAGCGTGGCCGACATCCCGGGGATCGTCCAGATCGCGTCGTCCTCCGGGGTCAAGGTGTTGGTGGACAACACGTTTGCCTCGCCTGCGCTGCAGCAGCCGCTGTTGCTCGGCGCCGACATCGTGCTCCATTCGACCACCAAGTACATCGGTGGGCACTCGGATGTGGTGGGCGGTGCGCTGCTGACCAACGACGAGGAACTCGACGCGGCATTCGCATTCCTGCAGAACGGTGCCGGTGCGGTGCCGGGGCCTTTCGACGCGTACCTGACCATGCGCGGGCTCAAGACGCTGGTGCTGCGCATGCGTCAGCACAGTGAAAACGCTGCGCTGATAGCCGAATTCCTCGACGGGCACCCCGCTGTCGAGACCGTGCTCTACCCAGGTCTGGCCAGTCACCCGAACCACGATGTGGCGGCGCGGCAGATGTCGGGCTTCGGCGGCATGGTGAGCCTGCAGCTCCGGGGTGGGCCCCGGGCGGCACGTGAATTGTGCTCGCGTACTGAGCTTTTCATTCTCGCCGAGTCGCTCGGCGGGGTGGAGTCGTTGATCGAGTACCCAGGGGCCATGACGCATGCGTCGACCGCAGGCTCGCAGCTCGAGGTCCCTGACAACCTGGTGCGGCTGTCGGTGGGTATCGAGCATGCCGCCGACCTGCTGGCCGACCTGGAGCAGGCCCTCGGTAAGTAGCGCCGCGCGCTAGGCCATCAGGGCCGGACGTAACGCCGACGTCGTCACTGCCAGATTCATCTCCGGCAGTGCCGACGCGGTCTCGTCCACCCAGATGCCCGTTGCGATTTCGGTGGACCGGGCATGCACCCAGCGCCAGCCCCGGTCGTTGAGGCTGAGAATCGCGCCCAGGCCGTCGACCGCATGCAACAGGCAGATGATCGCGGCGATCGCGGGTACCGGGTTGTGCCCGTCGAACAACGCCGCCAGCAGCGCTGCCCGGGCCTGGCTGACCCGCTCCCGGCTGGTCAACGGCCAGCAGTACACCGACTTGCCCGGAAAGCCCTTACCGGGCATGCGGACTCGGCGGACCAGCCCGATCCGTTCGAGATGCTGTTCCAGGTTGGCTTGGGAGTGCCTGCTGAGCTTGGCCAGTGCGGTCTCGGCCGGAAGCGGCCGGCGTTGCAGTAGTTCGAACGCCGGATCGCCGACCGGATCGGCGGGCCAGTCACCGGCCAATGCGATCAGGCGGCCGGCCTCGATCGGTTCGCCTGCCATGGCAGGACGGATCCGGCAGGCATACGCCAGATCCAGCAGGACTGCCGCGCTGAGTACTTTCTCCCTGCGATGCCGATCAAGTGCGGGCTGCGCGGCTGCGTTGTCCAGCAACAGCAAGAACAGGTCTTCGGCGATTTGCGCCATTTCCCCGACTGTACTGTTTCCCCGTGTTCCCCCCGCCCCTCGACCCGTCAGTCGTGATAGGGCTCGGCGCTGACCAGGGTGACCTTGACGGTGTTGCCGTTCGGCACGGTGTAGGTGCGCGACTCGCCGACCTTGGCATCGAGCAGTGCACTGCCCAGCGGTGAGTTGGGGGAGTACACCTCGAGCTTGCCGTCGCTGATGCCCTCCTGGCGGGTGGCGATCAGGAACGTCTCGGTGTCCTTCTTGTCGTCGTCGTAGTACACCTTGACGACCGAACCGGGCAGCGCGACACCGGACTGCTTGGGTGCCTCACCGACCTTGGCGTTGTTGAGCAGCTCCTGCAGCTGGCGGATGCGGGCCTCCTGCTGGCCCTGCTCCTCGCGGGCGGCGTGGTAGCCACCGTTCTCGCGCAGGTCGCCCTCTTCGCGACGGTCGTTGATCTCGGCGGCGATCACCGGCCGGTTGGCGATCAGCTGATCCAGCTCCGCCTTCAACCGGTCGAATGCGTCCTGAGTGAGCCAGGTGACCTGTGTATCGGTCATGTTCTTGTGCTCCTTCTGTCTTGCTTGCCCTCGCGGCGCTCTTGCGCCTTCCTCGCGTACGAAGTCCGTCGTTTCCGGGCCGGGGCATGCGCATGTATTGCCGCGGACGTAAGCACCTAACTGAGTGCTAATGCAGCAATACACGGCCCCAGCGAGGAACCGTGTATCGCACAATCGTACCACCGAGTAGCCGACGAATCTTCACGTAATGGCTGTTCGACGTTTGTTGCGAGCGTCAAATTCAGGGCGCTACCAGGTAGGACGGCACATCCGTCCCGCAACCGTAGACGTCGCCCATCACGGGGGGTCGACTCGATTTCACTTCGGCAGTCACCTGCACCACCCGCTGATCGGACGGACCCACCAGGATTTCGCGTCGCCCGGTTTCGCTCCCGTCGATCGAACGGGCCCGGACGATGCAGACCACAGGCGTCGACGGGTCAGGCCGGGTCACCCCGATCGTCACCGAAACGGTCTGGTTGTCGATCAGTTCGTAGGCCGAGAGCTCGCCTTTCACCTCGCCCGTGCCCAACCGCTGGAAGGCCACGACCGCCAGGATCACACCGGCCACGACCACCACGCCGACCAGCGCGAACGTGATCCATCGCCGGGTCCGGCGGGACAATTGGCGGGATCCGTAGCGGGCGGCGGGGCGTTCGATCATCAGAACTGGAACTATAGGGCCAGACGAATCCGTCACCGCAGCCCAGGGAGCGGGCTGAAGGTTTGGGTACAGGGATTAGGTAAGAGGACGCCGTAGTTAGATGAAAGCGAAATGAGCGAACTGCGGTTGATGGCGGTGCATGCCCACCCGGACGACGAGTCCAGCAAGGGTGCGGCTACCACCGCGCGCTATGCAGCCGAAGGTGTGCGCGTCATGGTCGTGACGCTCACCGGCGGCGAGCGCGGAGACATACTCAATCCGGCGATGGACCTCCCCGAGGTACACGGCCGGATCACCGAGGTGCGCCGTGACGAGATGGCCAAGGCCGCCGAGATCCTCGGCGTCGAACACCACTGGCTGGGATTCGTCGACTCGGGCCTGCCCGAGGGCGATCCGTTGCCGCCGCTGCCGGACGACTGTTTCGCGCGTGTGCCGCTGGCCGAGCCGGTCAGCCGCCTGGTCCGGGTGATCCGGGAGTTCCAACCGCACGTGCTGACCACCTATGACGAGAACGGTGGCTACCCCCATCCAGACCACATCCGCTGCCACGAGGTCTCGGTGGCGGCCTATGAGGCGGCCGCCGACTACCGGCTGTACCCGGAGGCCGGGGCTCCGTGGAACGTCTCGAAGCTGTACTACAACCACGGCTTCCTGCGTGAGCGCATGCAGCTGCTGCAGGACGAGTTCGCCAAGTATGGTCGGCAGGGTCCCTTCGGCAAATGGCTGGAACACTGGGACCCGGACCACGACCCGTTCGCCAACCGGGTGACCACCCGTGTTGAATGCTCGGAGTACTTCAGTCAGCGCGACGACGCGCTGCGCGCGCACGCGACCCAGATCGACCCGAAAGGCGATTTCTTCCATGCGCCGATCGAGTGGCAGCAGCGGCTCTGGCCGACTGAGGAGTTCGAGTTGGCGCGGTCGCGTGTGCCGGTGAATCTGCCGGAAGACGACCTGTTCACCGGGATTGAGAAATGATCGACACTTTGACCGCAGTGATCACACTGCTCGCCGACGAGCCGCGAAATACCGGGCCGGAGTTCGGTAAGGCAACTCCGCTCGGCTTGCTCGTCACGGTCGCGCTGCTGATCGGCACCTTCGCGCTGGTGTGGTCGATGAACCGTCACCTGCGCAAGCTGCCCGAGTCCTTCGACCGGGAACATCCCGAGCCCGACCAGGCCGCCGACGAGGGCACTGCCGACGGTGCCGGTGACGGCGAGGCGGTCGAGAACGTCGCCGATGACCATCAGAGTCAGCCCCGTGAGCCGGGTAGCGGGTAACACGCTCGGCGGGTCCACCAGCCCGTACCTTCGCCAGCACGCCGACAACCCGGTGCACTGGCGAGAGTGGACGCCCGAGGCGCTCGCAGAAGCGGCCTCGCGGGACGTCCCCATCCTGCTGTCCATCGGATATGCGGCCTGCCACTGGTGCCATGTGATGGCGCATGAATCGTTCGAAGATGCCGATGTAGCCGCCGTGCTCAACGACGGGTTCGTCTGCATCAAGGTCGACCGCGAGGAACGTCCCGATCTGGACGCGGTCTACATGAACGCGACCGTCGCCTTGACCGGGCAGGGCGGCTGGCCCATGACCTGCTTCCTCACCCCGGACGGTCGGCCGTTCTTCTGCGGCACCTACTACCCGAAGCTCGGATTCCTGCAACTGTTGGACGCCGTCGCCGAAACCTGGCGGGACCGGCGCGACGAGGTCGAGCGCGCCTCCGATCAGATCGCCACCGAACTGCGCTCGATGTCGGCCGGGTTGCCAGGCGGTGGGTCGCCGGTCGGACCCGAATTGTGCAATCACGCGGTGGCCGCCGTGCTGAACGACGAGGACGTGGCGCACGGCGGCTTTGGCGGTGCGCCCAAGTTCCCGCCCGCGGCGTTGTTGGAAGGGTTGCTGCGCCACCACGAACGCACGGGTTCGTTGGCGGCGTTGGCGGCTGTCGAGCGTACGTGTGCGGCCATGGCCCGCGGTGGCATCTACGACCAGCTGGCCGGGGGATTCGCCCGCTACAGTGTCGACCCGCACTGGGTGGTGCCGCACTTCGAGAAGATGCTGTACGACAATGCGCTGCTGTTGCGGGCCTATGCGCATCTGGCCCGGCGGACCGGGGATCCGTTGGCGCGCAGGGTGACTGCGGAGACGGCCGGGTTCCTCATCGCGGACCTGGGTGCCGGTGCCATGTTCACCTCCTCGCTGGACGCCGACGCCGGTGGGCGCGAAGGGCTGACCTATGTGTGGACACCGGCCGAACTGCGCTCCGTCCTGGGTGAGGACGACGGAGCTTGGGCCGCTTCCCTTTTCGGGGTCACCGCGCACGGCACGTTCGAGCACGGTGCTTCGGTGCTGCAACTGCACCGCGATCCCGACGACACTGCCCGCTTCGAGTCGGTGCGCGCGAAGCTGTCGGCGGCCCGCGCCCTGCGGCCCCAGCCGGCCCGCGACGACAAGGTGGTGACCGCCTGGAACGGCCTGGCCATCACCGCGCTGGCAGAAGCCTCGGTGGCGCTCGAAAGTCCCGAACTGCTTTCTGCGGCAGTAGAATGTGGACGCCGGCTGCTGGAGCTGCACGTGGTGGACGGGCGGCTACGCCGGGCCAGTCTGGGTGGCAGGGTCGGCGAGAGTGCGGCGATCCTGGAGGATCACGCGGCGCTGGCCACCGCATTGCTGACGCTGTACCAGCTCACCGGGTTCGGGCTGAACGAGGCCGTGCGGCTCTTGGATGTCGCGCTCGAACATTTCGCGGACCCCGATCAGCCGGGCCGCTGGTTCGACACCGCCGACGACGCCGAGCAACTCATGGTGCGTCCCGCCGACCCGATCGACGGCGCCACACCGTCGGGCGCGTCGCTGATCGCCGAGGCCCTGCAGGCGGCGGGATACCTGACCGGCTCGCAGCGCTATGTCGATGCGGCGCAGGCGACTTTGTCGTCGGCCACGCCGATCCTGGCCCGCGCGGCCCGCTCGGGCGGGCATTGGCTGGCGGTGGCCGAAGCCCAGGTACGCGGGCCGATCCAGATCGCGGTGGCCGGGGATCCGTCGTCGCCTCTGCTGGAGGCTGCGCGCCGGTTGGCGCCCGGTGGGGCGCTGGTTGTCGGCGGTGCTGTCGATTCTTCGGAGCTGCTCAAGGGACGCGACCGGGTGGACGGCGCCGACGCCGCGTACGTGTGCCGCGGGACGGTCTGTGACCTGCCCGTCACGGCGGTCGGCGACCTGGCTGTCTCGCTGGGCGGTCAACCGCCGGACGGCGGAAGTGGCGCCGTGTAGCCTCGCGGCCATGAGCCACGATGCCGCAGCCCTGGAGTCCTTCGTCAAGCGTTACCTCGACACGGTCGCGGGCGGTTCCGCCGCCGAGGTCGCCGCGCTGTACGCCGACGACGCGACGCTGGAGGATCCGGTGGGCAGCGGCGAGGTGCACATCGGGCGTCAGGCGATCGAGGGCTTCTACAAGAACCTGACCGCGGCGGGCGCCGAGATCACGACCGAGCTGCTCAAGTTCCGCCCGGGCGGGCACGAGGCGGCCTTCCTGTTCGCGATCGTCGTCGGGGGAGCGATGCGCATCGAACCCATGGAGGTCATGACGTTCGACGCCGAGGGCAAGATCACCGGCATGAAGGCCTACTGGTCGGCGGCCGACATCACGCAGCTCTGACAGATTTGCGGAGCCCCGCACCGCTTCGGTGGTGCGGGGCTTTTTCGTGGCCTCAGAAGACGGCGAACCACATGGCGATGTAGTGGCAGATCGCCGCTACCGCCGTGCAGGCGTGGAAGAACTCGTGATGGCCGAACGTCGTCGGCCACGGGTTGGGCCACTTGAGCGCGTAGAGCACGCCGCCGATGCTGTAGAGCGCACCGCCGACGATCAGCAGCACCACTGCGGCCACGCCGGCACCGTTCATGATCGGCCCGATGAACCAGGCCGCGACCCAGCCCAACAGGATGTAGAGGGGCACGCCCAGCCAGCGTGGTGCCGACGGCCAGAACATCTTGAGCAGCACACCGGCGATCGCTCCACCCCAGACGATCCAGAACAGCACCATGCCTTTGGATTCGGGCAGGGCCAGCAGTGCGAACGGGGTGTAGCTGCCCGCGATGAAGATGAAGATCATCGAGTGGTCGGCGCGCTTCATCCATTTGCGTGCGCTCGCGGATTTCCAGTTCACCCGGTGATAGGTGCCGCTGACGGTGAACATCGCCACGATAGTGAAGGTGTAGAGCAGGGTCGCAAGGCCCGCGCGGGTGGACTCCACCGACCACGACACCGACACCAGAGCTGCCCCGGCGATGAACGCGACGATGGCCGAGTAGACGTGGATCCAGCCCCGTGCCCGCGGCTTGCCGAGGAACTGGGCGACGCCTTCGGCGACGGCCTCGGGCAGATCTTCTGCGGGCCGGTTCAGGGCGGCCGCAGAGCGGTAGGGCTTGGTGCTACCGGTCGGCGCAGTCATGTCACCTCCATTGAGAACCGTGGTGTACCCCGACGTTCACAGTAGTCTGGACTCTCGTGGACATCATTCCCCCGCGGCTCAAGGAACCGGCCTATCGGCTCTACGAGATGCGGTTGCGTCAGGAACTGGCGCAGTCCAGATCCGAACTGCCCCGCCACATCGCGGTGTTGTGCGACGGCAACCGCCGTTGGGCGCGTGACGCAGGTTACGACGATGTCAGCATCGGCTACCGGATGGGCGCGGCCAAGATCGCCGAGATGTTGCGCTGGTGCCAGGCCGCGGGCATCGAGATGACGACGGTCTACCTATTGTCGACCGAAAACCTGCAGCGCGATCCCGACGAGCTGTCCGCCCTGCTCGAGATCATCACCGACGTGGTCGAGGAGATCTGCGCCCCGACGAACACCTGGACCGTGCGTACCGTCGGTGACCTGGAGTTGTTGGGGGAGGAACCGGCCCGCCGACTGCGTGAGGCCGTCGAATCGACCAACGGCAGGGGCGGCAAGTTCCACGTGAACGTCGCCGTCGCCTACGGCGGCCGCCAGGAGATCGTCGACGCCGTGCGCTCGCTGTTGTCGAAGGAACTGGCCAACGGTGCCACCGCCGAGCAACTCGTCGAAGCCGTCACGGTCGACGGGATCTCGGAGAACCTTTACACCTCAGGCCAACCCGACCCGGACCTCGTCATCCGCACCTCGGGTGAGCAACGGCTCAGCGGATTCCTGTTGTGGCAGAGCGCATATTCGGAGATGTGGTTCACCGAGGCGTACTGGCCCGCCTTCCGGCGCGTCGACTTCCTGCGTGCTCTGCGCGATTACACGGCCAGGCATCGCCGCTTCGGCAAGTAGTGCCAAACTGAACATATGGCTGCGCTGTCGGCAGTGGTCTTCACGCTCAGCTGGTGGCTGGGTCTCTACCTGCTCGCCCGTGATCCGCGTAAGCCCGTCCTCGTCCTCGCGGCGATCGGGCTGACCAGCTTCGCGGTGGTCGTCGCGCTGGACGCGGTCCGGTTGGTCACCGGCTCGGAAGTGCTCAGCCGTATCGAGATTTACCTGGTGGCGCTGCCGGGTATCGCCTGGTTCGCGGTCATGGTGGAACTGGCCCGCCCGGCCGATACCTTCCGGTCCCGTGCCGGTGAGATCGCCGCGATCTTCGCCGTCGCGGTGCTGGCCCTCGCCGGTGCGGGCCTCGCGGGCAGCGTCGACGGGCCGTTGCGGACCGGCCACTGGGTGATGTTCGCGGTGATCTCGCTGTCCTCGCTGGGCGCCATGGTCAAGGCCGTGCTCGGCGGCGCCAAGCCCGGGTCGGTGGTGGGGTTCATCATCGTCGCGACGCTGTTCTTCGCCCTCGGCAACGCGATCCTGGTGATCCCGCTGGGCCTGGTGCCGAGCTGGCTCGCGCTGGCGTCGACCGGATTCGACGTCGCCCTGCTCGGTGTCGCGGTCGCGATCTGGGATGCCTTCGACGAGGGCCAGGCGCTACGCGCGGACATGCGCCGCTCGATCATCGGCACGTTGGTGATCGCGGTCCCGTTCGCCGTCCAGGCCCTGGTCGGCATGGTCGTGCTCGACGCCGGGACCGGCCGCACCGTCATGACCATCCTGCTGTTCACGAGCCTGGCGGTCGCGGTCGCGGTGGAGGTGCTGGCCGATCCGCTGGCCGGGCTGCTCGACCGGCTCGCCTTCTCCCGGTCTCCGGATCTGCGCGCCGATCGTGAAGCGCTGCGCCAGACCGAAGCCGCGCTCCCGCTGCGATCTCCCCACCCGTTGGGCGGTATCGACGACGACGCCTTCGCCCGGCTCACCCGGCGCGCACTCGGCCATTACGGCGATCTGTCCAAGCTGGTCGCCAGCCCGCTGACGTCACTGCCCGCCATCGACGACCGGCTGGCTCAACGCGGGGCACCGGATCAGCCGCTGGAACGCGCCAACGAACTCAAGGCGCTGCTGGCCGATCGCATCGCCGCACTCAAGCCGCGGGGGAGCGGCGACTTCGGCACCACCGAGCAGTGGCGCCACTACAACTCGCTCTACTTCCCGTACGTCGTCGGCGTCCGCGCCTATGCGCAGAACGCCACCGCCGCCGGGCTGGACCCGGTGGCCCGGCAGGCCTGGCAGTGGTTGGTCACCGAAGTGCCGCAGCGGTCCCTGCACAACTGGCAGAACGCGGCGGCCCGCGTGATCGCCGCGGATCTGCGCGGCGATCTGGTCACTGCCAACGACTGACACCTGCACCGCGCTGACCTGGGCTTGGCAGTGCTTGGCAGTGTTTGGCGTCGATCTGGCAGCGGTTGGTGAGCAGTGTCGGAGGTGTTCCACCAATCGACACCCTCATCGCCGAGGAGCCCGAGATGACCGCCACGCTGCACCAACCATTGGCCGACTCCACACCCGGAGCGGTTTCGAAAGATTCCCTTCTGCGATTCGCCTTGCGCGCCGATGCCACCGTCTGCGCCGGCGTCGGCCTGATGGTGTCGATGGCTGCCGATCAGCTGGCCCGCATCGCGGGTCTGTCGGCCACCGCGGGATGGCTCGTCGGCGCCGGCCTGGTCGGCTACGGCGCGCTGCTGTACGTCCTCGCCGCCATCCCGCGCGTCCGGCGGGTGGGCATCGGCGTCCTCGCCGGCAACGTGGCGTTCGCGATCATCACGGTCGTCGCCATCGTGGCGGGCTGGTTGGCGTTGACCGGCACCGGAATCGAACTGGTTCTCGGATTCGTCGGTGCCACCGCAGTACTGGCCTGGCTGCAATACCGCGGAGTGCGCCGTCTGGCGTGACTCCCTCCCGAGCCGGTGCGGGGTGCCTGCCGGAAGAGGTTACGGCGCGTATCCCCGCACCGTGCTCCACCGCTCGAACCGAATGCATCACCAGGAAATCACCAGAGAAGGAGAATCATGTCCGCCATCACCTCCGCCGGATACGCAGGCACCACGAAGGCAACCGATTCGCTGCTGCGGCTGGCCATGCGGCTCGACGCAGTCCTCGTCGGTATCAGCGGGATCGCTCTGCTGGCCGCGGCCGGGTATTTCGCCGATCTCACCGGGCTGCCGAAATCCGTCGAGTACGGCGTCGGCATCTTCTCGGTCGTCTACGGCATCGCGGTGTTCGCCCTGGCCGGCATCGAGCGGGTGCGTCCCGCAGGCATCGGCACCGTGATCGCCAACGCGGCATGCACCGTGATCGCCCTGATCGCCGTGTTCACGATGGCACTGACCACCGCAGGCGTCGTGGTCGTGATCGGCGCCGGCCTCTACACGCTGGCGATGGCCGAACTGCAGTACGTCGGGGTCCGGCGGATCCCGGCCTGACCGTTTGCCGCGGACAGCGTCCAGAGCCCAGGCTCTGGGCGCTGTCTGTGACCGATAATGGCCGGGTGGAATTGCAGTGGGGGACCGAGCACACCGCGCGGCTGCGATCGGTACAGGTCGGCTGGGACGGCACCGAAGTGGGTGCACCGTGTTTCCCGCCGGATTGGGATACCGCACCCGACGACCTCGATCTGCTGCGCATCGCCACCGGGTTCGGTGCCTGTGCCACAGGCGAATACGGATATCAGCGCCCGTCGGCCGACCATGAATACTCGTTCTTCGTCGAACAACTGCCGGAATCGGGCGAGTTCGGTTTCACCGACCAGCACCGCACCCTGCTGGCGCAGATGAGTTGGGAACTGTCCGATCCCTATTTCGGCGAGGAGGTGCCCGGTTGTGATCCCAAGCGGCCGTACGGCGACTTCACCTTCTACCAGTTGGAGATGGCGCTGCACCTCGGGCTGATCCCGCCGAAGAAGCCGGAAGGGGAGGATCCGATGACGCCCGAGCTGGTCACCGCGATGACCGAACTGCACCAACGCATGCAGCCCGCCCTTCAGGTGTTCCTGTACCACTTCTCGATCGCCGACGGCGAGCGGTTCGTAGGCAACGACTGGGGTGGCTGGGAACGCGCCTGAGCGGTCCGGCCGACGAAACTCGGGTAGCGCACTACTCATGGCGTGGCGACCGCATGCGCCCACACTGAGCTCAAACGGCGCTACCCGGGAGATTCGCGATGCCAGAAGATTGTGACGTCTGCATTGTCGGTGCCGGCCTGTGCGGCATGAACGCGCTGTTCGTGGCCAGCACGTACCTCAGACCCGATCAGAAGATCATCCTGATCGACCGTCGTCCCCGGGTCGGTGGAATGTGGGTGGACACGTATCCGTATGTGCGGCTGCACCAACCCCATCCGATGTTCACTGCCGGCAACATCAAATGGACCCTTGACCGTGAGCCCTCCTATCTGGCCACCAAACCCGAGGTGCTCGATCACTTCAGCTACTGCCTGCACCAGATCAGACAACGAGTACGGGTCGAGGAACACTACGGCTGGGATTTCCAGTCCGCGGATACCAGCGATGGTGCCGTACAGGTCTCCTGCCGCGACGGGGACGGAGAACTGCGCACCATCCGGACCGCCCGATTGATCAAGGCCTACGGCGTGCGGGTGATGCCGAACGAAGCGCTTGAGCTGTCCAGTGAGCGGGTGCGGTCGGTGTCGCCGGACTCGTGTGATGTCCGCTCGGGGGAGATCCACGACAGCAATACCCCGGTGTGGGTGATCGGCAGCGGCAAGACCGCCATGGACACCGCGCACGCGCTGATCACGTCGAGCCCGGGACGCGAAGTGAACATGGTGGCGGGCTCGGGCACCTTCTTCGCCAGCCGGGATCGGTTCTTTCCAGCCGGTGCCCGGCGCTGGGCCGGTGGGACCTCGTTGACCAAGATGGCCATCGAGATGACCCGGCTCTTCGATGGCACCAACGAGGACGAGGTTGCGCGCTGGTTCCGCTCGGCCTACGGCACCTGCCCGACACAGCAAGCCGATCATTACGTTGCCGGCGTCCTGTCAGAGGCCGAGAACACCACCATCTCGGCGGGTCTGAACGATGTGGTGATGGACCATCTCGTCGACGTCGTCGACAGCAACGGTACCGCCGATCTGGTGTTCCGCACCGGGGCCAGAAAAGCCGTTACGCCGGGCAGTTGGATCGTGAACTGCACCGGGTATCTCACCAAAGGCGAGCATCCTTACGAGCCGTATGTTTCCGGCGACGGTTCCGTTTTGTCGATCCAACTGCGTTCCGCCACTGTCCATTTGACGTCATTCGCGGCCTACTTCGCGACGCACCTCATGTTTTTGGGCAAGTTGAACACGGTGCCGCTCTATGAGCTCGATCTGCAGGACCTGGCGCAGAAGTCGAAAAAATCGTTGGTGTACGCGATGTTCACCCTGGCCCAGCACAACCTGAGCCTGATTTCGGATGCGGTGCCGGTCAGTGTGTTCCGTGAGTGCGGCCTGGACTTCAACCGCTGGTATCCGATGCCGCGCCAACTCTCGGCCACCGCCCGCTTCATGGCGACCCATCACCGGGACCGTGAGCATCTGCGTCGCACCCTGGACACCGTGCGGGAGCGCTTCGACGTGCGCTGCGGGCCGCTGGTCGCAACGCCGGCCGGGACCGGCTAGAGCTTCCGCAGTCGCAGCCGGTTGATCGAATGGTCGGCGTCCTTGCGCAGCACCAGGGTGGCGCGCGGCCGGGTCGGCAGGATGTTCTCGATCAGGTTGGGCCGGTTGATGGAATGCCAGATGTCGCGGGCCGCGAACACCGCCTGCTCGTCGGTCAGGGTCGAGTAGTGGTGGAAGTGCGATGCCGGGTCGGCGAACGCCGTCGAGCGCATCGTCAGGAACCGCGAGATGTACCACTTCTCGATGTCCTCGATGCGCGCGTCGACGTATACCGAGAAGTCGAACAGGTCCGAGATCATCAGGGCCGGACCGGTCTGCAGGACGTTGAGGCCTTCGAGGATGAGGATGTCCGGATGCCGGACCACCTGCTTCTCACCGGGCACGATGTCGTAGAGCAGGTGTGAGTACACCGGCGCGCAGACCTCGTCGGCGCCGGATTTCACCGCGGTGACGAACCGCATCAAGGCACGTCGATCGTAGCTTTCCGGGAAACCTTTGCGGTGCATGAGGTTCCGCCGGTGAAGCTCTTTGTTCGGGTAGAGGAACCCGTCGGTCGTCACCAGGTCCACGCGGGGGTGGTGACCCCAGCGGGCCAACAGGGCCTGCAGCACACGGGCAGTGGTCGACTTCCCGACCGCGACACTGCCGGCGACGCCGATGACGAACGGCACCGGTCGGTCCGGATTCTGCTGTGGCTCACCGAGGAACTCCGCCGTCGCGGCGAACAGCCGCTGGCGGGCGGCGACCTGAAGATGGATCAACCGGGCCAGCGGCAGGTAGACCTCTTCGACCTCGAGGATGTCGAGTTTCTCGCCCATACCGCGCAGGCGCAGCAGTTCGTCCTCGGTGAGTTTCAGCGGTGTCGACATGCGCAGTGCACGCCATTGACTTCGGTCGAACTCCACATAGGGGCTCGGCTCGCTCGGCCGCGGCATCCGATCAGTCTTACATCTACGGTTGGGGGCATGGCTAACGGGATCGAGAAAAAGACGGGCTCCGGAACCGGCACAGTGACGGACTCGGCCACTCTCATTCGCGAGTATCTGCTCCTCGGACTGCGTTTCGACCGGGTCGAGGAGGGTTACGTCGATTCCTTCACCGGTGACCCCCAGCTGCGTCGTGCGGTCGAGAACGAGCCTGCGCCCGACCCGGCCGACCTCGCTCGTCAGGCGGACCGGCTGCTGGCCCAGATCCCCGACGACCTCGACCGCGACCGCGCCGAATACATTGCCGCGCACCTGAGGGCGCTCAACTGTGCGGGCCGCAAGTTCGCCGGTGAGCAGGTCGGATTCGTCGACGAGGTGCAGGCCTATTTCGACGTACGGATCAGCAAGGGCGATCCGGAGAAATACGGGCAGGCCCACGTCAAACTCGACGAGGCCCTCGGTGGCACCGGCCCACTGGCCGAGCGGATCCAGGCGCATCGCACGGGAGACGAGATCCCTCCGGCGCGGCTGGAGGAGTGCATCCACGCGTTCTCGTCGGCCCTGCGTGACAAGGTGCGCGCCGCGTACCCGTTGCCCGAGGCCGAGACCATCACCTACGAGGTGGTCACCGACAAGCCGTGGTCGGGGTTCAACTACTACCTGGGCGACTACAAGTCCACCGTCGCGGTCAATGCCGATCTGAAACAACAGATGGCCAACCTGCCCCGACTGGTGGCCCACGAGTCCTACCCGGGTCATCACACCGAGCACTGCCGCAAAGAATCAGGACTAGTGGCCGGTCAAAATCAACTCGAACAGACGATCTTCCTCGTCAACACCCCGCAATGCCTGATGGCCGAGGGCCTGGCAGATCTGGCATTGCATGCCATCGTCGGGCCGGGTTGGGGCGCGTGGGCGGCCGATATCTACGCCGACCTGGGCCTTCGGTTCGACGGGGAGCGTGCCGAGTCGATCTCGGAGGCGGTGGCCGGGTTGGCCGACGTGCGCCAGGACGCTGCGCTGATGCTGCACGACGAGCATCGCGACGTCGACGAGGTGGTGGAGTTCCTCAAGCGCTGGCTGCTGGTCGACGACGATCGGGCCAGGCAGTCGCTGCGGTTCCTGTCCTCGCCGCTGTGGCGGGCCTACACCAGCACCTACATCGAGGGGTACAGGTTGCTGCGCGGGTGGCTGGACGACCGGCCCGCCGGCGTGACGTTGACGGAGCGCTTCGGCCGGCTGCTCGATGAGCCGCTGATCCCGTCGACCTTGCGGACTTAGTCTCGCTTGGCAGCAAATTCCTCGGACCGATCTCAATGCCTCGACCGTGGTTCGTGGGGCCTTTGCCGGACGTGTTCTGGATTGCGTTGCCTCGCCGGTATGACGGTGGTCTCAAGTGCTTGATTACCTTAGTTACCAGTCAGTAACATTGTTGCCATAGGGCCTGGTGGCAGTACCGGGTCGGGCAAAGGAAATGACCATGGCAGCAACAAGGGAAAGACTGGACAAGATCAAGCGCACGGCCGGCGTGATCGTGGCGGCCGGCGCGGTGGCGTTTGCCGGAATCCTCGGTTCGGGCGCGGTGGCCAACGCCGCCGGACCCGTCACGAAGGTCGGCAGCGATCCGGTGGCCCCGGTCAGCCCAGGGGGTAAAAAGACTCCCTTCACCAAGGTCGGCAGCGATCCCGTGACATCCGTCATCTCGGGCATTGCCGACGCCGCCACCTCTGGTGGCTCTGGTGTCGAGATCCCGCCCCTCGTCAGCCCGTGGCCCGGCGGCGCGTGGGCCGGTCACGACTGGAGCAAGGGGTACCCGGGTGGCGGCCTCGCCAATGGCAAGGGCGGTGGCGCTGCCATCCACGGCAAGGCCGGCGGCGCCTGGAATCACCGCTGACAACCGCGAAACCAGGCGAACCGATGGGTCCGCCTGGTTTTCTGCGCGGTGCCAGTCATCAGCGCCGTAGCTCGAAATTTGCTGAGGGCAACCTCGGATGTTCCGTGCCTGCGCCCGCTGACGTGTTGTACCTGCGCTGGGTGTGTTCACAAAAGCACAGTTGAATAGACAAATACTGACCTTGATTCGCTGATTTGCAGGCTCTGGGTTCTCGCATCCCGATGCCTTGATCGGGCTCGCGGGCCGGGCGTAAAATATTTGCTGAGCATCGTGCGACGTACCGGGCGGCAGCAAGGGGTCGACATGACTACAACGGGCACGAAATCGAACCGGGTCAAGCGCATGGCCGGTGTAGTCGTGGCCGGATCGATGGCCTTGGCCGGGCTGCTCGCCGGACCTGCGATGGTGGCGAATGCCGATCCCGTCGTGGTGTTGAACGGCGAGACGGTGGCCCCGCCGAAGCCTCCTCCTCTCGTGAGCCCGTGGCCCGGTGGAGCGTGGGCCGGCTGGGACTGGAGCAAGGGGTGGCCCGGCGGCGCCTGGGCCGGTCACGACTGGAGCAAGGGGTGGCCCGGCGGCGGTTATGCGAACGGCAAGGCCGGCGGCGCATGGAACCACACCAAGTAGTGATCTGACCACGGACGCCTCCTTGGATGAGCTGCTCATCGCGCCGGTATTGCGGGCTTAGGCTCGGAGGGTGTCTGAGTTTCGGCTCTATGTCCCCGCGTTGGCCATGCCGCTCAACATGCTCCTGCTGGCGTGGATGGTGATCGGCCGGGGACTGTTTGTACAGCTCGGGTGGATGGTGGTGTTCGGCGTCCTCGCCGCACCGTGGCTGGCACTGTGCCTGGTATTCACGAGCAGGTTGATGCGTAAGCAGCCGGGCGGGGAGCTCACCTCCGGGCAGGCCTGGGCCCAGGTAATCCTGTGGGCGTCGATGTTCGTGTTCGGGCTCGCCTGTGTCGACGGCGGAGACAGCCCCGGCGCATTCCCCTCGGTCCTGATGAAGGTGATCGGCGACGGACCGCACATGGAAACCGTCAGCAACCTGCTGTGGGCCGGATCGGTGATCGTCGGGATCGCCGCCTGGTTCGTGTTGCTCACCAAGCTCACCCGCGGCATCGCTGTCCCGCCGCCGGCTCAACCGCCCTATCCCTACCCCGGATACCCGCCGGCCTATTCCTACCCCGGATACCCGCCGGCCTATCCCCACCCCGGTTACCCGCCGGGCCAAACCGGCCCGGGACCTTCGAGCTGACCCGCTCCGACTAGGCTGAATGCCATGGCAGCAGACCCGTCCTCCACCTTGCCCGCGGCTTCCGGCGCCGATTACGCCGACACTTCAAGCGCCGCGTACCAGGCCGCATTGCAGGTCATCGAGTCCGTCGAGCCCCGGGTCGCCGCAGCCACCCGCAAAGAGCTTGCCGATCAACGGGATTCGCTCAAGCTGATCGCCAGTGAGAACTACGCCTCCCCGGCGGTACTGCTCACCATGGGCACCTGGTTCTCCGACAAGTACGCCGAGGGCACCGTCGGCCACCGCTTCTACGCGGGCTGCCAGAACGTCGACACCGTCGAGGCCCTGGCCGCCGAGCATGCCCGTGAACTGTTCGGCGCCCCGTACGCCTACGTCCAGCCGCACTCGGGCATCGATGCCAATCTGGTTGCCTACTGGGCCATCCTGGCCACCAAGGTGGAGGCCCCCGGCCTGGCCGAACTCGGCGCCAAGCACGTCAACGACCTGTCCGAGGCGGACTGGGAGACCCTGCGCAACAAGCTGGGCAACCAGCGTCTGCTGGGCATGTCCCTGGATGCCGGTGGGCACCTGACCCACGGTTTCCGACCCAACATCTCCGGCAAGATGTTCCATCAGCACAGCTACGGGACCAACCCGGAGACGGGTTTCCTGGACTACGACGCCGTGGCCGCCGCTGCCCGCGAGTTCAAGCCGCTGGTGCTGGTCGCCGGCTACTCGGCGTACCCGCGCCGGGTGAACTTCGCCAAGATGCGCGAGATCGCCGACGAGGTCGGCGCCACGCTGATGGTCGACATGGCGCACTTCGCCGGCCTGGTGGCGGGCAAGGTGTTCACCGGTGACGAGAACCCGGTGCCGCACGCCCACGTCACCACGACCACCACCCACAAGTCGCTGCGCGGTCCGCGCGGCGGCATGGTGCTGGCCACCGAGGAATTCGCCCCGGCCGTCGACAAGGGCTGCCCGATGGTGCTCGGCGGGCCGCTGAGCCACGTCATGGCGGCCAAGGCCGTCGCGCTGGCCGAGGCACGCCAGCCGGCGTTCCAGACCTACGCCCAGCAGGTCGCCGACAACGCCCAGGCGCTGGCCGACGGCTTCGTGAAGCGCGATGCGGGCCTGGTCACCGGCGGCACTGACAACCACCTCGTGCTGCTCGATGTTCGTTCGTTCGGCCTGACCGGCCGCCAGGCCGAGTCCGCCCTGCTCGACGCCGGTGTCGTCACCAACCGCAACGCCATCCCGGCCGACCCGAACGGCGCCTGGTACACCAGCGGCGTCCGGCTGGGCACCCCGGCTCTGACCAGCCGCGGATTCGGCGCTGACGACTTCGACCGGGTGGCCGAGCTGATCGTCGACGTGCTGTCCAACACGCAGGCCGAGGGCACTTCGAAAGCCAAGTACAAGCTGGCCGACGGCACCGCCGAGCGCGTGCATGCGGCCTCGGCCGAACTGCTCGACGCCAACCCGCTGTACCCGGGCCTCACCCTCTGAGCCGGCGCGGGCGACATCACATGTGGCCTGAGTTTTAGAAACCTGTAAACCTCGGTTACAGTTACCTCATGGCACAGAAACCTGTCGCTAATGCGCTGACCTTGGAGCTTGAGCCCGTTGTCGAGGCCGAGCTGCGTCGCCACCTGGATACCGAGGATCTCTGGTACGCACACGATTACGTGCCGTTCGACCAGGGCGAGAACTTCGCCTTCCTCGGTGGCCAGGACTGGGATCCCTCGCAGGTGACGCTGCCCAAGACCGTCACCGACGCCCTGGAGATCCTGCTGATCACCAAGGACAACCTGTCGGGCTATCACCGTGAGCTCGTCGAGCACTTCATCCTCGAGGACAAGTGGGGCCGCTTCCTGGGCCGCTGGACCGCCGAGGAGCACCTGCACGCCGTCGCGCTGCGCAACTACCTCGTCGTCACCCGCGAGATCGACCCGACGGCCAACGAGGACGTCCGCGTCGAGCATGTGATGAAGGGTTACCGCGCCGACAGCTACAGCCAGATCGAGACGCTGGTGTTCATGGCGTTCTTCGAGCGCGCCCACGCGGTGTACACCCGCAACCTGCGGGCCCAGATCGCCGAGCCGGTGCTGGGTTCGATGGTCGACCGCATCGTCCTCGACGAGGAGCGCCACGAGCTGTTCTTTGCCAACCTCGTGTCGCACCTGCTGGGCACCCATCGCGACGAGACCGTGGCGGCCATCGCCGCGCGCGCCCGTGAGCTCGATGTGATCGGCGCGGACATCGACGCCTACCAGGACAAGGTGGCGGTGGTGGCCGAGGCCGGCATCTTCGACAAGGCCGCGCTGGCCCAGGTCATCTCCGACCGGATCACCGCGTGGGGACTGGCCGACGAGGCAACGCTCCAGGAGTTCATCAAGGCGTAACTCGCCGGGCGTTATTCACGCGGCGCGCCAGCCAGCAACCCCGCCACGGCGGGAGTAGCGTCGAATCCGATGGCTAGCGACATGCTCTGCTGTCCGGACGGTACCGATCGGTTTGATCACGAGAGGACCGGCTCCGGTCCTGGTGCCGCAGTGTCCACCGAGCAACTCGTGTGGGGCCGCGCGGGTTCTAGGAGCGCCACGTGACTGATCTGCCTGTCCGTACCTATGTGCTCGACACATCCGTGTTGCTGTCCGATCCCTGGGCATGCACCCGGTTCGCCGAGCATGAAGTGGTGGTCCCGCTGGTCGTGATCAGCGAGCTGGAGGCCAAACGGCATCACCACGAGCTGGGCTGGTTCGCCCGGCAGGCGCTGCGGATGTTCGACGATCTGCGGCTTGAGCACGGGAGGCTGGATCAGCCGATTCCCGTTGGGGCGCAAGGTGGCACGCTACAGGTCGAGTTGAACCACATCGACCAGTCCGTCTTGCCTTCGGGCTTCCGTACGGAAACCAACGACACCCGGATCCTGGCCTGCGCTGCGAATCTCGCTGCCGAAGGCAAGCATGTCACGCTGGTGAGCAAGGACATCCCGCTGCGCGTCAAGGCCGGCGCGGTGGGCCTGGCCGCCGACGAGTACCACGCCCAGGATGTCGTGGTGTCCGGTTGGACGGGCATGACCGAGTTCGACGTCGCGGCCGAGGACATCGACACGTTGTTCTCCGACGGCGAGATCGATCTGGCCGATGCTCGGGACCTGCCCTGCCACACCGGAATTCGGTTGCTGGGTGGTAGCTCGTCGGCGCTCGGCCGGGTCAACGCCGAGAAGCGGGTGCAGCTGGTGCGTGGTGACCGCGAAGTGTTCGGCCTCCGGGGAAGGTCAGCCGAACAACGCGTCGCCCTCGATCTGCTGCTCGACGAATCCGTCGGCATCGTGTCGCTCGGTGGCAAAGCCGGCACCGGCAAATCCGCGCTGGCCCTGTGCGCCGGTCTGGAAGCGGTGCTGGAGCGCAGAACCCAGCGCAAGGTGGTGGTGTTCCGTCCGCTCTACGCCGTCGGCGGCCAGGACCTCGGCTACCTGCCGGGCAGCGAGAGCGAGAAGATGGGGCCATGGGCGCAAGCCGTCTTCGACACCCTCGAAGGGCTCGCCAGCCCGGCGGTGCTCGAAGAGGTGCTCTCCCGCGGCATGCTCGAAGTGCTTCCGCTGACCCATATTCGGGGCCGTTCACTGCACGACTCGTTCGTGATCGTCGACGAGGCCCAGTCGTTGGAGCGCAACGTGCTGCTGACCGTGCTGTCGCGGCTGGGTGCCGGTTCGCGGGTGGTGCTCACCCACGACGTGGCCCAGCGCGACAACCTGCGGGTGGGCCGCCACGACGGCGTCGCGGCTGTCATCGAGAAGCTCAAGGGGCACCCGCTGTTCGCCCACATCACGCTGCAGCGCAGCGAGCGGTCGCCGATCGCCGCGCTGGTCACCGAGATGCTGGAGGAGTTCAGCCCGGGCGCGCTGCCCTGAGTCGGAGTGATTTGGGTGCGTTCGGTAACGCCAGGCGTTACCGAACGCACCCAAATCGCCAGCCGGTAGGCTGCCGGGGTGGCGAGGCTCCCCAACAGTCAGGCATGGCGGTGGACTGTGGTCGGCGTGGTCGCCGCCGTCGTGGTCCTGGTGGTGGGGGTGCTCACCGGGCACATCCGCCGCGACGACCCCGATGACGTGGATTGCGCGACGGAGCGGTGCATCGCGCTGACGTTCGACGACGGGCCCGGCCCATACACCGACCGGCTCCTGCAGATCCTCAAGGACAACGACGCCAAGGCGACGTTCTTCGAGATCGGCAACAAGGTCGCCGCCAACCCCGAGGGTGCCAAACGGGTGGTTGAGGCCGGCATGGAGTTGGGCAGCCACACCTGGGAACACCCCAACATGACGACCATCCCGCCCGAGGAGATCCCGGCCCAGTTCAGCAAGGCCAGTGACGCGATCGAGGCCGCGACGGGCCAGCGGCCCAAGCTCGTGCGCACCGCGGGCGGGCTGGTCAACGACCAGGTGCTCGCCGAGGCCGGCAAGCAGGGGCTGGCCGACATCAACTGGGACGTCATTCCGTTCGACTGGGCCAACGACGCCAACATCGCCGCGACCCGCTACATGCTGATGACGCAGATCAGGCCCAACAATGTGGTGCTGTTTCATGACACCTACTCGTCCACCGTGGACCTGGTGGAGCAGTTCATCCCGGTCCTCAAGGCCAACGGCTACCACCTGGTGACTGTGAGCCACATGCTCGGTGAGCGCGAGCCGGGCACCAGTTACGGCAGCCGGGAGAACGGCCCGCCCGTACCGCCGGCCGAGGCGCTCAAGGACGTTCCGCCGGAGGAGATCCCGTTGCTGCCTGCGACGCCGTCGCCTCCGCCGATGCCGAACTTCCCGATCACCGACATCCCCGGTGCGAATTCGGGGGGCCCCAACAACGGGGCGTGAGACGTACATCGCGCCGGTTTGAGGACCAAAGACCCTAACCGGCGGGCCCGGGCGCGACGAGGCTTGAAGCATGCCCGAGACGATGTTCGATTCTGCGACCCTCACCCGTGCGGTGCAGCTGGCATCACGTGCGCCGTCATTGCACAACACCCAACCGTGGCGGCTGGTCGTCGACGGCAGTGGGGTGCACCTGCACCTGGACCCGAGTCGCGTGGTGACCGCGACCGATCGATCGGCGCGTGAGGCGGTCATCAGTTGCGGGGTGCTGCTGGATCATCTGCGGGTGGCGATGGCCGCGGCCGGATGGGCCACCAGTGTCGACCGCTTCCCGAATCCGAATGACCCCGATCATCTGGCGACGCTGCAGTTCTCGCCGATGGACTTCGTCACCGATGCGCATCGTCGGCGGGCCGACGCGATCCTGGCCCGGCGAACCGACCGGCTGCCGATGGCCGGGTATGCGGACTGGGATTCCTTCGAGAGACTCTTGAGGTTGCGGTTGCCCGACGGCCCGGTGCACTTGGACGTGCTGGCCGAGGAGATGCGCGCCGACGTGGCAGAGGCGGCGGCGCTGACCGAGACGCTGCGCCTCTACGATTCCGCCTATCATTCCGAACTTGCCTGGTGGACAACACCGTTCGCGACCGAGGACGGTATCCCGCCGAGCGCCCTGGTCTCGGCTGCGGAAAGCGAGCGGGTCGCGGTGGCGCGGACCTTCCCGGTCACCGCGCACAGCGATCGCCGCCCCTCCGTCCACGACGACTCGGCCACCCTGGTGGTGCTGTCCACCGACGGGTACAGCCGGGCAGACGCCCTCGACGCCGGCGAGGCACTCTCGGTTCTGCTGCTGGAATGCACGTTGTCGGGTCTGAGCACCTGCCCCGTGAGCCACGTGACCGAGTTGCACGCCAGCCGCGACATCATCGGCACGCTGATCGGCCGTGACGCCTGCCCTCAGTTGCTGGTCCGCATCGGCATCGCCCCGACACTCACCGATGCACCACCGCCGACACCGCGCCGCACCGTCGACACCTTCGTGACCTTCGAATAGGAGATGACCATGACCGACACCCTGATCGCCCCCGCCGCCGCAGCTACCGCCACTGGTGCGGCCGTCGTGGTCGAAGCCGACGGCCGCACCGCGAGCAACGACGCGCTGCACGCCGCGATCGAGGAGGCCGTGGGACGCGGTGCGCCGTTGCGGGTGCTGACCACCTGGGGCGCCCGGCACCGCGAGATGTACGACGCGACCGCCGTCGCCGAGCGTGACCGGTTGTCGGCGGCACAGCTCGAGCGCCGCCTGGCCCGCGCGCTGAAACGATCCCCGGACCTCGATGTGCAGAGCATCGACGGCTACGCCGGCGTCGCGGAATACCTGACGGCACATCCGGAATCGGCGCAACTGCTCGTGCTCGGTGCCGATCACCCCGATTCCGCCGGGTTGCAGGCGGCGTTGGCGCACTCGGGTTGCGCGGTGCTCACTTGCGATCGGCGCCATCGGTTGTGAGACTCGGGGAATGATCAGAGTCTTTCTGGTCGACGACCATGAGGTGGTCCGCCGCGGGCTGATCGACCTGCTCAGCGCCGACCCTGAGCTCGACGTGATCGGTGAGGCCGATTCGGTGGCGCAGGCCCTGGCCCGGGTGCCGGCGCTGAAGCCCGACGTCGCGGTGCTCGACGTCCGGCTGCCCGACGGCAACGGCATCGAACTCTGCCGGGACCTGTTGTCGCGCATGCCCGATCTGCGCTGCCTGATGTTGACGTCGTTCACCTCCGACGAGGCCATGCTGGACGCCATCCTGGCCGGCGCCAGTGGCTATGTCGTCAAGGACATCAAGGGGATGGAACTGGCCCAGGCGATCAAGGACGTCGGGGCCGGGAAGTCGCTGCTGGACAATCGCGCCGCCACGGCGCTGATGGCGAAACTGCGCGGCGACGCCGAGCGGTCCGACCCGTTGGCCGGGCTGACCCAGCAGGAGCGCGTGCTGCTCGACCTGCTGGGGGAGGGGCTGACCAATCGGCAGATCGCGGCCCGGATGTTCCTTGCCGAGAAGACCGTCAAGAACTACGTGTCGCGGTTGCTGGCCAAGCTGGGCATGGAACGTCGCACCCAGGCCGCGGTATTCGCTTCCAACCTGGAACGTCGTAATCATCAGTGATGCCAGGGCCTTTGGTCACTGACGGATAGGGCCTTTGCCCATGGCGCCGCGCTCTACACCCGCAATAGCGTCGTCGCTATGGAAACCGGAATATCAACGCGCAGTGAGCCGGTCGAGATTCTGTCCGAGCGTGAGAGTTGGGAGCTGTTGGGCAGTGCGTCGCTCGGCCGCCTCGTCACCGCGGTCGACGACGAGGCGCACGTCTTCCCGGTCAACTTCGTGGTGCAGAACCGAACCATCCTGTTCCGCACCGCGGCGGGGACGAAACTGATCAGTGCGGCGATCAACAACCATGTGGTGTTCGAAGCCGACGACCACAACGCAGCCGAAGGCTGGAGCGTGATCGTGCGCGGCGTGGCACGCACCCTGCGCACCGACGATGAACTCGACGAGGCCGAACGGGCGCAGTTACTGCCATGGACGGCGACGGCGAAGACGCACTATGTCCGGGTCTCACCCGTCCGGGTCACCGGTCGCAGGTTTCGGTTCGGACCTGAGCCGGCCGCGCGGTGACGAGTTGGACGAGCTTGGTGCCCCACGGCCGGTAGTGCCAGCATGGTGGACGTGACTGGGCATGGTGCGCACCCCGACGATGAACAGCGAACTCCACAGTTGCGGGACACCCTCTCGCAGCTGCGACTGCGCGAACTGCTCACCGAGGTCCAGGACCGGGTCGAGCAGATCATCACCGGCCGCGACCGCATCGACGGCCTGGTGGAGGCCATGCTCGCGGTGACCTCGGGCCTGGACCTCGAGGTCACGCTCAGCACCATCGTGCGCACGGCGATCGAGTTGGTCGACGCCCGCTATGGCGCACTGGGCGTACGTGGCGACGACCACGAGCTGACCGAGTTCGTGTATCAGGGCATCGACGACGAAACCCGGGCCGTGATCGGTCATCTGCCCGAGGGGCGTGGCGTGCTCGGCGTGCTGATCGACGATCCGAAACCGATCCGGCTCAACGACATTCACGAACACCCGGCGTCGGTGGGATTTCCGCCCAACCATCCGCCGATGCGGACCTTTCTCGGCGTCCCGGTGCGCATCCGTGACGAGGTGTTCGGCAACCTCTACCTCACCGACAAGACCAACGGGCAGCCGTTCAGCGAGGACGACGAGGTGCTGGTGGAGGCCCTGGCCGCGGCAGCCGGAGTCGCGGTGGAGAATGCCCGGCTCTACCAGCTGTCCCGTGACCGTCAGGCCTGGATCGCGGCCACCCGCGATATCGGGACCGAACTACTCGGCGGCACCGATCCGGCCAGGGTGTTCCGGATGGTGGCCGACGAGGCGCTCAACCTGACCGGTGCCGACCGCATCGTCGTCGCGGTGCCCGGCAGCGAGGTTCCCGCCGATGAGGCCGACACCCTCGTGGTGGCCGCGACGGCAGGGCGTCCGACCACGATCGACTCGATCCCGGTGGGCCCGCACGCAGCGGAGGCGGCGGTGGGTGCGGCGTTCCACGATGGCACGCCGCACCGGCTGGACCGCCTCGAGCTGGACGGCGCGGGTGGCCCGGCGCTGGTGTTGCCGCTGCGTGCCACCGACACCGTGGCGGGCGTGCTGGTGGCCGTGCGGGCCGACGGTGCCCAGAGTTTCACCGCCGAGCAACTGGACATGGCCGCAGCGTTCGCCGACCAGGCCGCGGTGGCCTGGCAACTGGCCAGCTCCCAGCGCAACGTGCGCGAGCTGGAGATCCTGGCCGATCGCGACCGCATCGCCCGGGACCTGCACGACCACGTCATCCAGCGCCTGTTCGCGGTCGGACTGTCCTTGCAGGGCACGATCCCGCGCGCGCATTCTCCGGAGGTGCAGCAGCGGCTCACCGACACCGTCGACGATCTGCAGGCGGTCATCCAGGAGATCCGGACCGCGATCTTCGACCTGCACGGTGCCCACGCCGGTACGACGCGGCTGCGGCAGCGGCTCGACGACGTAATCGCCCAGTTCGCCGACGCGCCGATACACATCAGCACACGGTTCGTCGGCCCACTGTCGGTGGTCGATGCGACCCTGGCCGACCATGCCGAGGCGGTGCTGCGCGAGGCGATCAGCAATGCGGTACGTCACTCGGGGGCAAGTGAACTCGCGGTTCTCGTCGAGGTGGCCGACGACCTGTCCATCGAGGTGTCGGACAACGGCTGCGGGATCGCCGCCGAGATCACCGAGAGCGGCCTGGGGAATCTGCGGGCCCGGGCGTTGAGTGCCGACGGCCGGTTCACCATCACCGACGGGCCCGACGGTGGGACCGTGTTGCGTTGGGCCGCACCGCTTCCTGAGTAACGTTCAAACGAAAGCGCCCCGAAACCTGGTGGTCTCGGGGCGCCTCGGCAGAAAGCGAGGGCTACTCGCCTTCCTTCACCTTCGCCATGGCCAGGACATCGAGGCGCTTGTCCAGCTCGGCCTCCGACAGCTTGTCGCCGATCAGGCCGCGGTCGATCACCGTCTGGCGGATGGTCTTCTTCTCCTTGAGCGCCTGCTTGGCGACCTTGGCGGCCTCCTCGTAGCCGATCGCCGAGTTCAGCGGCGTCACGATCGAGGGGGAGGACTCGGCCAGGGTGCGCAGGTGCTCCTCGTTGGCCACCAGGCCGTCGATGCACTTCTCTGCGAACAGCCGAGACACGTTGGACAGCAAGGTGAACGATTCGAGCACGTTGCGCGCCATCATCGGGATGTAGACGTTGAGCTCGAAGGCACCGGACAGGCCGCCGACGGTGACGGCGGCGTCGTTGCCGATGACCTGCGCGGCCACCTGGGTAACCGCCTCGGGCAGAACCGGATTGACCTTGCCCGGCATGATCGAGCTACCCGGCTGCAGGTCCGGCAGCTGGATCTCGCCCAGGCCGGTCAGCGGGCCGGACCCCATCCAGCGCACGTCGTTGGCGATCTTGGTCAGCGAGGCGGCGATGGTCTTGAGGGCACCCGATGCCTCGACCAGCCCGTCGCGGGCCGCCTGGGCCTCGAACGAGTCGGCGGCGGTACGCAATTCGGCCAGGCCGGTCTGGTTCACCAGCACCTCGACCACCTTGGGGCCGAAGCCGTCGGGGGCGTTGAGCCCGGTGCCCACGGCGGTGCCGCCGATGGCGAGCTCACCGAGGCGGGGCAGCGTGGCCTTGACCCGCTCGATACCGGCCTCGATCTGGCGGGCGTAGCCACCGAACTCCTGGCCCAGGGTGACGGGCACCGCGTCCATCAGGTGGGTCCGGCCCGACTTGACCACGGTCTTCCACTGCCTGGCCTTGGCGGCCAGCGACTCGTGGAGCACCTCGAGCGCCGGAATCAGATGGCGCACAGCGGCTTCGGTAGCCGCAATGTGGGTGGCCGTCGGGAACGTGTCATTGGAACTCTGCGACATGTTGACGTGATCGTTGGGGTGGACCTCAACCCCGTTGCGGGCGGCGATCGAGGCGATCACCTCGTTGGCGTTCATGTTGGAGCTGGTGCCCGAACCGGTCTGGAACACGTCGATCGGGAACTGGTCGTCGTGCAGGCCGTCGGCGATCTCGCCGGCCGCGGCGATGATGGCGTCGGCCTTGTCGGCGGCGAGCAGGCCCAGGTCCTTGTTGACCTGCGCGCAGGCCGCCTTCAGCAGGCCCAGCGCGCGGATCTGGGTGCGCTCCAGCCCGCGGAAGGAGATCGGGAAGTTCTCCACGGCGCGCTGGGTCTGCGCCCGCCACAGGGCGTTGACCGGCACCCGGACCTCGCCCATGGTGTCGTGCTCGATGCGGTACTCGACAGCTCCGTCGGTATCGGTGCTCATGTTGCCCTTTCTGGCGAGTTACGGGAGCGGGTAGGCGGCGGTCTTGTCGCCGGTGAAGTCGATGGCGGAATATTCGTTGAGTTTGGTCAGCCGGTGGTAGGCCTCGATCATGCGGACGGTGCCGGACTTGGACCGCATCACGATGGACTGGGTGGTGCACCCGCCCGGGTAGTACTGCACGCCCTTGAGTAGGTCACCGTCGGTGACGCCGGTGGCGCAGAAGAAGACGTTGTCACCCGAGACCAGGTCGTCGGTCGACAGCACCTGGTCCAGGTCGTAGCCGGCGTCGAGTGCCTTCTGTCGTTCGGCGTCGTCGGTGGGGGCCAGCTGGGCCTGGATCGCGCCGCCCATGCAACGGATCGCCGCCGCGGCGATGATGCCTTCGGGGGTGCCGCCGATGCCGGCCAGGATGTCGGTGCCGGAGTTGGGGCGGCAGGCCGAGATGGCGCCTGCGACGTCGCCGTCGGTGATCAGCCGGATGCGCGCACCGGCGGCGCGGGCATCCTCGATCAGCTGGGCGTGGCGCGGCCGGTCCAGGATGCACACGGTCAGATCGCTCACCGAGGCGCCGCGCACCTTGGCCACCCGCCGGATGTTCTCGCCGATGGGAGCGGTGATGTCGATGGCGTCGGCGCACTCGGGGCCGACGGCGATCTTGTTCATGTAGAACACCGCGGACGGGTCGAACATCGCACCGCGCTCGGCGACGGCGAGCACCGAGATGGCGTTGGGCATGCCCTTGCTCATCAGCGTGGTGCCGTCGACCGGGTCGACGGCGAAGTCGCACTCCGGCCCGTCGCCGTTGCCGACCTCTTCACCGTTGAAGAGCATCGGGGCTTCGTCTTTCTCGCCCTCGCCGATGACCACGACACCGCGCATCGACACCGAGTTGACCAGCTCACGCATGGCGTCGACAGCGGCCCCGTCGCCGCCTTCCTTGTCGCCGCGGCCTACCCAGCGGCCTGCCGCCATGGCGCCGGCCTCGGTCACCCGGACGAGCTCGAGGGCAAGGTTGCGATCCGGGGCTTCCCCCCGCGTGGGACTCATGGCCCAGATTGTCCCAGAACGTGGTCAGCGTTTGGGAGCTGGGATACTGGCGAGCATGTCCTCCGAGCCGACGTCTCAGCCAACCCCGGTCCCGAAGCCGGAAAAGTCGCGGTTGCTGCAGGACGGCCGGGACATGTTCTGGTCGATGGCGCCGCTGGTGGTGGCCTGCATCGTGCTGGCCGGGATGCTGGGGATGTGCTCGTTTCAGGCGGGTGGGCCCGGGGCCGGTCCGGCCCCCGAATTCGATGCTCCGGCCGCGCTGCAGGCCGACGCCGACACATTGAAGATCCCGATCCGGCTGCCTCAGCTGCCCGAGGGCTGGCAGCCCAACTCCGGCAGTCGCCATGGCATCGACGGCGGCCTGACGTTGCCGGACGGTCAACATGGCCGCGCGGTGTCATCGCGCATCGGCTACCTCGCTCCCAACGGCAAGTACTTGAGTCTGACCCAGAGCAATGCCGACGAGGCCGCCCTGGTGGCCTCGATCAAGCCGGATTCGTATGCGTCCGGCACCCAGGACGTCGACGGGGTGACCTGGGTGGTCTACGAGAGCAGTGACCCGGAACCGGTGTGGACGACGAAGCTGAGCGGACCGGCTCAGGTCGCGATCACCGGCGCCGGTGGTACCGATGAGTACCGTACGCTGGCGAGTGCGACGCAGAAGCAGTCGCCGCTGCCGATCAAGAGGCCGTGACGCACTAACGGATGGAGCCCGTGTTGTCGTCGCCAGTTGCAGATCTCACCGGGTGGACCGCCACCCCCTTCACCGCCGCCGATCAGACCTACGACGTCTACCGCAAGGGCGAAGGCCCCGGCGTGGTCCTGATTCCCGAGATTCCCGGTCTGCATCCCGGCGTGCTCGCGCTGGGCAACCATCTGGTGGACAACGGCTTCACGGTGGCCGCACCGTCACTGTTCGGCACCCCCGGTGCCGCTGCGGTCCGCCCCGGCGCCATCGCGGTCACGGTGAAAGCGTGTGTGACACGGGAGTTTTCGGCATTCGCGACGAACGCCGACCGGCCCGTCGCGCATTACCTCCGGGCGCTGGCCCGCGATCTCAACGCCAGCACCCCGGGTAAGGGAGTCGGCATCATCGGACAGTGCTTCACGGGCGGCTTCGCGCTCGCCGCCGCCGTCGACGACAGCGTGCTGGCGCCGGTGCTGAGCCAACCGTCGGTGCCGGTCGCCCTGACCGCGGCGCAGAAACGCGATCCGGGGATGTCGGAGGCCGAGCTCAAGATCGTCGAACAGCGCGTTGCCAATGACGGACTGTGCGCGCTGGCCCTTCGGTTCAGCCAGGACAAACTGGTGCCGGGGGAGCGGTTCGCCACCCTCAAGGCCCGCCTGGGTGACGCGTTCGAGGTGATCGAGATCAATTCGAAAAAGGGCAATCCCGACGGTCTGTCCGCGTCGGCCCACTCGGTGCTGACCGATCAGGTCCGTGAGGTCGACGGGCATCCCGCGTACGAGGCGCGTAAGCGGGTGGTGGCCTTCCTCACGGAGCGGCTGGCTTCGTAGCGTCTGCTTCGGCTTTTGGATCGGATTCGGCTCGGGGTGCGTCGTGCTTGCCCCCGAGCCGCTTCTGGATCCACTCCCAGATGCGTCGCCACGGCCGCTGACCCGGCTCGTCGGGCTCGGTGGTCTCCAGCTCGACGCCCTTGAAGACTGCCAGGTAGACGCTGACCGTGGTGACGATGATGATCATCAGCACCGGCCCGATCACCAGGCCGAAGAATCCGAACATCGAGATGCCGGCGAACACCGCCAGCAGCATCAGTGCCGGATCCAAGCGGGCGGCCTTGGGCACCAGCCAGGGGCGCAGCACATTGTCGATGTTGGTGACCACCAGTAGGTGGAACACCACCACGAAGATGCCGCCGATGATGTTGCCGAAGAACATCATTCCGATGCCGAACGGAATGGTCACGATGCCGCCACCGAGCGGGATCACCGACAGGGCGGTCAGCAGGATCGCGAAGACGAAGAACCCGTTGTGGAAGCCGGCGATGTAGATCGAGATGGCCCCGGCCACGCCCTGGCAGAACGCGATCACGAACTGTCCCTTGACGGTTCCCTTCACCATGGCCCCGGTCTTGGCCAGGTACAGGTCGGTGATCTCCTCGCCGAGCGGGTTCAGCCGGCGGATCAGCGTGGCCATCTCGGCGTTGTTGACCAGCATCGAGATGAACACGTACAGGAAGATGATCGATGCCGTGATCGCGCCGACCATGCCGCCGACCGCGCCCTGCAGAATGCCGAGCAGCCACTCGCCGAGGTGCTGAGAAAGCTTGACCACCGTGTCGCGCAAGGAATCCGCCGTCAGGTGGATGTCCAGGAACGGTACCCGGCCCAGCAGTGAGTTGACCAGTTGCAGGGTCCGGTCGCCCAGGGTGCTGACATCGGTGTCGGCGATCCAGGTGCTGACCGTGTTGACGAGCTGGGTCACCTGCACGATGGCCATGAAAACCACGAGTGCCACCGGGATGATCACCATGAGGATGGCGACCAGCAGCGTGAGCGTGGCAGAGAGGCCGGTGCCGAATCGGCGCTGAAACCGTTGGTAGAGCGGGGTGAACAGATAAGCGCCGACGGCAGCCATCACGATCAGGACGAAGAAGCCACGCAGGAAGTACGCGCCGAGCAGCACTGCCAGCACCGTGACGACCGCCAGCGCTCGCTTCTGGGTGAGGGTGAACTCGTCTTTCATCGGGTCCCTTCCCGCCGTTGGGCTGACCCTATCGCCACGCTGGCGTGACGGTCGGCATTGAGCGTCACTCTGGCGTGACGCTCGAGCCCTCAGTCGAGCGGTGCGCGGCCTGACTGGCCCGCTGGGAGGCGACGAAGCGCATCGAGAGTCGCTGCATCAGGCCCGGTGCCACCCGCGCGAACAGCCATGAGGCCTGGGCGCGACGGGGTTTGACCAGGATGGCCTTGTTGCGCGCGATCGCACGCAGGGTGTCGGCGGCGAGCCGGTCGGCGTCGTAGGCGGTTTTGACGCCCTGGCCCTGCAGGAAGTAGTCGCGTCCGACGAAGCCGCCGACCGCGCCCTTGTCCAGGATCGGCGTCTCCACCGCCGCCGGGCACACTGCCAGCACGCCCACGCCGTGAGCGGCCGCTTCCGATCGCAGCGCCATCGACAGCCCGACGACGGCGTGCTTGGTCATCACATAACTCGTGAGCTGGCCCGCCGCAGCCAGACCTGCCATCGAGGCGGTGTTGACGATGTGGCCGCGGCCCTGCCGGATCATCTGTGGATACGCCGCGGCGACGCCATGGACGACGCCGCGCACGTTGATGTCGATGATGGCGTTCCACTGGTCCAACGTCAGGAGTTCGGTGTCGCCGCCCCAGACGATGCCTGCGTTGTTGAACATCAGGTCGAGCCGACCGGCCCGGTCCACCACGCCGTCGACCGCGGCCTGCACGGCGGCCGCATCAGTGACGTCCAGACGTGCCGACCGGGCGCCGAGCGGAGCCGCAGTGCGGGCTGCGGCGTCCTCGTCGATGTCGGTGCAGAGCACCTCGGCGCCCGCGCCGGCCAGCGCGCGGCACAGCGCCGCACCGATTCCGGATCCGGCGCCGGTGACCAGCGCCTGCTTGCCGGCCAGAGAGGTCACGCCTGGGCCAGCTTCATGACGTGTCCGAGGATGTCCGGGTAGCGCTTGAGGTGCGCGCCGCCGTTGAGATCGAGTACTTCGCCGGTCAGCCACGACGCCTGCGGTGAACACAGGAACACCACGGCGGCCGCGATGTCCTCGGGGGTTCCGCTGCGGCCCAGTGCGGTGTTCTCGACGTACTCCTCGACGACGCCGGGGATCATCGCCGCGGGATCGGTCAGCGGCGTCTTCACAAATCCCGGCGCGATCGCGTTGACCCGGATGCCGCGTGGTCCCATTTCCAGCGCGGCCACCTGCGTCAGCATCGACAATCCGGCCTTGGCCGCGCAGTAGGCGCTCATGCCGGCCGCGGGCTGGCGCCCGTTCAGCGATGAAATCGACACCAGGACACCACCTTCGGGCAGGTTACGGCCGGCGTGCTTGGCGACGATGAACCCGCCGTTGAGGCAGACGTCGACGACCGAGCGGAAGTCCTCGGCTGCCAGGTCGGTGATCAGCCCGACGTTGCTGAATCCCGCGCAGTTGAGCACGATGTCAATAGATCCGGCCCGGGTAACGTCGGCGAACAGCTTCTCCACCGAGCTCTCGTCGGTGACGTCGGCGTAGTGGCTCGTGTGCGGCGCGCCGAGTTGAGTGGCCCGGGCTGCGGCTCCGTCAGCGTCACGGTCGGCCACCACGATGCGGCAGCCGTCGGCGGCCAGGGCCTGGGTGCTGGCCCAGCCGATCCCCGATGCTCCGCCGATGACGATCGCGACGCGTTCCGTGGTCATGCTTGACTCCCGTCTGTGCGCTCGTCGGGGCGATGATCGCCCCACTTCTTGTCGATGGCGTTCCAGGGGTCGGCCAATGTGCCCGGATAGTCCTTGTACGCGGACTTCGACCGCAGGAACGCGCGGATCAGGGGAGCGGCCAGGCCAATCGGAAAACGCTTCAGGCCGGCATTCGCCCTGGTGTCGGCGAGTAGCTGCGGCCACGAGTGATGCTGGAATCCGAGCGCCTCCTGCGAACGGCTGGTGTCCATCCAGTCGGTGGCGAACCAGGCGGCGTCATCGTCGGGATTGCCGGGACGGCCGATCGGCAGGCCACCCTTGATTCCCATCGCGGCAGCCGCCTGCGAACCGACCGCGGACTGGATGTGCCGGTGCGTCTCGGCGTCGCCGCCGATCAGCAGCACCTCGTGGTTGGCGGTCTCGGTCGGGACTGTGGTGGCCGCGACGAAGGCGGCCGCGACATCGCGCACATCGACGGTCTGCAGTCGCCCGTCGGCGGGCAGCACGCTCTCGAACGAGATGAGGTCGACGTCGATGCCGAGGCTGAACTCGGAGCTCATGACCCCACCGAGACGCAGGATCAGCCAGTCCAACTTCGAGGCCCGGACCAGGGCCTCGGCCTCCACCTTGTGCGCGCCGTAGATGTCGGACGGGTTTACCGGGGTGTCGGGGGTCAGCACATCGTCGATGTGGTGCGGATTGCGGGCGCCGTAGACCGCGATGCTTGAGGCCTGGACGAATCGGGGCGGGGTCGGCTGGGCCTGGGCGGCCCGCAGCAGCGATGCGGTGGCCTCGACGTTCACCTTGCGGGCCAGCCCGCGACGCATGTAGCAGAACGGCGGGATGATGGCGGCGAGGTGGATGATCGCCGCCGGCGCGACCGCCGCCACCAGTGCGTCGACGGCCGCGGCGTCGGTCAGATCGGCCCAGCGCACGTCGACAGATGAGGGGAGCGCGGCGGCAGCCTTACGGTTCGCCGGCACGTCGAGATCGGTCGCGACCATCGTGCGTCCGCCGGCGGCCAGCGTCTTCACCACGGCTGAGCCCACCAAACCGAACGCGCCGGTAACCAAAACAGCGTCGGACATAGGCCTCCTCGCTAGAACGTGTTGCAACACTAGCGAACGCAGGTGTGGTGTGTGTCACCGCGATCCGGAACTCCATCGCGCGTTCACCGGCAGGCGTTCGCCCGGGGTTGCTCAGCAACCGGTGACCCTCCGTTGTGCTGGGAGAGCGCGAGGTCGGCGAATGTTGCTGCCGTTGCCTCAAAAGCATCGGCCAGTGGCACTTTGCGACGTTAAGTGTGACCGGAGACACGCTGGCCATCTCAGTGTGACGCATTTGCCCGAACGGTCGTCGTCGCCGGATTTGGAAATTTGCCCGAGGGGTATGCAAGGTGTGGCTGTACGTATCGACGAAAGTGAGCCAATCGCAGGCGTTTGTGATGTACTCGGTTGCACGCGTCAGTAATTGGGGAGGTGTGGGATGTCCGAAGATGTCGTGACGGGGGTTAACGACAGCGACTCTGGCGAAATTGCCGAAGAGGTTGCTGTGGGTTCCTCGGTGGTCGTTTATCCGGGAACTGACGACGAATTGCACGGCACCGTCGTCGAAGATTTCGCCGACTTGGCCGGGACCGCGGTTGAGGTCGCCGGCGAGCGAATTGTCGAACCGGCGCGCCGGTGGGCAGTCAACCTCGACGACGGCGGTCTGGTGTTCGTCGACGACGACAGCATTGCGCTCGCCGCGCAGGCTGCCTGAGTTCCAGGCAGTTCACCGCAGGCTCAGCGGAAGCTGACGTAACCGCCGCACCAACAGGCTGGGTTGCCATTCGGCAGCCCCGGCTGGACTGATGGTGTCGGTGATGCCGAGCAGAGCCGAGATCACGATGCGGGCTTCGAGACGGGCCAGTGCGGCCCCGAGACAGAAGTGCCCGCCCTTGCCGAATGCCAAGTGAGTCTTGATATTCGGCCTATCCAGCCGGAATTCGTTCGGAACGTCGAACACCGCCTCATCCCGGTTGGCTGCACCCCACAGCAGCAGTAGGTGGCTGTCCGCCGGCAGCGTTACGCCCGCCAGTTCGGCATCGGCCAGTACATGCCGGTAGTGGCCGCGGAACGGGGATTCGAACCGCAACACCTCCTCCAGGAACGGCGCGATCATCGCAGTATCCTGGCGCAATTTCCCTGCCAGTTCGGGCTGACGGCTCAGTATCCCGACGGCGCTGCCGATCAACGACGCCGTCGATTCGCCTCCCGCGCCCACCAGTTGGATCAGCATGAACACCGCCGTGTCGCGGGACACGCGCTCGGCCGCACAGTAGGTCGCCAGGTCGCCCAGCAGATTCTCGCCTGGATTTGCCGATGCTTCGTCAAACCGTTCGGTCAGGTAGCCGCCGAGTTCGACGGCTGCGATCCCCGATGCGGTCAGCTGCTCGGCGTCGACGAGCCCGTCCAGGAGTTGGGTGCTGGCATAGGCCCACGCCACGAGTCGGTCCACGTCTTCGGCCGGCAAGCCCAGCAGTTGCGCGACGACCACCATGGGCAGCCGGTCTGCCACGGCCGACATCCACTCGAACTCCCCGGCGGCCTCGGTGAGCAGGTCCGCAGCCGTGGCCGCGATGAAGGGCGCGAGCTCCGAGATCCGCCTGGCCGCCATCCGTGGCAGCACCAATTTGCGGTGGGCGGCATGAGCCGGATCGTCTGCGGTGGCCAGTACGTGGATGGGACCGCCCGGCTCGCCCATGCCGAAGGCGCTGACGGTGCCGTCGGCCTGGGACCACATGGTGGCGGTGAGGTTCGACGAGAAGTCGTGCGTGCGGGCGGTGGCCTCGAGGACGGCGTCGAACGAGCTCACCACGAAGAACGGTGAATCGCCGACCTGTGCCACCGGTGCGTGTGCCCGTAGGCGGTCATAGAGCGGATACGGATCCTGCAGGCAAGCGGGCTCGAACAGTTCGTGTGCCAGGAGCATTTGGCCAGGTTGGCTGGCTGTTCGAGGCCCGTCAACGATGCCGGCACATGTTGATATTCGCCGCCGGGTTGCCGGTTGCGGGGGCGTCTCAATCGCGGGCGGTGATCTGCGCTTCTCGTGAGATCTTCGAGGCATTTTGTCGCATCATGCGATAAATTGGGCATCATGTCTCCCAGGCGTGAAGACTGGTTGGTCGGGGGCGACCGACGTGTCGAGGCTGCCGAACGGATCTATGCCGCCGCGGCCGAGATGGCTGCCCGCGACGGACTGGATGCTCTGGATATCGATGCGTTGGCGGCGCGGGTCCACTGCTCACGCGCGACGGTGTACCGGCATGCCGGGGGTAAGACGCAGATTCGCGACGCCGTGCTGGCCAGGTTGGCCGTATCGATCGTGGGGGAGGTGCGTCGTGCAGTCGACGGCCTGACCGGAGCGGAACGGGTGTTGGTCGCCGTTACCGTTGCGCTGCAACGCATCCGGGCCGACCCAATGTTCGGCCTGCTGCTCAGCTCACTGCGGAGCGAGGGAGGAATGGCGGACCTGGCGCAATCGCCGGTCCTTGCCGCATTCGCCACCGAACTGACCGGACTCGGCGAGGACGACCCGGCGGCCGCGGCGTGGATCGTGCGGCTGGTGTTGTCGTTGTTGGTCTGGCCGGGAGCCGACGAGGCGGCCGAGCAAGAGATGTTGAGGCGCTTCGTGGCGCCGGCGTTCGGCTAGGGCGCTTTGACGCACCGAAAACCGATGTGGCTCATGCCGGTATCCACCATCTGGGGTCGCCGGGCGGCCGGCCGGTAGCGCATGCAGTAGCTGTCGGCGCACAGGAATGAGCCCCCCTTGATCACCTTGCGCCCGATCTGGAACTGGGGCTGGTCAGGGTCATAGGTATCTGCGGCGCAGCACGGCGTGGTGGCCCGGTCCGCGCCGTACCAGTCGCTGGTCCACTCCCAGACGTTGCCTGCCATGTCGAACAGGCCGTAGCCGTTGGGCTCGAAGCTTCCGACCGGTTTCGTTGTGCCATAACCGGTGTCGGGTAGGTACGGGAATTCGCCGTGCCAGTAGTTCGCGAGGCGCTGCCCGGGTTGCTCGGGCTGGTCGCCCCACGTGTATGCCGCACCGACGATTCCGCCGCGGGCCGCGGTTTCCCACTCGGCCTCGCTCGGCAGTTCCAGGCCGGCCCAGTCCGCGTAGGCCGCAGCGTCGTCAAAGGCGATGTGCACCACGGGGTGCTGCTCGCGGCCTTTCAGTGACGAGCGTGGTCCGCGTGGGTGGTTCCAGCACGCACCCGGCGTCCATGCCCACCATTGGCTGATGTGTCGCAGATCCACCGGCCCCGCAGTGCGCCGGAACACCATCGAGCCGGGGACGAGGTTCTCGGGTGGGGCACCCGGGAAATCGTCGGGGTTCACCGGACGTTCGGCGACTGTGATGTAGCCGGTGGCCGAAACGAACTGCGCGAATTCGCTATTCGTCACCTGGTGGCGCTGGATCCAAAACCCCGCGGTCGCAACCTCGCGTGCCGGTGCCTCTTCGGGGTAATGCGCGTCGGAGCCGAGGATCGTCGTCTGCGCCGGAACCCACACCAGATCGGCCGATGTCATGCGTCGACTCTGCGGTGAGGGCGAAGGGTACTCGCACTTTCGCGCCCTGGACGCAGAGTCGACGACCTTGGTGCGGAGTCAGTCAAAGACCGTCGTCCAATCTTTGCGCATGCTCGCCACCGTCCAGCCGCGGTCGGCGGCGAGCCCCAGCGCCTTCTCGGCCCCTGCCGTGTAATCGAATTCGCGGTCGGCATCATCGTGGCGCACCACCATGCTCAACGACGGACCCGCGCCGCCGGCGGTGTACTCCAGCATCTGGATATCGCCGTTGGAGTTGCCGACCGCGAAGATCGGCCGACGCCCGATGCGCCCCCAGATCCGCACCGCCTTGACCGGTCCATCGTTCAGGAACTCGGGGGTGGCTGTCGTCCTGAGTTGACCGTCGACGAAATCCAACCCCACCGAACTGCCGATCACGCGCTCAGGCGGGACGCCGTACATCGATACCGTCACCGGACGCATGAAATCGCGGCCGCCACCGGAGACAATGTAGTTGGTGAAGCCGTTGGCCTCCAGGTAACGCAGCAACTCGACCATCGGCAGATAGCCGCACGTGGTGTACGGACGCCCCAGCGTCGGGTGCTGCGCCTCGGCGAAGAACGCCTTGATCCGGTCGGCGTGGTCCTCGACAGTCAGTCCGGCATAGGCCGAAAGTATGCCGCCGGCAAGGATTTTGAGAGCAGAGTCATCGCCGTTGTAGTGCTTGGTGACGGCATCGCCGAACCAGGCCAGGTCGCCGGCAGCCGCAGCCTGGTACGGCTGTGTGGCTGCCAGCGCCGGGTCGGCCGCGGCTTGCTCGGCCAGTCGGCGCACCAGGAAGTCCAGCTGGATGTACGCCGGCTTCTCACACCACAGCGTGCCGTCGTTGTCGAACACGGCGACGCGCTCCTCAGGAGCCACCTGCTCGGTGACGCGCCCCACGAAGTCGACGATCGCCGACTTCGTGGGCCCGTCGTTCCAGGATTTCAACACCTGGTCAGCCGCCCATGCGTTCGAGGAAGTTGTGGAGTTGATCGACTGCGTTGCTGATGGTGAACGAGGCCGGTTCGCGGCGCGGTGGGAATTCCTTGAAGGTCTCTAGGAACTGGGTGACCAATGCGTTGGCCATGAGGGCGAGGTAGTCGTGTTCGAACCACCAATCCCAATAGGTGTTGGAGGTGATGTCGGCGCGCTCGTAGGGGTCGGTGCGCAGGTTGTACAGCTTCGGCGCGCGCAGGACAGTGAACGGTTCGAACCAGATCTGCAGCGTGCCCTGGCAGCGCTGCTCCATGAACACCACTTTCCAGTTGTCGATGCGCACCCCGAGTACGTCGCAGTCGTCGGAGAAGTAGATCAACCCGCGGCGAGGGCTCTTGTCGACCTCGCCAGTGAGGTACGGCAACAAGTTGAAGCCGTCGATGTGAACCTTGTACTTTGTGTCCCCGGCCTTGTAGCCCTTCTTGAGCTTCTCGACGATGTCGGCGTCGCCGGCCGCGGCCAGGAAGGTCGGCAGCCAGTCGTGATGCTGGACGATCTCGTTGGAGACGCTGCCGGCTTCGATCTTGCCGGGCCAGCGGATCAGCTCCGGGATGCGAAACGCGCCTTCCCAGTTGGTGTTCTTCTCACTGCGGAACGGCGTGGTCGCACCATCGGGCCAGGTATTGGCGTGCGGACCGTTGTCAGTCGAGTAGATGACGATGGTGTCCTCGGCCAGGCCCAACTCGTCGAGCGCATCCAGCAGCTGACCGACATTGCGGTCGTGGTCGACCATCGTGTCGTGGTAACCGGACTGCCAGCGCCCGGCCTGTCCCACGCTTTCGGGCTTGGTGTGGGTGCGGAAATGCATGTGGGTGGTGTTCATCCAGACGAAGAACGGCTTGTCCGCTTCCTTCTGGCGTTTGATGAAATTGATGCAGGCCTCGGTGGTTTCGTCGTCGATGGTCTCCATGCGTTTCTTGGACAGCGGTCCGGTGTCCTCGATGCGTTGCTTGCCTACCGGGCCGAAGCGGTCGTCGACCTCGTCGGATTCCTCCTCGGTCGCCCAGGAATGGACCACCCCGCGAGGCAGCATCTTCCTGCGCAAATTGGGGGCCTCTTCTTCGGTCGGGTAGTCGGGGTGCTCCGGCTCCTCTTCGGCGTTGAGGTGGTACAGGTTGCCGAAGAACTCGTCGAAGCCGTGATTGGTCGGCAGATACTGGTTGAGGTCACCGAGATGGTTCTTGCCGAACTGACCGGTGGCGTAGCCGAGCGGTTTCAGCAGCGATGCGATCGTTGGGTCTTCGGGGGACATTCCGACGTCCACTCCGGGCATGCCGACCTTGGACAGGCCTGTGCGATACACACTTTGGCCGGTGATGAATGACGATCGGCCGGCCGTACAGCTCTGCTCGCCGTAGGAATCGGTGAACAGCATGCCTTCTTTGGCGATGCGGTCGATGTTGGGTGTTCGATAGCCCATCAGTCCCATGCTGTAGCAGGACAGATTGCTGATCCCGATGTCGTCGCCCCAGATGACCAGGATGTTGGGTTGGTTGTTCGGCATGTGCCAGGCCTCGCTTTCGTATCGGATGCTGTTGTCGCGCCTGCTACCTGTCCCCTCGACCCAGTCCTGACGTTATGTGCCCACAGCGCATCGGAGGACGGACTTGCCCGTCTCTCAGGGAAAACACAACTCCTGCTTGGTCAGTCCTTGGCCAGGAACGCGTGCAGCTTCTCGACCGCGTGGTCGATGCTGAAACTGGCCGGTGGGTGCCGCGGCTTGAACTCCTCGAACGTTTCGAGGAATTTCGTCGCCATCGCCGTCGCGTAGAACACGAAGTAGTCGTGGCGCAGCATCCACTCGTAGTACGTGTTCGACGTGATGTCGGCGTACTCGTAGGGGTCGGTGCGCAGGTTGAACAGCTTCGGCACGCGCAAAGGCGTGAACGGTTCGGCCCAGATCCGCAGTGTGCCCTGGCAGCGCTGCTCGGCGAACACGATCTTCCAGTTCTCAAACCGCATCGCCACCAGATCGCCGTCGTCGGAGAAGTAGAAGAACCCGCGTCGAGGGCTCTCCTCGACCTCGCCGGTCAGGTACGGCAACAGGTTGTACCCGTCGACGTGGACCTTGTACTCAGTCTCGCCGTCGGCCCCGGCTTTGTGCCCCTTCTTCAGCTTCTCGCTGATGTCGGGGTCACCCGCGGCCGCGAGCAGGGTGGGCAGCCAGTCGTGGTGCTGGACGATCTCGTTGGAAACCGTGCCCGCCTTGATCTTTCCGGGCCACCGGATCAGCTCCGGCACCCGGAAGGCGCCCTCCCAGTTGGTGTCCTTCTCACTGCGGAACGGGGTGGTGCCGGCATCGGGCCAGGTGTTGCGGTGCGGGCCGTTGTCGGTGGAGTAGATGACGATGGTGTCGTCGGCGATCCCGAGCTCGTCGAGCACGTTGAGCACCGTGCCGACATTACGGTCGTGGTCGATCATCGTGTCGTGGTACGGCGATTGCCACAACCCGGCCTGCCCACGGCTTTCCGGCTTGGTGTGGGTGTAGAGGTGCATGTGGGTGAAGTTGCACCACACGAAGAACGGGTTGCCCTCGCCGTGCTGGCGCTTGATGTAGTCGACGGTCGCATCGGCGATGTCCTCGTCGATGGTTTCCATGCGCTTGGTGTTCAGCGGACCGGTGTCCTCGATGGTCTGCTTTCCGACCGCCCCGTACTTCGGGTCATCGGGTTCGGTCGACACCGTGTCGGTGGCCTTGCACTTCAAGACGCCACGGGGTTTGGCCAGGTTGTACAGCCGCGGGTAGCGGTCCTCGTGCGGATAGTCGAAGTTCTCCGGCTCTTCTTCGGCATTGAGGTGGTACAGGTTGCCGAAGAATTCGTCGAAGCCGTGCACAGTGGGCAGGTACTTGTTGAGGTCACCGAAGTGGTTCTTGCCGAACTGGCCGGTGGCGTAGCCCATCGGTTTGAGCAGCTCGGCGATCGTCGGATCTTCGGCGGCCCAGCCGATGTCGGCTCCGGGTATGCCGACCTTGCTCATTCCGGTGCGGTAGACGCTTTGTCCACTGATGAAGGCCGCCCTACCGGCGGTGCAACTTTGCTCACCGTAGGAGTCGGTGAATCGCATGCCCTCATTGGCAAGGCGGTCGATGTTCGGTGTGCGGTAGCCCATCAGCCCGTCGCTGTAGCAACTGAGGTTGCTGATGCCGATGTCGTCGCCCCAGATCACGAGAATGTTCGGCTTGCCGTTCGGCATGTTGGCTCCTCGCCTCGACAGATCCACCCCGACCCGATTCCGACCTTAGGCGCTCTGTGGCGTGCTCGCCGCGGCTTCGTCCGCCTGTCGCCGGATATTTACGCATTCGTCCCGCGTTGCGGTGGTAAGACCAAAGCCATGAGTGAGCCGACAGTCCGCGAGGCAGTGCGCACCCTGCACCCCGGTTACTTCGCGCTCGTCATGGGCACCGGAATCATGTCCATCGCAATGACATACCACCGTGCGCATGCGATTTCGGTGGTGCTGTTGTGGATCGCGGGCATCGCCTACGTGGTCCTGGTGACGCTGACGGTCATCCGTATCGTCGCCTCCCGCCGTGAGTTCATGGCCGACCTGACCGATCCGAGCCGCGGTTTCGCCATGTTCACGTTCGTCGCCGCGACCTGCGTTGTCGGCACCCGATTGGCCGCCGACGGCCATTACGGGTTGGCGTTCACGCTCTTGGCGATCGGCTGGGTCGCCTGGATGGTGCTGGGCTATGTGGTGCCGTGGACAGCGGTTCTCGGTCAAGCCGTCCGGCCGGTGCTGCAGAGCGCCAACGGCACCTGGTTCATCTGGGTGGTGGCCAGCCAGTCCATCGCGGTGCTGGCCGCGGCATTGCAGCCCGAAATAGCCGTGGGCCGTTCGGAATTGGCGTTGCTGGCGGTGTTCTCCTGGTCGGTCGGGATATTTCTCTACGGTGCAGCGGGCATCTTCGTGGCCGTCCGGATGCTGGTGTACCCGCTGCTGCCCACCGATCTCACGCCGCCGTACTGGGTGGCGATGGGTGCCACCGCCATCACCGTGGTGGCCGGAGCCCGGATCGTGGAGATGGCGGATGCACCCATGGTCGCGGCCACGCGCGGCCTGATCGCGGGAACGTCGGTCTTCTTCTGGGCCTTCGGTACCTGGCTCATCCCACCGCTGATCGCGGCCGGTATCTGGCGCCACTGGGTCCATCGCATTCCGTTGCGCTACGACGCCACCCTGTGGAGCGTGGTCTTCCCGCTCGGCATGTACGGCGTCGGTGGCCACTACCTCGGGCAGGCCGATCAGCTGCCGATCGTGGAGCGCATCGGATACATCGAGAGCTGGATCGCGCTGGCGGTGTGGGCGCTGGTATTCGTGGCGATGCTCCGCCACATCGTCCTCACTCTCTGGCTGGATCGCGATGCCAGCTCTGGCGTGGACGCCGTATCCGGCGCACCCTTGGAGGTGGAGGGTGATTGACATGTACGACAAGGATCTGACCAACAAATGGCTCGTCGAGATCGCGTTCTCCGAGGACGAGGTCCACACCCACGCGTCGGCCCGGGCACAGGTGCGCGATGACACCATGTCCACCACCGGGGACGCCTACCGCAACCCGAAAGACCCCGGCGCACCGATGATCGGCGAGGAGATCGCTGCGGCCCGTGCCCTCATCGCCTTGGGCAGCGATCTCCTGCATGCCGCATCGGCACGCATCGAGCAGTCCACGCACCACCCCGTGCATCTGTACCGCTGAACCGGGCTGGCCGGGCGTCCGCACCGGGTGCGGCACACTCTTCGGCATGTCCGACCACTCTTTGCGCGGGGTCATGTCGGTGACCGCGCCGATCGGCCTGGCGTTCATTCCGCTGGGCATGGCTCTGGGGCTGCTGGTGGTCCACGCGGGCCTGGATTGGTGGTGGGCGCCGGCCTTCGCCGCGGTGATCTACGCCGGATCCCTGGAATTCCTGATGGTGGGGCTGGCGGCAACGGCGGCACCTGTGGGCGCGGTCGCACTGACCACGTTCATCGTGAACAGTCGGCACGCGTTCTACGCGCTGTCGTTCCCGCTGGACCGCGTCAAGAGTCCGGTGGGCAAGCTCTACAGCACCTACGCGCTGTCGGATGAGGCGTACGCGGTGGCGGTGAGCCCGGCTGCCGAGCACTGGACGAGTCGGCCGATTCTGATGATGCAGGCGGCGTTGCAGGCGCTCTGGGTCACCGGTGCCGCGCTGGGGGGATTGATCGGTTCGGCGCTGCCGGTCGAACGATTGCAGGGGCTGGATTTCGCCCTGACGGCGCTGTTCGTCGTGCTGGCCATCGATGCGTACCGGCAGCGGCCCGACCGGCTGACCGCATTGACGGCCGTGGGCTGTGCAGTGGTTGCCTGGCTGTTGGTGCCCGGCCAACTGCTCGTCTGCGCGTTCGCCGGCTTCACAGTGGTGCTGCTGGCCCGACTCGGCGTCGAACGGCGCCGCCATGCCTGACGACACCGGTCACATCGCGCTGCTGGTGGCTGTCGCGGCCGGTATCACCTGGGCGTTGCGCGCGCTGCCGTTCGCGGTTCTCGCGCCGATGCGGCACAGCACCGTGGTGCGCTACCTCAGTACGCACATGCCGCTCGGGGTGATGGCCATGCTGGCGATCTATACCTTGCGCGGCCACACCGATGGCAGTATTCGGCAAGTGCTGTGGTTGGGCATCGCGGTGGCTTCGACGGCGGCCCTGCACTGGGTGCGCGGCAGCGCGCTGTTGTCGATCCTGGCCGGTACGACGATCTATGTCGTGCTGATGTCGTTGTGGGCGTGAGGGATTCGCGCGGTCGGGCTCAGCGAGCGACCGCTGCGGCCGGCTCCTTCTTCGCCGACTCCATCTGGCGGAACATGTCGACGTAATAGGGCGTGCACTCTGCCATTGCCTGTTCGGTGGTGAACAACGGCTCGTAGCCCAGGTCGCGCTTGGCCTTCGCGATGGAGAAGTAGTTGTTGAGGTAAAGCCGTTCCACCGCAAGGGGTTCGATCAACGGCTCCGGCAGGGCGAACTTGAAGTGCAGCCACTGCCAGGCCATCATCACCTTGTGCACCAGGCGCCCTGACACATAGAACGTCGGCAGCGGGCGGCCGCACGCCGCGAGGACGGGGCGGGCGAACTCGAACATGTTGATGGGCTCGCCGTCGTTGATGAAGTAGGCCTGGCCGGGTGCGGTGCCGTCGGGGACCAGGTGCTGGCCGGCCAGGATGAACCCGTGGATCAGGTTGTGCACGTAGGAGTTGTCCAGCTTGATGTTCTTGTTGCCGACCAGGACCTTGACGTGTCCGGCGAGCACGTTCTCGAACACTTTGCGGAACATGGTCTGATCGCCGCGGCCCCAGATGCCGCTGGGCCGGATCGCGCAGGTGAGCATGCCGTGCTCGCCGTTCTGTGCCAGCACGAACTTCTCTGCCACGACCTTGGTCTCGGTGTAGAGGTCGTTGAACCGGGCGGTGTACGGCATGGTCTCGTCGCCGTTGACGATGTCTTGTCCGCCCATCACCACGCTGTTGGACGCGGTGTAGACGAAGCGCTTGACGCCGGCCTCCTGGGCCGCGTGTACGAGGTTCTTGGTGCCCTCGACGTTGACGGCGAAGCTGCGCTGCCGGTACTCCTCGGTGACCGAGGCGCCGCCCATCAGGTCGATGATGGCCGCGGTGTGAATGACGGTGTCGATGTCCTTGACGGCCGCGGCCACGGTCTGCTTGTCGCAGATGTCGCCCTCGATGACCTCAAGGCCGGCGTGGTCGGCCAGCGGTGACGGCGCGCGGTCGAAGGAGCGCACCACGTATCCGCGGTCGAGCAGCTCGGTCACCAGATTGGCGCCGACGAAGCCGGAGCCTCCGGTCACCAGGACGCGGCCGAGTTCAGTGGTCAAAGATGCGTCACCCATGACGGGCAGCTTAACTGAAACAGGTTCCAGTTTCGAGCGCGATCGGCAAAAATAGTTGCTGGATCAATCTTCTTCGGCCTCGCGTGCAGCCAGCGCCTGCTCGACGCGCTGGCGGGCTCCGGCTAAGTGTTCCTCGCACCGTTGTGCCAGCTTCTCGCCTCGCTCCCAGAGGTTGAGCGAAGCATCGAGGTCGAGCCCACCCTGCTCTAACTGCTGCACGACGGCGATCAGCTCATCGCGGGCCTCTTCATAGCCCAACTCACTAATAGGCTTAATACTCACGATGCTCACACCTTCTGTTCACTGCCGTCACTGCCGGCCTATTCACTGCCGTCACTGACGGCTGCAGCCTCATTGCCGTCGCTGACGGCGGCAGCCTCATTGCCGTCGCTGACGGCGGCAGCCTCATTGCCGTCGCTGACGGCGGTGATCACTCCGTCCGACACCCGGACCCGCAGACGGGTGCCTTCCGGTGCGTCCGACACCGAACGCAGCACCGTCGGCTCACCCGACGCCGGGACCGTCTGCACCACCGCATATCCGCGGGCCAGCGTCGCTGCCGGGCCGAGCGCGGTCAGCCGCGCAGACAGATGGCCGATGGTATCGGTCTCCGCGGCGATCAGCCGGGTGATGTCGCGTTGGGCGGTGGCCCGGGCCCGCGAGATCTCGTCGGACCGTGCGGTGAGCCCCGCCAGGGGCTGCGCGAGCACCGGGCGGCTGCGCAACTGCTCCAGGTGATGCTGCTCGCGGTGCACCCAGTTACGGAGCGCGCGGGCGCTGCGCCGGTGCAGATCCGTGATCAGCGCCTGTTCGGCGGCGGCGTCGGGAACGATCCGCTTGGCCGCGTCGGTCGGGGTGGCCGCGCGGAGGTCGGCGACGAGATCGGACAGGGGAGCGTCGGGCTCGTGGCCGATCGCGCTGACCACCGGGGTGCGGCAGGCGACGATGGCGCGGCACAGCGTCTCGTCGGAGAACGGCAGCAGGTCCTCGACGCTGCCGCCGCCGCGCGCGAGGACGATGACGTCGACGTCGGGATCGGCGTCCAGCGCCGCCAGCGCGTCCACGATCTGGGGAACGGCATTGGGTCCCTGGACGATCGTGTTGCGGATCGCGAAACGCACCGCGGGCCAGCGGGTGGTGGCGACCGTCGTCACGTCCCGTTCGGCGGCTGACGCGCGTCCGGTGATCAGGCCGATGGTGTTGGGCAGGAACGGGATCGGCCGTTTGAGGCGGGGGTCGAACAGTCCTTCGGCCTCCAGCAGCCGACGCAACCGCTCGATCCGGGCCAGCAGCTCACCGATACCGACCGCACGAATCTCGCTGACCCGCAACGAGAATGTGCCCCGACCGGTGTAGAAGTTGGGCTTGCCGCAGATGATCACCTGGGTGCCCTCGGACAGCTTGACCGGCGCATTGCGCACCAGATCGCGCGGGCACGTCAGGGTCAGGGACATGTCCGCGGCCGGATCCCGCAGCACCATGAAGACGGTTTTGGAGTCCGGCCGGATCTTGAGCTCGGTCAGCTGCCCTTCGACCCACACCGTGCCGAGTCGGTCGATCCATTTGGCGACGCGGGTCGCCACGGCCCGCACCGGCCAGGGGTTCTCCGGTGACTGGCCCGGTTCGGTCACTTCGCGGTCGCGCGGGTGATCCTGTTGGCGAGCAACGTGACGAACGGTGCGCGGGCCCGGCCGGCCTCCTCATAGGCCAGCAGCGCTTCGAGGTCGGCCACGCGCAACGACGTCAACCGGGCCCGAAGCTGAGCCAGCGTCAGCGCGTCGTAGCCGAGCTCGCCCGCGATGTCAGGCGCCGCCCCTGTGCCGGCGGCACGTGCGGACTTGCCGTTCGTCCCAGCTGCGGCCTCGGGCTCCCCGGTGCTGTACAGCGCGAACCGCCCCTCGGTACGCCGGTCGCCGTCGGTGGCCTCTGCGTCGTCTACCGTCGCGCCGTCGAGGTCGGAGTCGAGATCCTCGTCGAAGGTGGCCCACTCGGGCTGCTCGTCCTTGGGCGGAAACAGCTGTTCGAGCGTTTCATCGCCCTTGACCACCAGCTCGGCAAGGTTCTGCTGGACGTGCATGACGATGTTGGCCGCCTGGCTGGCCACCGTCATGGGGTACGTCAGGATGGTTTGGGGCAGCTTGCGAGTTTCCTCGATCGCGGTCGCAGCCGCGCCCACCAGCAGCCGGACCCCGTACGGTGCAGTTCCCATGTGCACAGACTAGCCACAGCCACGGCTGGCTCCGTTGCATTGTCGCCCCGTACCCTGGAGCCATGCCGCCGACAATCAACATGGGTATCCCGGGTGCCACGAGCTCGGTGAGGTCAGGCGGCGGTTCGCAAGCCTCTGGCAAGCGAGTCCTGCTGGCCGAACCGCGCGGATACTGTGCCGGGGTCGACCGCGCCGTCGAGACCGTCGAGCGCGCCCTGGAGAAGCACGGCGCACCCGTCTATGTGCGCCACGAGATCGTGCACAACGTGCACGTCGTCGAAACGCTGGCCAAGGCCGGCGCGGTGTTCGTCGACGAGACCGACGAGGTGCCCGAAGGGGCGATCGTGGTGTTCTCGGCACACGGCGTCGCGCCGACCGTGCACGTCGAGGCCGCCGCCCGCAATCTCCGGACGATCGACGCCACCTGCCCGCTGGTCACCAAGGTGCACAACGAGGCCAAGCGGTTCGCCCGCGACGACTACGACATCCTGCTCGTCGGTCACACCGGCCATGAGGAGGTCGTCGGCACCGCGGGTGAGGCACCCGACCACGTCCAGGTCGTCGACAATCCGGACGCGGTGGACCAGGTGACAGTGCGTGACCCGAACAAGGTCATCTGGCTGTCGCAGACCACGCTGAGCGTCGACGAGACCATGGAGACGGTGCGCCGGCTCCGTGAGAAGTTCCCGACGTTGCAGGATCCGCCGAGCGACGACATCTGCTACGCGACGCAGAACCGTCAGGTTGCCGTCAAGGCGATGGCGCCCGAGTGTGAGCTCGTGATCGTGGTCGGCTCGCGTAACTCGTCGAACTCGGTGCGGCTGGTCGAGGTGGCCCTCGGCGCCGGATCCGACGCCGCCCACTTGGTCGACTACGCCGAAGACATCGACCCGACCTGGCTGGAGGGCGTCACCACGGTGGGCGTCACCTCCGGTGCATCGGTGCCCGAGGTGCTCGTGCGCGGTGTGCTCGAGCGGCTCGCCGAATATGGTTACGGCACTGTGCAGCCCGTGACCACCGCCAACGAGACGTTGGTGTTCGCGTTGCCGCGTGAGATCCGCCCGCCGCGCGCCTGATCCCGGACCCGGCTGACCCGCCTTCAGTCGTCGTATTCCCAGGAGTGACGTCCTCGGGCTGCCGTGCCCTTCGTCGAGCGCGGTCGCGTCCGGTGTCCTACGCGGTGATCCTCGTCGTCGGCACCGCGGTACCGCACCCGCGACACCGGGTGGTGCGTCGAACGGCCCGAACCGTTGGGCTGATTCGGCTGCTCGAATGATTCCTCGAACGGCTGATAGTCGTCGAATCGGCGACGCTGCCGCTGCGGGCGCTCACGCGGGGCCTCGAATGCGCCGGCCTCGCGCCGCTCGGGCGGTGGTTGCTTGCGCGGTTCACGCGGCTGGGTGCGCACCCGCCGGCGCGGCTCACCCGCCCCGGGCTCGGCCGAACGTGGGGGCCTGGGGCGCCGTGGCCGCTCGGGAATCGCACCGTCGGGTTGGTTGCCGAGATCGCCGACGGCCGCACGGTCGGGGCGGGGGCGAGGCGGCGCCGTGCGTTTGGTGGGCCTGCGCTCGCCTCGGGGGCGCCCGGCGCCTGCTCCGGCCGCCGCTGCAGCCCCTGCGCCGGATTCGGCACCGGCGGGACGTCGCCGTGGCGGTCGTTCGGAGGGACGACGTCGCGGCGGGACATCAGCGGCGGGATCATGCTCGGCGGTCCGGTCCCGGCGCGTAGACGCCGTGGCGGGTTTGCGGAGAACCAGCCCGGAAAGTTTTGTTGTGACGGATGACACAATTCCCGAGACGGGCGTCGCCATGGCTGTTTTCGGCGTTGCGGAGCCGGCCGCTTCGTCGGCGCCGGCGTCCTTGCGTGATGTCAGGCCGACATACCACCGGCCGAGGCCGATCAGCAGCACTGTGGCCGAGAGGAACAGCATCAGCGGGAAGCGTTCGATCAGGGGATATCCGCAGTTGATGGCCAAGTCTTTGGCGCCCTGCAGCTCGCCCCCGTGGAACAGGAAATAGGACCCGGGCACGGCGACGAACAGGATCAGTGGGGGCTGGATCACCGCGGTGAACAGACCGGCCTGCTGAACGGCCAGAACGGCCGCGATGCACCCGAGGGAATAACAGATCGCGAAGACCGAACTGAGCTCCCGGTTGCCTGCACCGGCATCGAAGGCAAAGCCGATCGCGGTAGCCGTGACCGCCAAAAGGACAGCTCCCCACCACGGCACACCGGCGAATCGCGGGTGTACAGAGCGATGGTCAGCCGGCACTGCCGACTGTGCGCGCTGTCCTGACACACGTTGACCGTACCGGCTCTGTCTGGCCGCGTGCTGCCAGCTCGCGCTGGCGTGCCGGTCACACGGGCCTAGACTCTCTTCTCTGTGAGCCTGAACCTGGGAATCGTCGGTTTGCCGAACGTCGGAAAATCGACTCTGTTCAATGCCCTGACGCGTAACGACGTGTTGGCGGCCAACTACCCGTTTGCGACCATCGAGCCCAATGAGGGCGTGGTGCCGTTGCCCGACCCTCGGCTCGACAAGCTCGCCGAGATCTTCGGCTCGGAGAAGACCGTGCCGGCCCCGGTGACGTTCGTCGACATCGCCGGCATCGTCAAGGGCGCGTCCGAAGGTGCGGGCCTCGGCAACAAGTTCCTCGCCAACATCCGTGAGTGCGATGCCATCTGTCAGGTGGTGCGGGTGTTCGCCGACGACGACGTGGTGCACGTCGACGGGCGGGTGGACCCGCGCTCGGACATCGAGGTGATCGAGACCGAGCTGATCCTGGCCGACATGCAGACGCTGGAGAAGGCGGTGCCGCGCCTGGAGAAGGAAGCCCGCAACAACAAGGAACGCAAGCCGGTGCTGGACGCGGCGGTCGCGGCGCAGGAAGTTTTTAATGACGGCAAGACTCTTTTTTCCGTGTCCTCGTCGGCCCAGGACTGGTCGATCCTGCGCGAGCTGAACCTGATGACGACCAAGCCGTTCCTGTACGTGTTCAACGCCGACGAGTCGGTGCTCACCGATGCCGAGAAGCAGGCCGAGCTGCGGGCACTGGTGGCCCCGGCCGACGCGGTGTTCCTGGACGCCAAGATCGAATCAGAGCTGATCGAGCTCGACGACGAGTCCGCCCAAGAGCTGCTGGAGTCGATCGGGCAGACCGAGCGTGGCCTGGATGCGTTGGCCCGCGCCGGTTTCCACACCCTGCGACTGCAGACGTATCTGACGGCGGGGCCGAAGGAATCGCGCGCCTGGACCATCCACCAGGGCGACACCGCGCCCAAGGCCGCCGGCGTGATCCACACCGACTTCGAGAAGGGCTTCATCAAGGCCGAGGTGGTCTCGTTCGACGATCTCGTCGAGGCCGGGTCGATGGCCGCGGCCAAGGCCGCCGGCAAGGTCCGTATGGAAGGCAAGGACTACGTGATGGTCGACGGGGACGTCGTGGAGTTCCGCTTCAACGTGTAGCGCGGCGTCGTCAGGTGCTACGCATACCGTCTTTGGCATGAGTGAGTGGGAAGCATTCGTCTGCTGCACCTGCTATCGCGACGGCCGAGCCACGGAGCCGCCATGCTCGCACGATGAATTGATGATCAACCACCACGGCATCGTGACGCTGAAGCGAAGTAAGAATCCGGGTCAAGACCCAGATGACCTGTGGAACTGGCGCGTCGGCGACCGCGACGATCTCACGGGACGCGCCTGTGTTCACCCGTGGATGCATCTCGTCGATGAGATCTTCTATTGGCCCGGTAGCTTCTCTCATTCCGCTAGCTATCCCACAGTCGAGCGCTTGGTAGGCGGCTCCGACTATCCCAACCTCAATGAGGCGATTCACTCACCACCGCAGTGCGAATACGCATCCGGTGGTATATGGCTCACCGCAGCTCAAGCCGCCGACACACTTGCGGAGTTGACGAGCCTCCGCGCGAAGTCGTCGCGCGATCTCGATGTTGCCGACGTGCATTTCCTGGAGGTTTTGGCGCGGCTCTTGATCGCGGCGACGGGAACTGGCAATCCCATCATCAACCACTACAACGGCGTCGGTGATGACTCGGGTTGGTGAACTGCCGCGGCAGGTCATTTCGAATGTCATTCCGGCCATACCCGTGTATCCCGACGGTGATTACTACGTGCACATGACCTCGGACCTTCGCTGGGGAACGTTCGGACACCCTGGCAGCAGACCCAGACGATCTGGGGTGACGAACTGATCGCCAGTCTCAGCACTGAACTCCTCACTTGGCTCCCGCGACATCGGCAGAGCCCGGCCTAAAGCTGCGCGCCGCGACGACAGCGACCAGCCGCGCTATATAATCATTCATATAGCGAGCTAGGGGAGTGCATCATGGCTGTCACCAGCGTGGACCTTGATCCGGAACTGATAGAGCGTGCCAGGGCTCTCACGGGCGAGCGATCGAACCGAGCCGTTCTGGATCTTGCATTACGCCGGCTCATCGCGTCGAAACAGAAGGGCGCAATGATCGACGGCATCGCGGGATTGGCCGACCTCGCCACCGAGTTGGGTGCGCCCGTGATCTCGCCGGACGTGACCGAGACCTCGTGACGGACTACCTCGTCGACAACTCGGTCTGGGCAAGGTTGGCCATCGGAGACGAGGCAATCGCTGCGCGACTGCGGCGCATCGAGCGAGCGCCTGCCGACTTGTTCGTCACATGTCCGCCGCAGGTACTCGAGTTCTGCCACAGCGCTCGCACGCCCGAGGAGCACGCGCACTATCGCGAGCAGATCTCGCTCGGCTTCCCGCTCGAGCGGGCGCCCGACGAATCGATGGTGCTCGAAATTCAAAGCGCCCTATGGAATTCAGGCCTCGTTCGGGCGGCCGGTTCACTCGACATCCTCATTGCCGGATATGCCATTCTGAATGATGCGACTGTGCTGGCCGCAGACCACGACTTCGACCACATCGCCAGGGTCGTCGAGTTACGCCACGAGTACATCGCACCTTCGTCGTGACGTTGTTTGGCGCTGAAACGTCGTGCAGTCGCGCTTCAACGGGTAGGGGCGGCTCTGTCGAAGTGCTGCACCAGGCAGAACTCATGCCCCTCGGGATCCAGCATGTTCAGCACAACCCCCTCGTCGTAGTCGTGCCGGACGCCGGAGAAGCGTCCACCCAGCTCCTCGACCTGAAGACGTCCGGCGTCGATGTCATCGACCTCGACGTCCAGGTGGATGCGTACCTTTCCGGCTTTCGGTTCGGCTACGCGCTGGAAGGTGAGGCGGGGAAACCGTCCCGCGCGCGAGCCCACAGTCGCCCAGGCCGGATCATCTCCGTGTTCGCTCGACGCTGCAATGCCGAGCACTGCGGCCCAAAAGGTCGACATCCGAATGGGATCGGCGCAATCGATGGTTACTCCGGACCAACGGTTGGCCATCGTCTCTCCCGGTGTTCTCGGCACGGATTTCCGCGTTTACGTTTTGTCGGTCCTAGTTGATGATCTCGCCGCGGCCCTCGGTATGGATCGCGGCGAGTCGGTCCCGCCACATCTGAAGGGCTTCGGGTGTCAATCGGGTCCAGTCGATGACCTCGCCGACGATGCGGAGCGGCTCCCTGGTCCGGTAGGACCGGGTGGGATTGCCGGGGAACTTCTTGTCGGTGACGTTGGGATCGTTCTCGAACTCCCCGGTCGGTTCCACGGCGTAGACCCGCGGGATCCCGTCGCCCGCAGCGAGTTCGGCAGCGAGGCCTGCGCCGTCGCGCAACGCGGTGAAGTAGATGTGGTTCATCACGATTTCGGGCCGGTAGTTGGAACGGAACCCGGCGGTGAGGTGATCGCCCACCCGCAGGTCGGCCTTGGTGCCGTGAAAGAACGGCCCGTCATCCGAAACCTCGTCCATCTCGACAGGTTACAAACAAGCCAGGGATGCCGAACGCTCTTCACATTCGGGGCTCGGCCTGCGGATCGAACGCGGCTTCGCGTGCACTGTGAACCGCGGTGACGACGGCCGCGGCCGCGGCCTCCACTCCCGACGCAGTATCGACGCGAAGAACTTCGCGGTCCCACGGCTCGTAGATCCGGTCCTCGACCTGTTGCCACGTCGGCACGGTCAATCCATCGATGTCTGAGGTCCGGGTATCGACGCGTCTGCGGTGCAGGCTCCGATCACTGCAGATCACCTCGACGTCAAGAAGTGTGGCTCGCGCGGTCCGTGCAGCCTCAGCCCAGGCTCGTCTGGTGATGCCGAGCGGATTCACGCTGTCGGCCACGACGTCGTGCCCCGCGATCAGGAAATCGGAAGCGATCGCATAGGCGATCCGATAGCCGGCATCGGGGACCGCGTCCCAACCGCCGGCCCGGTCGATGAATCCCGACGCCGTCATGGCCGCTTCGATCGTGTCGAGGCGAATATGCACTGCGCCGATCTCAGCGCTCACGCGCTGTGCCACCGTGGTCTTGCCGACGCCAGGGAGTCCCGACAGCACGACGAGAACCGGTGTGCGCTTCCGGGTGGTCACGGCACCTGATGCTACGTCCGGTTTGTCGGAGTGCGTGTCTAGCATGCTGCGGTACCGGCCGCCGAGCGGTCCGGTGCAGTGACGGTGAACCCTCAGGAGTTGTTGACATGAAGTTTCTTTCGACCCGCATCATCACGGCCGACGTCCAGCGGCTCGCGTCGTTCTACGAGTTGGTCACCGGGGTCAGGGCGGTCTGGGGCAACGAACTCTTCGCCGAGATACCGACGCCGGTCGGCACGCTGGCGATCGGCAGCGAGAAGACCGTTCCGCTGTTCGGGCAGGGTTCTGCCGAGCCTGCGGCCAACCGAAGTGCGATCTTCGAGTTCATCGTCGACGACGTGGATGCCGAGTACGCGCGGTTGGCCGGTCAGTTGGACGACGTCGTCACCGAGCCCACGACCATGCCGTGGGGTAACCGCGCGCTGATGTTCCGGGATCCCGACGGCAATCTCGTCAACCTGTTCACGCCGGTCACCGATGCCGCACGCGCCAAATTCGGGCTGTGACTCGGCGATGCCGACGTAGCATTTCGAGGTGAGCTTCGAGGTTCCGCCGGACGCCTATGCGCGATTCATGGGCCGCTACGCCGAGCCTCTTGCGAAGGTCTTTGCGGCGTTTTCCGGGGTGAGCGCCGGCGACAACGTACTCGACGTGGGATGTGGGCCGGGTGCGCTGACAGCGCATCTGCTGTCGGTCGGAGCCCGGGTCGCGGCGATCGATCCCTCACCGCCGTTCATCGACGCGCTCCGTGCGCGCTTCCCGGATGTCGACGTGCGCCAGGGTACGGCAGAAGAATTGCCCTATGGCACGGCTGCCTTCGATGCCGCCCTCGCCCAGTTGGTTGTGCACTTCATGACAGATCCGGTAGTCGGCATCGGGCAGATGGCCCGCGTCACGCGGCGTGGCGGAATCGTCGCAGCATGCGTGTGGGACGGGCCGACCGGTGCACTGGCACCCTTCTGGGAGGCCGTTCACCTGATCAATCCTGACGTTGAGGATGAAGCACTACTTTCCGGTGCTCACCGAGGGCATCTGACCGAGATATTCGAAGCCGCCGGGCTGCGTGATGTGGAAGAGCGTCCGATTGCCGCCGATGTGGTGCATCCGACGTTCGAGGAGTGGTGGGAGCCATACACATTCGGTGTCGGCCCGGCTGGTGACTATGTTCAGGGCCTCGACGACGCCGGTCGTGCGCATCTCGAATCGGTGGCTCGCGAACATCTCGGCAGTGGCTCCTTCACCGTCACCGCCACCGCGTGGGCCGCGCGCGGGACAGTCTGACCGGAGCCGGTGACGCTCTAATCGGTCAGAACAGCTTGCGCGCCAGCTTCCAGGCCTGGTCGCTGTAGGGCGGGTACAGCATCTTGGACAGGTCGGGCCGCGTGGGCTTGGTGAGCACCGTCTTGGCATGGCTGAACTCCTGGAAGCCCCAACGCCCGTGGTAGGCACCCATCCCGGAGTTGCCCACGCCGCCGAACGGCAGCCGGGTGGTCGACGCCTGGAATGCCACATGATTGATGAGCATTCCGCCTGCCGACACCTCGGACACCACACGATTGCGGACCGCGCGGGATCGGCTGAAGAGGTACGCGGCAAGTGGTTTCGGCCGGGAGTTCACGAAATCGATGGCGTCGTCAACGGAATCGACGGTCACCACCGGCAGGATCGGCCCGAAGATCTCCTCGGTCATCAGCGGTTCTGAAGGGGAGGGATTGAGCACCACGGTCGGCTCGACCGTGAGCGACGAGTGGTCGAGCCCGCCTCCGAAGACGATCTCCCCGCGGGTATCGATCAGATACTCACTCAGCCGCTCAAGATGATCGAGGTTCAAGACCCGCATGCCTTTTGACTGGTTCACCTGCTGACGGACCCAGCCATCACACAGTCGGTCGACGAATCGCTCGGCGACGTCGCGGTGAGCGAGCACATAGTCAGGGGCGACGCACACCTGGCCGGAGTTGATGAGCTTGGTCCACGCGATCCGGGCGGCGGCGACATCGACGTCGCAGTCGTCGGCGAGGATCACCGGGCTCTTGCCGCCCAATTCCAGAGTGACGGGTGTCAGATGTCGTGCTGCCGCGGCCAGAATCTTGCGGCCGGTCTCGGCGCCACCGGTGAACAAGATGCGGTCGAATTCCTGCTCGAGCAACAGCTCACTGGTCGAGCGTGCGCCTTCGACCACGGCCACGGCATCGTGATCGAGATAGCGCGGCACAAGGTCGGCCAGCAGTCGTGATGTTCGCGGTGCGAACTCAGAAGGCTTGATCAGCACGGTGTTTCCGGCCGAGATGGCACCGATGGCGGGGCCGAGCGTCAGCAGGTAGGGCAGGTTCCACGTCCCGATGATCAGGACGGTTCCGTAGGGTTCGTACTCGACCCAGCCCCGCCCGGGCCACTGGGGCAGTTCGAGCATCCTCCGGTCGCGGCGCATCCAACGCTTGACATGCTTTGCGGCGTAACGGGCTTCGGCCACCGTGCCTGCGATATCGGTCAACCAGGATTCGAAGGGCGCCCGACCGAGATCTGCCGACAGCGCTTCGATGATCTCCGTCTCGTTGTCGATCATCAGGTCCGCGAGCCGATGCAGCTGATCTGCTCGCCAGTGCGCCGATCGCGTCCGGTCGCTACGGAAGGTCGCTCGCAGGGTCTTGATGATTCGACTGATGTCGACCTCGGTCGCCTCGTCATCGACCGCTGCGTCGTTGCCGTTCCTGGATGTTGTTCCCGTCATCGCTGCCCCCGGTGAGTGAATATGTATTCACATATATTCTCGACGGTGTGTTCTATTTCCATCATCAGACCTGATAGAGACCCGTATCTATCAAGAATGGACATTAACATAATGCCGCGTGCGGGGGAACCGTGTGCAGGCCGGGCGCCACTCTTGACCGATTGATCCGGGCGGGCTCGTTGATCCGAGGAATCGACTACCCGTCGGGCCATGTCGGTCTCAGTCGACGATTACCGAGACTTCGTCACCCAGTCGGTAGCCCACGGCCAGGGGCAATTGATCGCCGCTCCAGAACGAGCCGGGATCGAACCAGTTGTAATGCTTCTCGGTGGTCAGCAGGCCCATCTCCTCGTAGGCGATGGCCACGGTTTCGGCGCAGTAGGCGGTCTCCAGCCCGACCTGGCGGCTGCGCGCCTTCTTGCGGTCGGCTGACTCGCGAACCTTCTTGTGCACAAAGGGAATTCCGCGGGTGAAGTCGCTGACGATCGGTACCCGCCCGCGCAGCCAGCGTCCGGTCAGTCGCGCGGTGGTGGGGAAGGCGGTGCCGTTCATCCGGGCGATCACCTTGAGCAGCTGGTCTTCCTGCTCGCGCGACGCGAAGGGGGTGAGCTGACGCAACCAGCAGCGTTGCCCGTAGCTGTGCGCCCATCGTTCGACGACTTCGCGGGCATCGTTGAGTTGCACCCCGCGGTGGTTGGTGCCGGTCCATACGTCGAGCATCTTGTCGCCGAGTTCGGCGTGCCAGATCAGCGGAGGCAGGTCATCGATGGCCACCGTCATCCCGACGTGGTTGACCGGGCTGTTGGTGAGGGTCTGGATCGCCCGGTCTGGTCCGGAGCCGCCGCGGAACAGCCAGATGTCACCGGTCCGAGTCTCCTCGAGCGCCTTGGTCAACGACACGGTGTTCGCTTTCACATGCGCAGCTTATGCACACTGGGTGCATGCGAAGCATGTGGAAGTGGGCGGGACTGGCCGGTGTCGCCGGGGTCGTGGCGGGCGGCGTCATGGTGGCGCGTGATCAGCGCCGCCGAAATGCCTACACCCCGCAGGATATTCGCGAGCGTCTGCACCAGCGATTGGCCGAGGCCGAGCACGGCGAGCCGAAGCGCTGAGTCCTACTGCATCAACTCGGCAATGTCGGTAGGGATCGGTGCGACCGGCTCGCGGCGCACGCCGTGGTGCGGTGACCACACCAGGTTCACCTGCAGCGCCGGGTCGAGATCGGGGTAGTCGGAACGGATGTGACAGCCCCGGGTCTCGCGTCGTTCCAGCGCGCACTCGAGCGTGGCACGGGCAGAAAGCACTGCAGACCGGAGGTCGAAGGCGTGTGCCAGGTCCGCGAAGCCGCTGATGTCGGTGTGCACACCCACGTCGGCCATGCGTGCCTCGATCTCCCCGAGCGCTGCCAATCCGGAGAGCAGGCCGGCCTCGTCTCGGACCACTCCGGCGTGCTCGGTCATCAGGTTGCGGACCACACGCTGCAACCCGCGGATGTTCTCGCTGCCATCGGCGGCCAGCAGTCGGTCGACTCGCGCCTCAGCTTCACGGACCGCCGCCAGTGACCGACGCTGGGCGGTGAGCCGCGCCGAGTAGTCGGCTGCGGCTTGCCCGGTCAGCCGGCCGTAGACCATCACCGCGATCAAGGAGTTTCCGTCCAGCAGGCCTGCGCCGTGCAAGCCGGTGGTGGCTTCGCCGGTGACGAACAGCCCGTCGATCTCGGTGCCGTGGTCCTGGGGCCGGTCAGCGATCCCGCCCAACGAGTAGTGCGCGATCGGGGCCACCTCGATCGGGTCCCGGGTGACGTCGCGCCCCTGGAGCTCCAACACGGTCTGGTAGACCTGCGGCAGTCGGGTCATGACCTTCTCGGCAGGCAGATGCGACAGGTCCAGCCAGACCCCGCCGGTCCGGGTGCCGCGCCCCGCCTTGATCTCGGCGTAGGACGCCATCGCGACCCGGTCCCGACCGGCGCGCTCCAGGTGCTCGGGGTCGTAGCGGGTCATGAACCGTTCGCCGACGGTGTTCAGTAGTAAACCGCCCTCTTCGCACACCGAATCGCTGATCAGCGTCCCTGCCACGTTCTCGGGACCGAGTAAGCCGAACGGCCGGAACTGCACCAGCTCGGCGTCCCGCAACCGGGCGCCCGCCTCGACGGCGAGGCGAAACGAGTCGCCGGTGTTCTCGTCCCGGCGGGCCGATGTCCGGCGCCAGATCCGGGTGTGGCCACCTGTCGCCAGGACGACCGCGTCGGCGTGCACGAGATACCGTGCGCCGTCGACGAGATCGAAGCCGTAGGCGCCGAAGACCGCTCCGTCGTTCACCAGGATCTGAGTCACATAAACCGTCGGGAGGGTCGGGATCCCGAGCCGGACCGCGTGTTCGCGCAGGACGCGTTGCACCTCGCCGGCGTCGGCCTTGCGCCGGTACGGGTGGGTCCCGGCGGCCCGGCCTGCGTCGGGTCGCTCGACGCGCATGCCGAAGCGCTCCAGGTCATGGATGCCTTGGGTGGCGCCCTGGGCGACCCGCTGCACGGTGCGAGGATCGGCCAGTAGGCGGCTTTCCAGCAGAGTGTCGGCCGCGTGTTGTTCCCAGCCGTCGGCGGTGTCCAGCGCCGCGTTGATCCCACTGAGGGTCAGACCGGTGTGATCGTCATCCGGTGTGTGCTTGCCCACTGCCGTGACCGCCACCCCGGCCTCGGCGAGTTCGATGGCCACTCGCAGCCCGGCGGCCCCGACCCCCACCACCAGGACAGATGTGGCGAGCTGATGTTCGCGGGGTGACATGGAATCTCCTGGGGCAGACGGCCGGTTATAAGTACCGACCGGGCGGCGTCACGGTTTGTGACAATCCCGGTAGATTTCTCGCCAGCCGTGCACACCCGTGCCGCCCAGCCCTGCCAGGAGCCGTACGCATGAGTGCCAGCCCGTTGCCCAACCTGGTTGGCAGGCAACGCGAGTGCACCCAGCTGACCGAGCTGCTCAGCGGTCTGCGCCGCGGTGAGTCCGGGGTAGCGGTGATCCGGGGCGAGGCCGGTATCGGGAAATCGGTGCTTTTGGAGTACGTGGCGGCCCAGGCCGCGGGGATGACCGTGACCACCGCCCGCGGGATCGAGGCGGACATGGAGCTGGCCTATGCCGGCCTGCACCAACTCTGCGCATCGTTTCTCAGCACGATCGATGCGCTGCCCGAGCCGCAGCGGGATGCGCTGCGGGTCGCCTTCGGATTGGCGGCGGGGGACCCGCCGGATCGGTTCCTGGTCGGCTTGGCGGTGTTGACCCTGCTCACCCGGGCCTCGGAGGCCAAGCCCGTACTGGTCATCGTCGACGACGCCCAGTGGCTCGATCAGGTGTCGGTGCTGACGTTGGAGTTCGTGGCACGCCGGCTGCTGGCCGAGGCGGTCGCGATGGTGTACTCCGTGCGCGATCCGGAGGGCCACGCGGTGCTCAGGAATCTACCCGAGCTGCGGCTCGGCGGGCTGGATCCAGCGGCGGCGAGCGAGCTGTTGGAGGGCGCCGTGGAGGGGCGGCTGGAGGAGCGGGTACGGGATCGGCTGGTAGCCGAGACCTCCGGCAATCCGCTGGCACTGCTCGAGCTCTACCGCGGCCGCAGTGCCGCCGAGCTCGCCTACGGCGTCGAGACGGGGACCGCGACAATTCGTGAATCGGTGTCGAGCCGCGTCGAACAGGACTTCGCCGACCGCATCCAGATGCTGCCTGCGCAGACCCGAACGCTGCTGTTGATCGCGGCAGCAGAGCCGATCGGGGAGGCGCGGCTACTGGTGCGCGCGGCGGACGCGATGAACATCGCGCCCGATGCCGCGCCCGCGAAGGCGGCCGGTCTGATCGAATTCGGTGAGTCCGTCCGGTTCCGCCACCCGCTGGTGCGCTCGGCGGTGTACCGGCACGCCGATCCCGAGCAGCGCCGGGCCGTGCACCGGGCGCTGGCGGCCGTCACCGACCCGGTACTCGATCCGGACCGGTGTGCCTGGCACGCGGCAGAGGCGGCCGACGGGCCCGACGAGGAGGTTGCGGCGGGTTTGGACCACGCGGCAGGCCGGGCGCGGCAGCGCGGTGGCATGGCGGCCGAGGCGGTTCTGCTGGAACGCGCCACCGAGTTGACCCCGGACCTCTGGCGGCGCGGGCGACGGGCGCTCGCCGCCGCCGAGGCCCATTTCTCGGCCGCCTCCCCGGATCGTGCCACCGAGTTGGCGACCATGGCCAGCTTGTGCCCACTCGACCCGCTGGACCAGGCCCGGCTGGCGCGTCTGCGGGCCCGAATCCTGTTCGGCCGCAGTCGTAGTGACGAAGCTGCGCCGTTGCTGCTCGACGCCGCCGCGCAATTCGCGGCCGCTGGCTCACCGCTGGCCCGCGAGACGTACCTGGAGGCGATCAGCGCAACGGTCTTCGCCGGCCGGGTCCACGGCGCGGCCGGTGCCAAGGCCGCGGCAGTCGCCGCCCGGGCTTCCGGCGCTCCGCCGTCGAACTCCGCGGCCGCGGACCTGTTGCTCGACGGTGTTGCCACCCTGTTGGCCGACGGTTATGAGACCGGCGTGCCTGCGTTGCGCCGGGCCTTCGAGCCCTTCGCGCAGGAGGAACTGCACAGCCGCGAGGCGACGATGCGATGGCTGCTGCTGGTGCCGGTCGCGCTGGAATCGTTCATCCACTACGGGTGGGATCTGCCCGCGTGGGACTCCTTCGCCACCCGTGCCGTGCGGCTCGCGCGTGACATCGGTGCGCTCGGGGTGTTGCCGCCGGCGCTGATCTACCTGGGCGGCGTCTACATCCACCATGGCGACTTCGCCACGGCGGCCCGCATGATCGACGAGGCCGACGCGATCTCCGCGGCGACCGGACAAACCCCTCACGCCTATGCCTCGCTGGTGCTGGCCGCATGGCGCGGTGAGGAAGAGGGCGCCGCGGGCCCGATCGCCGAGGCCAAAGCCCGTGCTGCCCAACACGGCGAGGTCTCCCTGCTAGGGGTCGCCGGCTACATCCAGGGATTGCTCTACAACGGCCTGGCCCGATACGACGAGGCACTCGCGGTCGCCCAGGCGGGCATCGAGCACGACGGCTACAACTTCACCGGCTTGTCGTTGGTCGAGCATGTCGAAGCTGCGGTGCGGTGCGGTGAGCTCGAGGCGGCTCGGTCATCGCTGGACCGTCTGGTCGAACTGACCCGCGCGGCCGGTTCCGGCTGGGCCCGCGGCATCAGCGCGCGCAGCCGCGCCCTGCTCACCGACGGTGACGAGGCGGACGCGCTGTACAGCACGGCCATCGAGGAACTTGCCCGCGACCGCGTGGTGGTCGAGGTGGCACGCACCCACCTGCTGTACGGCGAATGGTTGCGCCGGAACCGTCGGCGGGCACTGGCGCGGGAGCACCTCCGCACCGCACACCAGATGTTCGATGGCATGGGAGCCACGGCGTTCGCCGAACGGGCGCGGCGCGAACTGCTGGCCACCGGTGAGCACGTGCGAAGCCGGGAAACCGGGCCGACGACCAGTCTGACCCCGCAGGAGGCACAGATCGCCGCGTTGGCCGCCGCTGGAATGACCAACCCGAAGATCGGCGCGGAACTCTTCCTCAGCCCACACACCGTGGAATGGCACCTGCGCAAGGTGTACGCGAAGCTCGGCATCAGCTCCCGCCGCGAGCTGCCGGGTGCCCTGGCGCCGTCGGCCTAGCCCCGGTACGTAGCGGGCCCGCGTAGTCCGTGGTGCACACCCCACGGACTCGACCACGCAGTTCCGTGGCGCGACGGAGGCCCCGTGGCATCCAGGGTGGAGGTATGTCGACACCGGATGAACTGGACCTGGCTCTCGACATCTTTCTCACACATCGCACGCGGCTGTTCGGTATCGCCTACCGAGTCACCGGCGAGGTGTGTGGTGCCGAAGACCTGGTCCAGGAGGCCTGGCTGCGGTGGCAGCGCACCGATCGCACGATTGTGGAAAACCCGGCCGCATTTCTGACCACCACCACGACCAACCTCGCGATCAACGTCATCCAGTCGGCCCGGTACCGCCACGAGGCACCGACCGCGTCGCCGTTGGACTACCTGGTCGACACCGTCGACGACGAGCCCGTGTCGCGGACCGAACAGACCGCTCTGGTCGAGGAGCTGCTGGCCCTGCTGATGGTGAGGTTGACGTCGGCGGAGCTGGCCGCCTACGTGCTGCGCAAAGGCTTTGAATACGCCTACGTCGACATCGCAGCGCTCCTGCGGACGAGTGTGGCGAACACGCGGCAACTGGTCCGCCGGGCCCAGACCCGGCTCGTTACCGGTGAGCGTGCCTCAGCGGTCCTGATCGCCACGCACCGCCGGCTTGCCAACGCGTTCTTGCGGGCCGCGCGCACCGGCGACCGCCGAGATCTGGAGCGGCTCCTCACCGGCGAGTACGCCGGCTCACGGGCCGCATGAGGGCCGAAACCTCAGGCCGGTTGGCCTGGACCGTCGAGACACCTCGCGTCGAGGAGATGGAGCGGCTCGACGGAACCCGGGGACGGCTTGTCGGCCGGCGATGGGAGCGCACCACTCTCGACGACATGGTCACGGCGGTGGCGGGCGGTCGCAGTGCAGCACTGGTGCTGCGGGGCGAGGCAGGTATCGGCAAAACCGCGTTGCTCGACTACGTGGGCGACCATGCGCCCGGTTGCCAGGTGGTGCGCATCGCGGGGATCGAGGCGGAGGCGGAGCTGGCTTTCGGCGGGCTGCACCGGCTGTGCGAGCCGTTTCGGGAACATTTCGACCGGCTGCCTGTCCCACAGCGGTCGGCGCTCGAAACGGCGTTCGGGCTCAGCGCGGGCACTCCCGCGGACCGGTTCCTCGTCGGCCTGGCAGTCCTGAGCCTGTTGGCGGAGGCGGCGGCGCGGCAACCCGTGGTGTGTCTGATCGACGATGCGCAATGGTTGGATCGGATTTCCGCTCAGATCTTGTCGTTCGTCGGTCGCCGGCTGCTGGCCGAGCGGGTGGTCCTGCTCTTCGCGGTACGTGAGCCCGTCGTGGGGGATGCCCTGACGGATCTACCCGCGCTGCGGATCGAGGGCCTGGGCGATCACGACGCCCGGACTCTGCTGGCACGGGGCTGCCCGGGCCGCGTCGACGACCGGGTGCTCGATCGTATTCTGGCCGAGTCCCAGGGGAATCCGCTTGCACTCCTGGAACTTCCACGTGAGGTGACTGCTGCGCAGCTGGCCGTGGCTGCCGACGGGCTCGACGACCATTCGCTGGCCGGCCAGATCGAGCAGGGCTTCCGGCGCCGCCTTGGTTCGTTGTCATCCGAGGCCCAGCTTCTGGTGTTGCTCGCCGCGGCTGATCCGGTGGGAGACGTGGCGCTGCTGCGGCGCGCGGCCACACAGTTGGATATCGACATCGTCGCCGCGGGCGCCGAAGCACAGGCCGGGGACCTGCTCACGGTCGGCACCATGGTCCGATTCCGGCATCCACTGGTCCGTTCGGCGGCCTACCGGTCGGCGACGACATCGCAGCGGCGGCATGTGCACCGGGCGTTGGCGGAGGCGACCGACCCCGAACACGACCCCGATCGACGCACGTGGCACTTGGCAAGTGCCGCAGGGCACCCGGATGAGGAGGTGGCCTCCGCACTCGAGCTGGCCGCCGCCCGCGCCCGCGCCCGCGGGGGTGCTGCCGCGGCGGCGGCATTCCTCGACCGGGCCGCAGAGCTGACCCCTCATCCGCATCGACGTGGCTCCCGCGCGTTGGCCGCTGCGCAGGCCAAGAGTGAAGCAGGTGAGTTCGGTGAGGCTCTCGAACTGCTCGACGACCTCGCGACGCTGCCGTTGAACAAGCGTGAGCATGCCCTGGCCGAACTGGTGCGCGGACGAAGTCTCTTCGCCTTCCGCAGTGCCAGCGCGGGCCTGCCCTCACTGCTCGCTGCTGCCAAACAACTTGAGCCAGTTGACCGCGGTCTCGCGACCGAGACCTACCGCGACGCGTTCTACGCCGCCCTCACCGCCGGCAGATTGCCTGACGAGGTCGGCGTGGAGCAGGTGGCGGCTGCGATCCTGGCGATGCGGCGGCCCACGGACCCGGCTTGCTCAGACCTGCTCCTGGAAGGCGTTTCCCGGATCACGGTTGCGGGTTACGCACAGGGGGCGCCGCTGGTTCATCGTGCCCTCGCGGCCTATCGAACAGGCCGCTTCTCCCCAGCGGACGGGCTGGGCTGGCTGCCCTTGGCGTGCCGATTGGCGCACAACACTTGGGAATTCGACGCCTGGTCCACGCTGTCGGCCAGGCTGGTCGAGCTTGCTGTGGACGCCGGCGCACTTGCCGTCCTGCCGTCGGCGCTGCTGCTGCGGCTGTCGAACCGCGTCTATGCAGGTGACCTGGCCGCTTCCGACGCGCTGGTCGCTCAGGCCGCAACGTTGGGCGAGGTCACCGGAAGCAGCTTTTTCGCGCACTACGGCGCCGTGGTCGTCGAACCCTGGCGCGGTGACGAGACACGCACGCGGCAGGCCATCGACCTGATCACCTCCGACCCGTTGCTGCGCGGCGAGGGAAAGGCGCTGACGGCGACGGAATGGGCGGCCGCGGTGCTGTACAACGGGCTCGGCCGGTATGACGAGGCCCTCGCTGCGGCCCGCCGCGGATCCGCCTACCCGCAGGAGCTTGGACTCTCAACCTGGTCGATGGTCGAGCTGGTCGAGGCGGCAGCAAGATTGAGCCTTCCGGCCGAGGCGGCCGAAGCGGTGCGACACATCGAAGACATGGCTGCGGTGAGTGGTACCGATTGGGTGCGCGGCACAGCGGCCTATGTCGGCGCGCTGGTGACAGACGGCCCGGTCGCCGAGCAACGCTATCGCGATGCGATCGAGCTTCTCGAGCGTACGGGCGTCCGAATGCTCACCGCACGGGCCTATCTGGTGTACGGCGAGTGGCTGCGGAGCGAACAGCGACGGGGCGAAGCGCGGCAACATCTCCGCCAGGCATACACCCTGCTGAGCGACTTGGGCGCCGACGGGTTCGCCGAGCGGGCCCGCCGGGAACTCGCCGCCGCGGGGGCAGCGACTTCGGCCAGGCCAACGGGCCGGCGGGCGGTCGACGCCGCATCGCTCACCGCGCAGGAGATGCAGATCGCCCGGCTCGCCGCCGACGGACTGACCAATTCGGAGATCGGCGCGCAACTGTTCATCAGCGCTCACACCGTCGAGTGGCACCTACGAAAAGTGTTCGGCAAGTTGGGTATTCGCTCCCGCCGGCACATCGCGGCGAAGCTGGGGAAGTAGAGGCTGTCACAAAATCGGCTGCTATTCGGTCGATATGTGTATGTGGCGGAAACCTTTTCACGATGCGGGCGCGCGTGTCCTGATCGGACGCGATGCCGAATGCCGGGTTCTGGAGGATCTGGTCACGGGAATGCGGAGCGGAGGCAGGGTGCTGGTGCTGCGCGGACAGCGCGGCGTCGGGAAGACCGAACTGCTGAACCACCTTCTCAAGCGGGTCGGGCACTACCGATCGGTACGGGTGACCGGAGTGTCGTTGGATATGGACCTCGACTTCGCCGGTCTACAGCAGTTGTGCCGACCGCTGCTCGGCCACCTCGCCGGGCTGCCGGAAGACCAACGCGATGCACTGGTGGTGGTTCTGGGACTCGGATCCGGTGCGCCGCCGACCGAAAAATTGGTGCAGTCAGCGGTTTTGAATTTGCTGACCGCCGCCTGCCGCGATGAACCGCTGGTCTGGGTTCTCGACGACGCACATTGGCTGGACCCTGCGACGCTGGCGGTTCTGGCCGCTGTGGCGAGGCGGTTGACCACCGAACGGGCCGGGCTGGTGTTCGCGACCCGTGACCTCGGGGTAGACGTGCTGAGCGGATTGCCCGAACGCATGATCGGTCCGTTGTCGGATGAGCATGCGCGAGACCTGCTGGGCACGGTGATGATGACCCGACTCGACCCGCGCGTCAGCGATCGGATCATCGCCGAGACCCGGGGTAATCCGCTTGCGTTGGTTTCACTTCCGCATGATTGTGCCGCCGCAGAACTTGCCGGGGCGCTGCGCGGCGGTGACACCCCTTCGGGGGTCAAAAGAATCGAGCTCGACTATGTCGAGTTGATTCGCGCGCTGCCCGAAACGACTCGGCAGCTGCTCCTCGCCGCTGCGGCCGAGCCCGTCGGTGATGCCGCTGTGTTGGGTCGCGTCGCGGACCGGCTTGGGATCACTGCCGACATGCTGGCGCCCGCGGTGGTCGCCCGAGTGATCGAAATCGACTCCGATGTGCGGTTTCTGCACCCCCTGGCCCGGTCGGCCGCTTACCACGCTGCCGACCCGTCCGCACGCCGCGAGATGCACCGTGTACTGGCCGAAGTCACCGATGTCGAGATCGATCCGGACCGCCGGATCTGGCATATCGCCAACGCCGTGACGTGGCCCGACGATGAGGTGGCAGCGCAACTGGAAGTCGCTGCCGGTCATGCGCACGCGCAGATCGGTATGGCCGTTGCCGCAACATTTCTCGAGCGGGCCGCGGTCCTGACATCGGTTCCGGACCTTCGCTGTGACCGCGCGCTGGCCGCAGCGCGGGCCAAGCTCGATGCCGGCGCCTTTTCCGATGCCGACACGTTGCTCGGCATGGCAGGCCTCGCACCGATGACCGGCCTGCAGCGGGCACGAGCCGCGCGGTTGTCCGCGCAGATGGAGTTCGCCAAGCGGCGCAGCGGCGACGGCGCGGCGGCTTCGTTGAGTGAGATCGCATCCCGGATGAGTGATGCTGCAGTCGAATTCGAGCACTTCGACGCTGAAGTGAGCCTTGAGACGCATCTCGAAGCTCTCGCTGCGGCGATGTACGCAGGCCGGCTCGGAGATATCCCGGCCGTGGCGCGGACGGCCGAGACCGCGCGGTGCGGTATCGAACGCCTATCCACCGGTTCTGGGCCGGTGGGCACCGTGTTGCGGGGCATGACGGCTCAGATCACCGGTGTTCCGTATGCCGGGGAGGGATTGCCGGCGGCGGTGGAGAGGCTGGGCGCGCATCGTCTCGATGCCGATTCCCCGGCGTCGCGGTGGATGGTGCCCGCGCTGCCTCTCATCCAACAGTCCACGGCCTATGAACTATGGGATGACGGGTTGGTGCACCGGCTCTCCACGGCGGCGGTGCGACGAGTCCGGGCGTCCGACGCGTTGGCGCTGCTTCCGGAGACCCTGGCCTACCGGGCCGTCGTGCACATGTTGGCCGGCGAGCTCGTTGCCGCCGAAGCCCTTCTGACGGAGGCTGATTCGACCTTTCTGTCGACCCGCTACTACTCACCGCTGCGCTATCACTCTCTTGCGCTGGATGCGTGGAAGGGTGATCCGGAAGATCTCGATGCGCTCAAGGCTGGTGCCGAGGCGGCATCGGCCTCTGGGGAAGGCCGGGTGCTGGGCCTGGCCCGATATGCGACCGCCGTGCTCTGCAATGGTCTGGGCCGCTATGAGGAGGCGTTCGTCGCGGCCCGGCAGGCTGCCGAGTATGTGGACCTCGGACTGTACGGCTGGTATCTGGTCGAACTGATCGAGGCGGCGACCCGCATCGGCAACATCGACGCTGCGCAGGAGGCCTGCGGGCGCCTTACCGAGCGTTTATCGGTTCGCGACACGGATTGGGCTCTGGGGACTTTGGCGAGTGCACGGGCTCTGGTGGCCGACGATGGAGATGCCGAGGCTCACTACCGTGAAGCGATCGACCGGTTGGGGCGTACCCGCATCAGGGTCCACCTGGCCCGGGCCCATCTGCGCTACGGAGAATGGCTGCGCCGCCGGAAGCGCCGGTCGGCAGCCAAGGAGCAGCTCGCCATCGCGCACGAGATGTTCTGTGCCTTTGGTGCTCGGGCTTTTGCTGATCGTGCCGGGCGCGAGTTGATCGCGAAGGGGGAGCGGGCCGGCCGGCGGCCGGTCGCCGGCGGCGATGTCCTGACGGCTCAGGAGGCACAGATCGCGCGGCTCGCAGCAGCCGGACTGACCAACGCTGCAATCGGAGAGCAGCTGTTCATCAGCACCCATACCGTCGAGTGGCACCTGCGGAAAGTGTTCGTCAAGCTCTCGGTTACCTCTCGTCGGCAACTTCGGGGCTTGTCGGACAGCCTCGCTCACCACCCTTCGGTGAGGACCCGGTCCAGCGCATCGACGTAGAAGTCGGCTGCGTCGGTGTCGATGCACAACGGCGGCTTGGTTTTCAGGATGTTCTGGTGGTCGCCGGTCGGTTGGATGATCACGCCGAGTTCGAGCATCCGGTCACAGATCAGGGCCGTTTCCTCGGTGGCCGGCTCGAGTGTGTCGGGATCGCGGATCATCTCGACGCCCAAATACAGGCCGACACCATGGACGGTGCCGATGATCGGATGCCGAGTGGTGAGTTCTTCCAGTCGCGCCTTCAGATGAGTGCCCACGCGGGACGCGTTGCCTTGCAGGTCTTCGTCGTTCAGCACGTCGAGCACTGTCATTCCGATCGCGCACGACAGCGGACTTCCGCCGGTGGAGGAGAAGAAGTAGCCCTGGCTGCGGAAGGCCTCGGCGATCGCGCGGCTGGTGACCACCGCCCCCAGCGGATAGCCATTGCCGACCGATTTCGCCATCGACACAATGTCGGGGACCACGCCCTGCTGGTCGAAGCCCCAAAACCATTCGCCCAGACGGCCGTAGCCGACCTGCACTTCGTCCGCGACCGCGTAGCCGCCCGCTCCGCGCACGGCCGCGTAGACCTGCGGCAGGTATCCGTCGGGTAGGGCCATCCCGCCGGCGTTGCCGTAGACCGTCTCGCAGATGAACGCGGCCGGGGCGCGCCCCTCGGCGATCAACTGGTCGATCTGGGCCACCGCATCCACCGCGTATCGCCCGACCTCGCTGCCGCGGTACTTGCCGCGGAAGCTGTTGGGCGATTCGACGGTGTGCACCCAATCCGGCCGGGTGGTAAGCGCATTCGGGTTGTCCGCGGTGGAGGTCGACACGGCGTCGGTGCCGTACGTCCAGCCGTGGTACGCCTCGCGCATGGCCACCACATCGGGGCGCCCGGCCGCCGCGGTCGCCAACCGTAGCGCCAGGTCGCTGGCCTCAGATCCGGAGTTGACCAGGAATACCGTGTCGAGCGGATCGGGCAAGAGCCCGGCAAGGCGTTCGCTGAATTCGACGACGGAGGCATAGTTGAACCGCGAGTTGGTGTTCAGCTTGCGCAGCTGCCGGGCGGCTGCCGCCGCGACCCGAGGGTGCGCGTGGCCTAGGACCGTGACGTTGTTGACCATGTCCAGATAGCAGCGTCCGCTGGTGGACATCAGGAAGTGTCGCCAGCCGCGTTCGATCCGCGGCGGCCGGCGGTAGTAGTGCTCCTGTACGGGTGCGAACGCCCGGTCGCGCCGGGTCATCAGATCGGGCTCGGCATCTTCGATGGGTAGGACCGGTAATCCGAGCAGCGGGCGCGGATCTCGGCACAGTGCCAGCCAGCCGGGAGCAAGTGCGGGTGTGGTCAGGCGCGGCGCCACCGGCGCGCCGACCGGCCGCAGGGCGAGTTCGACACGTCGGCCCGGTTCGGCCACGCCCAACCCGTCTCCCGAACCGGCGCTCACTCCGGTCAAAGTCAGCTCGAAGCCGGTGCCGCGCAACGTCACTGCAGAGGCTGAGCGATCGACGATCTCACCGCTGAAAGGCATTACCAGCGGGGTGGATTCAGCGGCCCACACGCTTATTCCGGTCGGCACCACGGCCGGTTCGTCCTGGCTCAACGCGGGGGCCTGCGAGATCCGCGGTTGTCCGTACCGGCTCACCACCAGGGCGGCGCCGTTGGCCAGTGCGGCCCTGGCCAATTCGTCTTCGGCGTCGGGTTTCACCCAGCCGCCGGCCCTGAAGGCGCCATCCAGATCATCGGAGGTCGCGGACAGGTCCAGCGTCACCACCGGCCCCGGCACGGTGAGCATCGGCCGGTCAACGGGCACCGGCGCGGGCGGTGCGGCCAGGCCGAGATCGGCTTTGATCAGTGCCGTCATCACATCCATCGGCACCGAGGTGGCGGACTCGAACATCTGCCACTCGCCGTCGGATTGCTCGGTGAGGTAGTCGTTGTCCGGGTCGAAACCGGCCTGATGTGCTCCGCTGACGATCAGCACCGCGGTGCGCAGAACCAGCAACGGCCACAACGCTTCTGCCTCGGCAACACTCAAGGGCCGGATGGCATGGAAGGCCCGGATGCCGGGCAGCACGGCCATCGGGTCGGCGCCCGGATGTTGCAGTACCGAGGACAGCGTGATGGCCAGTTCGCTCACGGCCCAACTGTCGGCCAGGTCGCCGAGATCGATGATGCCGTCGGGGTGCACGGCACCGCCCACACCGCGGGAGACCACGACATTGGCGTCGGTCAGGTCCATGTGCACGGCCTGCCGGGGCAGCGCGTCGGCCAGTGGTGCGATGCGTGCCCAGGCCTCATCGGCCACGGTCTCCAGTCGGGAACGTGCGGCAGCGTCGTCGACGTGGGCCGCCAGGCGGGCCACCACCTCGGCACCGTAACGCAGGTCCCACTGCAGGATCCGGTCCAGGCCGGGGTGGCTGAAACCGGCCAAGGCTCGGCTGACCCGCCCGGCCAGTGCGCCCAGTTCGGCGACCGTGGCCGGCGGCAGGTAGCCGGACTCGATGAGGGTTCCGCCGGGCAGGTGTCGCAGCAGCCGCACGTAGGTCGTGTCGCCGGTCCGGTTCAGGCCCAGACCGGTTACCGCAGTGAGCTTTTCGCCACGTTGGTTGGGCAATGACTGCGCCACCCGCACGCCAGGTTCGGCTGCTGCGATCAGATCCGCGGCCAACTCCTGAGCGGTCAGCTCGATCTCGTTGAATGCGGGGTTCGCGATCTTCAGCACCGCGGTGACCGCGTCGCCGTCACCCACCAGGAAGTTCTTGTCCTGTTGGCTGCCCAGCGATTTCACGCTTGCCCGTAGGCCGAAGTGGGTGGCCAGGATGTCGCGGGCGGACGATTCACCGACGTGGGGTGCGGGCAGCTCAGGCTGGCGCAGAAAGTTGAAGCCGACGGTGTCGCGGTCGGCGCTCACCGCCCGACGAACTCCACGACGACCTCGGTGAATGCGTCGTTGTCGTCCCCGGCGGCGGTGTGCCCCGCATCGGACAACTCGACGAACTCTGCGGCAGGCACCTTCTCCAGAAAGTCCTGCACGCCTTCGGGGCTGACCACATCGGAGAGCTTGCCGCGGATCAGCAGGATCGGGATGGTCAGGTTCATCGCGGCTGATTCCAGCTTGTCCACCCGGGCGAACGGATCGTCTTCGGGTTTGGTGAGGAAGGCCGGATCCCAGTGCCAATACCAGCGCCCGTCGCGCTGCCGCAGGTTCTTCTTCAGCCCCTCCGGGCTGCGCGGCTTCGTGCGGTGGGGCAGGTAGGCGGAGACCGCTTCGGCAGCCTGTTCGAGGGAGTCGAAACCGTCCACGTTGGTGAACATGAAGTCGCGGATACGTGCGCTACCGCTCTTCTCGAACCGGGGCACCACATCGACCAGCACGAGTTTGGTCACGAGCTCCGGGCCGGCCTCGTGGGACGCCAGGATGCTGGTGAGCCCGCCCATGCTGGCGCCGATCAGTACCACTGGGCGGCCGACTTGATACAGCACGTGCTGCACGTCGGAGCTCAGCGCTTCCACCGAATAGTTCGCGCTGGGGGAGCGGTCGCTGTCGCCGTGGCCACGCGCGTCGAGCGCGATCACGTGCAAGCCGTCGTCGGCCAGGATCTGCCCGGTGTTCTTCCAGGAGTACCGGTTCTGCCCGCCGCCGTGAAGTAGCAGAACCGTAGGTCGGCCAGCAGCGGACGCGGCGTCGCGGTTCCATTCGTCGCCGACCAGATTCAGGTCGTCGACGCCCCGGAACGTGACGATGCGTGACTCACTGTGCGCGGTTTTCCCGGTGCTCACGGACATTCCTCTCGGCAGGCCCCGGAAGTCACGTTACCCAGGGGCATTTTCGTCGCATCTGCGACCCGTGCAAGCGGCCCGTTTCTAGAATCGTCAATCGTGCGGATTGATCCAGGTATCGAGCCGGATGACGCGGCGCGCGACGCCGCCGAACGCCGCGCGATCATCAGGGCCGCCTTCACCTGCCTGGCCGAGCCCCACACCGGTGCTGTGCCGATCGCGGCGGTGCTGGCTCGCGCCGGGCTGTCCACCCGGGCTTTCTATCGCCACTTCGAATCCAAGGACGCGTTGTTCCTGGCGATGCAGCAGAGCGCGGGCAGGGCGTTGGGCCGCAGGCTCGACGAGATCGCCGACGACACCGATGGTGCGCCCGCGGATCAGCTCGAGCAGTGGATCAGGGTGTCGTTCGACGTGATACACGAGGCGCGAACGCGCGGGCAGGCGTTGGTGCTGGATCTGGAGGAGGTTCGCTCGGCCAAGGGCTACCTCTCCGGGCAGGAACAGTGGCGGATCGACCGCGAACGGTCGCTGGCGGCTCTCCTGCGCCGCGGCCTGGACGACGCGTCGTTTCCGCTGACCAGGCCGGAGCGGGATGCCGCGGCCATCCGCGCAGTGGTCAGCCATGAGTTGTCCCGGCTGGGAGCCGACGGCGATTGGGACGGTGCGTGCGCCGCCGCGGTGGACTTTGCGCTGCGCGCAGTAGGGGCGCGCATCACGTGCAGAGAGCCCGGTAGCACGTAGGGGCGGCCGCTCGCGAGGCGTATCCCGGACTGCCGGTACCGCTGATGACGGTGTGACCGGTGCCACGTACGTTGGACCGCACGCGTGCTGTCGCACGCGCGATACCGCAGTGCCACCGAGGAGCAGATGTATGGCAGACGACAGCGCCGACGCCGAGTCGGTCGAGCCGACCGAGGCTGAGGAGCCGAGCCAATCCGCCCCACAACCCGACGCCGCGGCTGCCGAAGAAACTGAAGAAACCGAAGAGGCCGACGAGGACGCCGACGGCGAGGCCGCGGAGGAAGAGTCGGACGAGGCCGAGCACGCGGCCCCCGAACGACGCCGGTTCCTCCGCTCGCAGACTGCGGCGGTTCTCGGTGGGGTGCTCGTCGTCGCGCTCGTGGCGCTGACCGGTTGGCTCGGCTATGACTACTACCAGGTCCATCAGGAACAGCAGCGACGTGACATGTTCATGGAAACTGCCCGCCAAGGCGCGACGAACCTGACAAGCATCGACTGGGAGCACGCCGACGACGATGTCCAGCGAGTGCTCGACTCATCGACCGGCCGGTTCTACGACGACTTCGAGAAACGTTCGAAGTCCTTCCTGGACGTGGTCAAGCAGATCAAGTCGAAGTCGGTGGGCACTGTTACCGCATCGGCGCTGGACTCCTACTCGGAAGACAAGGCGGACGTGCTCATGTCCGTGACCATTCGGTCCACGAATGCGGGCGTGCCCGAGCAGGATCCCCAGGTGTGGCGAATGGTGTTGACAGTGCAGGATGTTGAGGGCAAGGCAAAGGTTTCCAACGTGGAGTTCATCCAGTGAGCGGCCGACACAAGATGCCGCCGGCGGGGCGTCGTAAGGCCGCAGCCGAATCCGCAGAGAGCGCCGAGCCCGTAGCTGCCGAGACCGTAGCCGCCGAGCCGGTCAGCCTTGAGAAGACGAGCCCCGGGTCGGACAGCGCCGAGGAGGCGGCAGTCGCGGAGACTCCAGTGGAAGCGGCAGTCGAGGAATCGGTCGAGCCTGCCGACGAGTCCGTCGTTGCCGACGAACCGGATGAGCCCGCCGGCGAAGTGGACAAAGCCGAAGAAGCCGACGAGGCGGTGGAGCCCGCCGAAGAGGCCGGATCATCCCGCGCCCGCGCCCGCGCTCAGGTCAGCCTGCCTGTCGTGCTGGCGGTCATCGCGTTGGTGTTGGCGACGGCCTCCGGGGTGCTGCGCTGGCTCACGGTGTCGCAGAACGAAAGTGACACGGCCCGGGTCGAATCGGTTCAGGCCGCCAAGGACATCACCGCCCAGATGCTGTCGTATGAGACCGAAACCGTCGACCAGCAGCTCACTGCGGCGCGCGACCGGATGACCGGTGAATTTCGCGGTACCTACACAGCGATGATCAACGAGGTGATCCCGGCCGCGCACGCGCAGCGGATCGCGGCGGTCGCCGACGTACTGGAGGCGGGGACGGTGACCGCGAAACCCGACCGCGTCGAGTTGGTGCTGTTCGTCAATCAGAGCGTCCAGGTCGGTGACGATATGCCGAAGAAGCACCCGTCGGTGGCACGGGTGACGATGGTCAAAGACGGTGGCCAATGGCTGATGTCCGAGTACGAGCCGGTGCCGCTGTGACCGAGCCGCGCTGGATTGATGTCGCCACCCCGGCAGTACAACTGCGGGCGTTGGTGTGGGGGCCCGATGACGGCCCGGTGGCGTTGTGTCTACACGGGTTTCCCGACACCGCCTATGGTTGGCGCAAAGTCGCCCCGATCTTGGCGGAGGCCGGCTGGAAAGTGGTGGCGCCGTTCATGCGCGGCTACGTGCCCTCGTCGATTCCCGCCGACGGCAGCTATCACGTCGCCGCGCTGATGGACGACGCGCTGAACCTCTTGCAGGCCGCCGGACCGACGGGGCGCGATGTGATCATCGGCCACGACTGGGGCGCCATGGCGGCAGCGGGAGTGGCCGCGCTGCCGGACAACCCGTTCACCCGAGCGGTGATCATGTCGGTACCGCCGATGGCCTCGTTCCAGCCACTGGGCCGGGTGCCCGACGCGGGCAAGCTGATGGCCCAGCTGCCGCGTCAGGCACTGCGCAGCTGGTACATGATGTACTTCCAATTGCCTTGGCTGCCTGAGCGGTCCGCGTCCTGGGTGGTGCCGCGGTTGTGGAAGGCGTGGTCGCCCGGATACGACGCGGCCGAGGACCTGCGCCACGTCGACGCCGCGATCGGGGCCCCGGACCGCTGGCGCGCCGCGCTGGGCTACTACCGGGCCACGATCCGGATGAGCAAACCGCCGGCGCGGTACGCCGAGCTGCACAAGCACTTGGCGTTGCCGCCGGTGCTGCCGTCGCTGTACCTGCACGGTACCGATGACGGCTGTGCCGCACCGGATTACATCCGGTGGGTGCGCGAGGTGCTGCCCGCCGGCAGCGACACCCATGTCGTCGAATCCGGTGGTCACTTCCTGCAACTCGATCAGCCCGACGCCACAGCCGCTCGCATCCTGGACTTCGTCGGACGTGCCGGTTAACCGACTCACTGCGGTCGATGCGCAGATGTTCTGGATGTCGTCCAGGATGCCCAACGACACGTTCCTGCTGTACGGATTCGACGGTGTACCCGTCGATCTGTCCGGGGCACTCGCCGAATTGGTTGCCAATGCCCGTACCAGCCCGGACCTCTCACAGCGGATCGATGACAGCGCACGGCTGCACTACCCGGCCTGGGTACCAGCCCCGGTCGACGAATTCCGGTTCGTGGTACACGATCTCGATCAGCCGACCTGGCTGGGTTGTCTGGCCGCCGTGAGCGAACTGGTGGATGCTCAACTCGATGCGCTGCTGGCGCCGTGGCGGCTGCATGTCTTCCCCGGAGTCGAGGGGATACCCGGTGTCGTCGGTACCGGCACCGTTGCGGTCCTGCAGATCACGCACGCCCTCGGGGGTGGTGGACGAACCTGCGGTCCGGCGGCGCTGATGTTCGGTCGCCAGGGAGCGGTGGCACCGGTGGTGCCGGTGTACGGCCACCCGGCGATGCTCCCGTGGCGGAGCATCGAAGCGGCCCGGGCGCACCGGCAATTGATGGCCGACACCGAGGCCGGGCGGGTGCCGCCGGCCGCGACACCGCGCCTTCCCCTCCGGACCAACGACCGCCCGACGGGTGTACGCAGTATGCGGACAGTGGTCCGCGGTCGCGCGCAGCTCTCGGGCGCCACCGTGACGGTCTGTGCTCTGGCCGGAATCTCCGAAGCCCTGGCCGGGCAGCTCCGTGAGCTCGGGACGGATCCGGCCACTCTCGGTGCCGAGGTGACCATGGCGAAATCCGGTCCACGCCAGGCCTACAACCATTTCGGCACGGTCGGCGTGGGCCTGCATCCGTCGTTGCCGCTGTCGCAGCGCCGCGCCGAGATCGCTGCTGAACTGGCGGCACGGCGCGAACGCGCCGCACACCCGGCGATGCGTGCCTCGGAACGTGCCTTCGCCGCCACCCCGGCCCCGCTTCTGCGGTGGGGGATCGGCCAGTTCAATCCCGACGCACGTTCGGCGACGGTCACCGGGAACACCGTGGTGTCCAGCGTGAACTGCGGCGCCGCGGATTTCGGTTTCGGCGGTAAGCCGGTACGGCTGGCTGCGGCGTTTCCCGGACTGTCGCCGATGGTGGGGCTCACTCACTGCGTCACGGGCGTGGGCGACACCATCTCGATCAGTGTGTTCGGGGCAGCGTCGGCGATCGGGGACGTCGACGGGTATATCGAGCGGCTCGAAGCGGCGTTGTGATCGGCCTAGCGACGCAGCATCGCGATGCCGACATCCAGCGCGGACTCGAGGTAGCTCAGGTCGCCGGAGGCCAGCATCACGCTGACCCCACCCTGGATCCCGGCCAGTAGTGCGGCGCCCACCTTTTCGGCATCCAGGTCGGCGGCCATCTTGCCCTGCGACTGCATGTGCCGGATGCCTGCTGAGATCTCGTCATGCCATTGCCGCAGCAAGGCTTTGGTGACCGCCTGGGCGCCGGGAGTGGTGCGGCCGATCTCCGACATCAGCAGACTCAGCGGGCAGCTCTGCCCTTGACGCCGGTACCGATCCACGACGGCGTCGCGCCAGCGTTGCCAGGCGGCCCATGAAGTGAGCTCGCCGAGGTAGGGTTGCTGATCCTCCAGCACCATCTGGGCTTCGCGTTCGGCCACCGCGAGCAGCAGTTGGTCCTTGCCGTCGGGAAAGTAGTGGAACAACTGGCTCTTGGACGTCTGGGTGTGGGCGCGGATATCGTCCAGCGTGGTGGCGGCCACCCCGTGGCTGCGGATCACCGACGCGGCGCCCTCGATGATGCGGCGTCGGGTGGCCTCGCCCTTGGCGGTCAGTTTCTGGACTTGCAGGTCCATTTTTAGCGGCCTATACCTGGACTCATGAGTCCAAACACTACGCGCCTGCAAGGCCGCACAGCACTTGTCACAGGATCCACCGGCGGCCTGGGTGTCGCCATCGCCAAGGCCCTCGCCGAGCAGGGCGCGTTCGTCATCGTCAGTGGCCGCAACAAGGAACGCGGCGACTCCGTCGTCGCCGAGATCCGTGCCGCCGGAGGACGAGCCGAGTTCGTCGCCGCCGACCTCGGGGCCGGGGCGGGTGAGGTGCAGCGCCTGGCCCAGCAGGCGGGCGAGGTCGCTGCGGCTGCCGGCGGGCAGCTCGACATCCTCGTCAACAACGCGGGGGTCTGGGGGATGCCCGAATCTACCGGCGAGGTCTCCGAGCAGGCCCTGCTGGAGTCGTATCAGACGAACGTGATCGCCCCTTTCCTGCTGACCGGGGCGCTGGCGCCGGCCATGGCCGAGCGTGGCCACGGCACGGTGGTGAACGTCGGCTCGATCACCGGGCTGATCGGCGGGGACCGCTCGGCGCTGTACTCGTCGACCAAGGCGGCGGTGCACTCGCTGACCAAGTCGTGGGCGGTCGAGTACGGCCCGCGCGGGGTCCGGGTGAACGCGGTGGCACCCGGACCGATCGCGACCGAACGGGCCGCTGACGTGGCCGATGAGATCGGTCCGGTGCTGGCCCGCATCCCGTCGCGTCGGATGAGCACCCCCGAAGAGGTCGCGGCGGCCGTCGCTTTTCTGGCCGGTGACGACGCCGGCAACATCCACGGGGTGATCCTCAGTGTGGATGGGGGCTGGGCGGCGGCTTAACAGATGTCCTAGATTCTGTTACATGGCTTCCTCTGCTTACGACACTGCGATCCTGCTCCTGCGCGTGGTGCTCGGCCTGACCATGGCCGCACACGGCTACAACAAGTTCTTCGGTGGCGGGCGCATCCCCGGCACCGCGGGATGGTTCGACAGCATCGGCATGAAGCCGGGCATGTTCCACGCCCGCGTCGCCGCCAGTACCGAACTGGCGGCCGGGCTGGGGTTGGCTTTGGGCCTGCTGACGCCGGTGCCCGCGGCGGGCTTCGTGGCGCTGATGCTGGTGGCGGCCTGGACCGTGCACCGGCACAACGGCTTCTTCATCGTCAAGGAGGGTTGGGAGTACAACCTGATCCTCGCGGTGGCCGCGGTGGCGATCGCCGGCACCGGTGCGGGTCGCTACAGCCTCGATCACCTGCTGTTCTCCAACTGCAGCTTCTACCACCTGCTGCACGGCTGGTGTGGGTTGACGATCGCTATCGTTCTCGGCCTGGTCGGTGGCATCGGCCAGCTGGTGATCTTCTTCCGCCCGCCGGTGAAGTCTTAGCTCGTCATCAGGCGCGCCGACACTACGGTTTCTGACGCAATTCCGGCACTTCTCGTCACAAACCGTAGTTTCGGCGGTTCCGCTGACTGGCCAGAACGACTACCCCGGGACTAGAACACGTTCTAATCTGTCGGGCATGGGTTTTCTCAAACAGGAATCTCCCGAGATCGACTTCGAGCAGTGGAGCAAGGGCACTCGTGCGGAGAAGATCCGGCCGATGGCGCGGCACTGGGCCGAGGTGGGCTTCGGGACTCCGGTTGCGCTGCACCTGTTCTACGTCGTCAAGATCGCGGCCTACATCCTCGGTGCCTGGCTGATCGCGCTGACGACCACCGGAATCGACGGGTTCACCAACGTCGCGTCCTGGTACGCCGAGCCGATCGTCTACCAGAAGGTCGTGTTCTACACGATGCTGTTCGAGGTCATCGGCCTCGGCTGCGGCTTCGGCCCGCTCAACAACCGGTTCTTCCCGCCGATGGGGTCGATCCTGTACTGGTTGCGGCCCAAGACGATTCGGCTCCCACCGTGGCCTGACCGGGTCCCGCTGACCAAGGGTGACAGCCGCGGCTTCGTCGACATCGCCCTGTACGGCGCCCTACTCGTGATGCTGGTGGTGGCGTTGGCGTCGCAGGGCACCGGCCCCATCCCGGCACTCGGCAGTGAGATCGGCGTGCTGCCGGTCTGGCAGACCGCCGCGATCGTCGGTCTGCTCGCCGTGGCCGGTCTGCGCGACAAGGTGATCTTCCTGGCCGCCCGCGGCGAGGTGTACGGGTCCCTGGCGGTCTGCTTCCTGTTCAGCGGGGCCGACATCGTCATCGCCGCCAAGTTGGTGTGCATGGTGATCTGGCTCGGGGCGGCCACCTCCAAGCTCAACAAGCACTTCCCGTTCGTCATCTCCACGATGATGAGCAACAACCCGGTGTTCCGGCCGCGCTGGATCAAACGCAAGTTTTTCGAGCACTTCCCGGATGACCTCCGGCCGGGGCGGCCGTCACGCTTCGTGGCGCATTTCTCCACCGCCGTCGAAGGTCTGGTGCCGTTGGTGCTGTTCTTCTCCCACGGGGGCTGGCCGACGGCGATCGCCGCCTTCGTCATGCTGGTGTTCCACTTCGGCATCCTGAGCTCCATCCCGATGGGGGTGCCCCTGGAGTGGAACGTCTTCATGATGTTCTCGGTGCTGGCGCTGTTCGTCGGGCACGCCGGAGTGGGTCTGGGGGATCTGGGCAGCCCGTGGCCGATCGTGCTGTTCGTGGTGGTCGCAGGAACCGTGGTGCTGGGAAACCTGTTCCCGCGCAAGGTCTCGTTCCTGCCGGGTATGCGCTATTACGCCGGCAACTGGGACACCTCGCTGTGGTGCGTCAAACCGTCGGCTGCGGAGAAGATCGAGAAGAAGATCGTCGCGATCGCCAGCATGCCGGCCGCCCAGATGGAGCGGTACTACGGCAGCCCCGAGGTCGCCCAGATGTACCTGTACATGGGATATGCGTTCCGCGGCTTCAACTCTCACGGCCGGGCACTGTTCACCCTGGCGCACCGGGCGATGGCCGGGTGCAACGAGGACGACTATGTGTTGACCGATGGCGAGCGCATTGTCTCCACGGCCATCGGCTGGAACTTCGGTGACGGGCACATGAGCAATGAGCAACTCGTGGCGGCCCTGCAGAAGCGGTGCCACTTCGAGCCGGGGGAGGTGCGCATCGTGATGCTCGACGCGCAGCCGATCCAGCACCAGACCCAGCAGTACCGATTGGTCGACGCGGCCACCGGGGAATTCGAGCGGGGCTATGTGAAGGTGGCCGACATGGTGACCCGCCAGCCCTGGGACGACGAACTACCGGTCTACGACGTCGAATCGGCATCGACGGTGCGTTCAGATCGCGATTCGGGCTGATTGTCCGATTTGAGCGCACGCTCGGCGGAAATCGGCTCAGCGCATGACGTCGCGCACCTTGACGCTCTCGATGTCCTGCAGCATCAGGATGCGTGCGGTGTCGAGGTGCTTGCGCCAATGTGCTTCGGCGGCATCGCCGTCACCGGAGCGGATGATCTGGATCAGCTTGCGGTAGGACCGCATGAGCTTGTCGTAGTCGGTCTTGGACACCGGCCGGCGCTCTTTGAACAGGAAGGCGTGGTGGCGCACGGTGATTTCGTGCAGCATGCCGGCGATGATGCCCAGTGTGGCGTTGCCGGACAGCTCCACCACGCGGCGGTGAAAGTCGCCCGTGGTCGCGGCCAGCTGGTCCGACTGATGATCCTTGGGGATGTGCTCGTCGAGCATCTGCTCCAGTTCGGCGATCGCCGCCTCGTCGCCCTTCTCGGCGAGCAGGCGGGCGGCCATCGGCTCGATCGCGGCGCGTCCAACCAGGAGGTCGGCGATGTCGGCGCCGGAGAGTTCGAGCAGCAGACCCGCCGGGCGGGCGACGATCTCAGGGCCCGGAACCCGGACGCGGGCTCCGGTACGCGAGCCACGGCGGACCTCGACCAGGCGCTCGGATTCCAGCACCCGCACGGCCTCACGCAGTGTCGGCCTGCTGACCCCGAAATGCTCCATGAGCTCGGCTTCGTTGGGCAGGAAGTCGCCCTCTTTGAGCTGACCGTCGACGACCATGCGCCGTAGGGTGCCCGCGACGAGCTCGGCGGTCTTCGGGGAACGGACCGGTGCCTGCGGTGCGATCGCGTCGGGGCCGATCATCGGCGCCAGCGGTGTGGTTCGAGCCACCAGACACTCCCAGGTGAGACAACTTTTATGCTGGCCGGATGGTCAGCTGTACAACTCAGTAAACCATCTGTTCACCGTGGGAACGGTACATCGACGTCTACCAACCAGTAGGTTCGGCGATTTCGCGCGCCGTGGCAGCGCAGATCTATCAACTGCCGACCGCGGGTTGAT
>NZ_JBZTYL010000010.1:0-283884 GCF_058536225.1 Mycolicibacterium arcueilense
GCTCGGCAATCAGCTTCACCCGATCAGACCACTACCGGTCGTAGGCTCGCTGATCAGTTCCCATTAGGCGTACAGCAGGCAGCGCTCGACGAGAATCTGCCTACCCGAAAATGTCCGTATGGGCAGTTAAGGTTCGCCCATGTCCGGCCCCGGTAACCCCGAGCTTGTGTCTGCCTACGCTGCCCAGTTCAACCGGCACGTTCTCGGTGGGCACGCAGTGGCCTCACCGTTGGGGTTGTGGCTGTTGTTGGCACTGGTGGGGCCCGCCACGCACGGAACTGCCCGCCGCGATCTGGAGGCTGTGCTCGGCACGACCGTGGATGACGCCGCTGGGCGGGCGGGCGCCCTGTTGAGTGACCCGCACCCGGCGGTGTCCGCGCTCGCGGCGGTGTGGGATCGCAAGCTCGGCCCGGCGTTCGCGAACGCACCTGGGTTGTCGGTGGTGGCTGTTATCAAGGAGGTCACAGCCGGGGTGAACGACTCTCGGCCGAAGCCGACGGTGTTTTTGAAGGAGGACTCGTTGGGGACGCTGGTGGCCGATGCTGCTACCGAGGATGAGGCAGATCTGCTCGACGATTTCGTGGTGCCTTGTCGGTTTCGCCGCGGCAGTACGGGTTGCGGTCGGCGCGAGGCTGGACCGATGCGGTGATCGCAGCGCTCGATCTCGACCCGAAACTTGCCGCGGGAAGCGGGTAAACCGCAGATGATCGCTGCGCATCGTCACACTGTGGCCGCCAATAGGGCGAAGGTGGCGGGGTTGCGGGCGTTGTTCCCGCAGTTTCGGTATGCGATGGGGCATCTGGCCTCGCTGTCACACCGGGAACTGCTCGTCGGGGAACAGCTCGTTCGCTGGCGGGCGATGCCCAGAGAGCACTTGTCGTTCGAGACGAGGTTGTCGGCGCGGCAGTTGAAGTCGGCCCAGAACATGGTGCATGCCAGCCTGTCCGGTTGGCTGGTGCGAGTGCAGGACCAGGTCCGAGGCCTGATCACCGGTTCGACACTGGCCGAGCACGACAAAACGGTGCTGTACCGGATCAACGCCCGCAAAGCCTGGTGGGCGCCCCGGTTGGAGTTGCCATGGGTCCACGACGGTGAGCACTTGGTGCCGATCGAACACGATCGGGTCGCCAAGACATGCGATGTGGTGTGGATGGCAGTTGACCCGCACTTCTTGAAGCTGGCGCGGCGCCTAGCCAAACACGCACAGACGAAGATCGGCTTCCCGAATCTGTCGCGGATGAACACCCTGATCTTGGATGGGATCGTCGCAAAAGCCGAGCCGGCCCGGACCGCTACACAACAGGGACGCGTCGGGTATTGGGTGAAAGTCGCGACCCTGGTTCGTGGGAAACCCCTTCAGGTGCCACTGCACACCAACCCGAGGTTCACGCGCGAACTCGACACCGCACGAGCCCGGGGCGGGAAGCTGTGCGCGGCGATCCAATTGCACCGCACCGAACATGGTGTGGAGGTGTCACTGATCACCGAGGAGCCCGACACCCCGCTGCGCACCACCGGCACGGTGATCGGCCTCGACTTCGGGTTCTCCTCAGCACTGTTGGCCACCAGTCAGGGACAGTTGTTGGGTCGGGCGATGCTGGCACGGCTTCGCGAACTCGACGCGATGCTCGAACCGCTGGCCGCCGATCTGCAGCGCCGCGGTATCGCGCTCAAAACCGATGCGGTATACCGCAAGCTGCAGCAGCGGATACGTGATTTCGTGACCAACGAGATCGGACGCCTGCTCAACCGGTTGGCCGACGCCGACATTCGGGAACTGGTGGTCGAGCGTCTGGATTTCCGCGGCGGCGGCCTGTCTCGACGCATGAACCGGTTGTGCACCCGCACCGGCCGCCGCGTCTTGAAAGCCCGGTTGCAGCGATTGACCGAACGCCGCGGGATCACTGTCACCCAGGTGCCGGCGCCCTATTCCAGCCGGCAATGCAGCGGCTGCGGCTACGTGCACAACACCAACCGCAAAACCCAGTCACGGTTCGTGTGTGGATTTTGCGGCAAGAAGCTTCACGCGGACGTGAACGCGTCCAGGACCGTGGCGTCGAGACGTTCTCGACCACTACCGCACGGCACTGGTCCACGCTCGCGGGAGAACACCCGCCGACTGCTCGACAGCGACCACCGCCACCGGTGGAACCTGCCGGCACTAGGCGCGGTCCACGGCATCACAGGTGCCCGCGGACGCAGCTCAACCGCTGCGTGACCTAACACCATGAACTGCCATGGAATTAGGAACTGTTCAGTGCCTGGGTCGTCGCTGTTCGATGACGGCCAGCGCCCGGCTCGCCCACTCGATGTTCTCTTCCTCGAACCGGATGCCGCGCAGCAGCGTCAGGTAGGGGCCGATGCGGTCGGCCTCGGCCAGGTAGGCGTCTTCGGTACGTCCGGCCAGGAGGTGGTCCTGGCCGCACCGGTACCGCGCGAGCTTGGCGGTAGCCCATTCCAGGCGTTCGGCGAGCGCGGAGCGGACGGCCTCGATGTTGCCCGAGTCCACGGCCTGGATCTGTACCAGGAGATCCTCCCGGATTGCCCCGGGTTTGGGCGGCACCTCGGTGAACTCGAGCAAGGCCTTGCGACCCGCGTCGGTCAGTGAATACAGGCGCTTGTTGGGCCGCCGGTCCTGTTCGACGAGCCGCGCTTCGATCAGACCCTCGGCGGACATGCGGTCCAGTTCGCGGTAGAGCTGCTGGGGCGTTGCCATCCAGAAGTTGGCGACTGACGCGTCGAACCCTTTGGCCAGGTCATAGCCCGACGCCTCGCCGTCGAGCAGCGTGGCCAGGATCGCGTCGCGTAACGCCATGAGCCGATGCTAGCAGCAATGCGAATAATCAAAATGTTGACTATACGAATGGCGCGCGCCTACCATCGCCGCTAGTCGATGAATGGGTTGAGGAGGTGTCATATGCATCCGTTCCGGGAGGCAGTCGAGGCACGTGACGAGGCTGCAATGGAGGCATTGCTGGCCGACAACGTGGTGTTCACCAGTCCGGTGGCGTTCAAGCCGTATCCGGGCAAGCCGATCACTGCGGCGATCCTGCGCGGAGTCATGCGGGTGTTCGAGGACTTCCGCTACATCCGCGAGATCGCCGACACCGACGGCCGTGACCACGCACTGGTCTTCGAGGCCACGGTGGACGGCAAGAAGATCACCGGGTGCGATTTCCTGCATGTCGACGACGAAGGCAAGATCGACGACTTCATGGTGATGGTCCGGCCCCTGTCGGGAGCCACCGCACTGTCCGAGGCGATGGCTGCGCAATTCGAACAGATCAAAGCCGAAGCGGCAGAACAGATTCAGCGAGAGTCCGCCACTGCTTGATCAGCGGCTCGCCGCTGTCGCTTGATCAGCGGCCTGCTCACGGCCTGATCAGCGTCCCCGCATCCGACGCCGCCTTCTTCAGTTCCGGAATCGTCATGTCGGCGTAGTCGGCGTTCACCGGTCCCGACGCGTTGCCCAGCCACGGCACCACGCCGGGGTCGGGGTTGACGCCCAGGTGGTAGGCCTGGATGCCGGGCAGGTGGTACTGGAGGAAGTTCACCAGGATGTCGGCGACGAAGATCGCGGCGCCGATCGGTCCGGTGCTCAGCAGCGCGGCCGAGTTCATCAGCGGGATCGCGGCGTCGGGATCGCCGATCATCACGATCGATCCGTAGTGCGGCTTGCTGCCTCCACCCGGCACGTACTCCGGCATGAACGGCTGCAGTCCGGGCAGGTCGGTGGAGAAGTAGGCCGCGGTGTCGCCGTAGGTCAGCACGTTGACGAACCCGGAGTCGGCGCCGTTGCCCGGCACCGTGGTGTTGAGGCCGGGGCTCTCGAAACCGACGCCGCCGACGCCCGTCTGCTGCGCGACGTAGGCCGCTTCCCATCCGCCGAGTGAGTGCCCGGTGACGAAGATGTCTTCCTTGCGGTAGCCCTGCGCGATCGCGGCGGCCTCCACCTGCTGCTCGAAGGCCACCGAGTCGAGGAACGCCTGGGGCGGGGTATCGGTGAAGATCACCTGCGTATCGGCGATCACCTGAGAAATCGCGATCAGCGGGTTGTGCAGCAGGTTCGTGCCACCCGTCGTGCCCTGGTAGGCGATGATGATCTGGCCTTCCGGCGTCACCCACGCCTTGCCGGACATACCGGTCAGCACGTTGGTCGATTGCATCTGCTTGCCGTTGACCACGAACGGTTTCAGGTCGCCCGGAGTGCCGCCCCACACGTACGCGGCGGTCGCGGCGTTGAGGAACTGCGACACCGTCGGCGTCTTGCCGGTGGTGGGCCCGTCATACGTCATCGTGGGCGGCACCGGTTGCGCGGCAGGCGTTTTGGTCAGACCCAGCTGGCCTTCGATCTCGCGGAACGCCGCGAAGAGGACATTGTTGATCGGCGCGAAGTCGATCGGGCTCTTCGGGCCGTTCGCGGACACGGTGATGTCCAGTACCTGCAGCACCGTGTTGACGATGCGTCCGGGCAGCTCGGCGATCTTCGCGATCGGCGACAGCGGCTCGGGCGGTTTCGGCGTGGTCTCGGTCGTGCTGGTGACCGCGGCGACCTTGGCGTTCGGCTGGATCGTCTTCGCGGCGGTGTCGGGGGCGGTCCGGACGATTGCGGTGAGATCCGGCAGCGTGGCCTTGATCGCCGGAGCCTGAGCGGGTGCCTGAGACAGTGCCGGAGCCTGCGTCCGTGACGGCGTGGCGTCCGTGATCGCGGACGACGTGATCGCGGCCAGGCGTTTCGTGGTGGCTCGTGGCGAGAAGTCTGACTTGGCCGGCTGTGTGCCGTCGGGCCGGACCGGAGCGGTGGGCCTGATGTCGCGGAGCTTCCCGCGGACGAAGTCGGCAATCGACTCCTGCTGCGGCGCCGATGAATTCGCTTTGGGGGTGGAGGGGGACCGTACGGCGGAGGTGTCGTCGTCATCGTCCGGCGAGGTCGACGAGGACGACGAGGACGACGCGGGGGACATGGCGCCGGCCGCCGGGGTCTTCGGCGAGGACGGAGATGACTTGCCCGGTCGGTTACCGCGACGGTCGGCCGGCTTCTTGGGGCCGTGCCCGGTTCCCGCACTCGAATGGCTCGACGACTGGCCCGATGAGCCGGATGACCCGGAGGCGCCGGGGTCCGCCCACGCCACGGTGTGTCCGCTGGTGCCTGCGATCCCGACGCCGATCCCGACGGCTATGACGGACAGGCCGTACCGCAGCGGCAGGCGTTTGGCGGTTTTCGGGCAGCGTGAACCGTGCGCCATTATCGATGTCCCCCTTGACATTCCCCGACCTAGTTCGCATCCGCCGGTGACGGGAATGCCGGCCGCCGCGAACACATGCCGGCTCAATATATATGACAACGTGTGATGCCAGTCACGAATTCTGAACGAATCGCTTGACAACGTACAACCAATCGGTTGTATATTTGGGAGGTGACCGAGCACGATGAGGACCGGGCAGACGCCCTGTTCCACGCGCTCGCCGATCGGACCAGGCGGGACATCATGCGCCGGGTCCTGGCCGGAGAGCACTCGGTCTCGGTGCTTGCGGCGAAGTACGACATGAGCTTCGCGGCAGTGCAGAAGCACGTCGCCGTGCTGGAGAAGGCCGGGCTGATCACCAAGCGGCGCAACGGTCGTGAGCAGCTGGCCAGCGGTGACGTGGAGGCAGTGCGGTCGGTGGCGTCCATGTTGACTGAGCTGGAACAGGTTTGGCGTGGCCGCATCGCACGTATCGATGAATTGATCGCATCCGATCCCAAGGAGGACTGACCCATGCCCGTGACCGACGTCCAACACGACCTGGACAAATTGACACTGACCATCACCGCCGACTTCGCGGCGCCGGTGCAGCGCATCTGGCAGGTGTACGCCGACCCGCGGCAGCTGGAGAAGGTGTGGGGCCCGCCGACCTACCCGGCCACCGTGGTCGACCACAGCCTCACACCCGGCGGCCGTGTCACCTATTTCATGACCGGTCCGGAGGGCGACAAGCACGCGGGCTACTGGGAGATCACCGCCGTCGACGAGCCGACGAGTTTCTCCTTCGACGACGGATTCGCCGACCAGGATTTCAACCCGAATCCCGAGATGCCCGTCTCGAAGAACGTCTACACCTTTACCGAGCACAACGGCGGCACCCGAGCCGTCTACGTGAGCACCTACGGGTCCGCCGAAGGGCTTCAGCAGGTCCTGGACATGGGTGTGGTCGAGGGCGCTTCGTCGGCGATCAACCAGATCGATGAGCTGATCGCATCCTGACCGACTGAGTGGGGAATCGGGCCCGGTGGGGAATCACTTGTCGCGATAAGCGATCCGGGTCCACCCCGGCGTCGTAATCTCAGGTATGCGTCCGTTCAGGGATCTCGCCGCAGTAACCGTCAGTGTCGTGTCGGCGGCGGCGGTGGTGGCCGCGGGATGCACGACGACCGCAGGAACCCCGGTGGCGAAAACCACCAGCGATGTGGCGTCCGAGAGCTCCTCGAGCGAACCGGCTCGTACGACGACCGAGTCGCCCAAGGCGGCCGAGCCCACCGGGGCGCCGGTCGGTACCGCGGTCATGAAGGTCCTCGGTGGATCCGCCCCCGTGACGATCCGTTACCGCATCAACGGCGGTGCCGAGCAGACTGAATCGAACGTGACGCTGCCGTGGGAAAAGCAGTACTCCGTTTATGAAGAGGTGGAATCAGAGGTAGCCGCCGATGGCGGAAGTGCCACGCTCACTTGCACCATCACGATGGACGGCGACAAACTGGTGTCGTTCAAGACCGAGGTGAAGCCCGTCTGCAACTTCTCCTACTGGGGTTAGCGCTTCCGAATCACGGATACGGCAGCGGTGTGGCATCCCGCGTCTTCATCAGGTGTTCCATGAGCTGGATCTCCTGCGTCTGCTCGGTGACCATGGCCAGGGCAGTACGCCGGATCGTCTCGTTGGAGCCATCGCGGGTCTCGTCGAAGGCCATCTCGGCGCCACCCTGGTGGTGGCGGGTCATCAATTGGAGAAACAACGCTTCGTTGGCGTGGCCGGTGGCGCGCTGAAGGCGGGCCAATTCTTCGGGGGACGCCATCCCCATCTGCATGCCGGTGGGCTGTCCGGTGTCGTGGTGGTGGGACATGCCGTGTTCGGTGTCCTCGGTGGGCACCGTGGGGTTCAGGGGCTGATCCGCCAGCTGCAACCAGCCGACCATGGTGCCGACCTCCGCCTGCTGCTGAAGTCTGATCTGGTCTGCGAGCGTGCGTATTTCGGGTGCGGCGTCTGCACTGAGCAGGTCGCAGATGGTGATCGCCTGCTGATGGTGGGTCATCATCATCTGCGCGAAACTCACGTCGGCCTCTGACATCAGTGGCGGCGGGCTGCCATGCCGGTGGGATTCGGCGAACGCGCCGAGGAACGCGGCGGCGGCGATGACTACGGTGGCGCCGAATATGCGGGCGGGTATGGAAGCGCTCATCGTGGCGGGTAGACGGTCGGGTCCAGCTCCAGGGTCATGAACCCGTTGTCCGAACACGTGACGTAGAGCAGGTTTCCCCGGAACTCCGGCGGTGACATGCACCAGTCTGCGGAGAAATCGGCCGGCTGGCCCCAGCCCGGACGGTTGCCCAGCACGATGTCGGAAAGCTGGATCTTCCCGTCGAGGGCAGCCCGTCCCACCCCGAATATTCCGGTGAGTGGTGGGGTCGCGAGAACCGAAAGATTGTAGACGTGAATAGAATTGGGCAGGTCTTCGTACTTCTTGTCAGACTGTGCCGGTGGGTTGAAGTAGGCGAGCTCCGTGATGTGCTCGGGGTCTCGGACGTCGAACACCCGGATACCTGACTGGATCCATCCGCAGGCCAGAGCCGTCGGATCGTCTTGCCGGTCCACCGAACAGTAGTGCGAGTCGTAGGCGAACACCCCGTTGAATCCACCGCTGCTCGTCCAGTTGTCCATGTTCTCGGGCAGATTGATCTCGAGTTTGATGATATTGCGGAGCTTGAGGTCGGTGGGGTCGGAGACGTCGAACAGTTTGACGCCCCCGGAACCGAGTTCGTCGATGGTGAAGATGTGCGGTACGCCGCGGTAGGTGACGTAGACACTGTGCTGGGCCTCCTGCCCGTCCACCCAGGCTTTGTGGCTGTGGGCCGGAAGCAGTTGGTGCATGGTGAAATCGGGTGCCACCCGGTCCTGCACCGCCGAGGTGTCGAGCACGGTCAATCCGCTGAATTGCGACATGTACATGGTCCGCCCGTCCGGTGCGAAGCCCATGCCGTGCGAGGCCCAACCGACCGGCGCACTCCACACCACATGCGGAGCAGTCGGATCGGTGATGTCCACCGCGCTGTTCCAGATGATGCCTCCGGCCCAGTAGGTGTTGCCGTCGGGCGAGAAGTTGCCCTCGTGGGTCAGCATCGGGATCCGTACGCCGGGAAGGGAACCGGCACCCTCGTTGAGCAACCGGGGGTGTCGACAATCCTGCGAGATGTCGTAGATGGAGATGTAGCCGCCCCCGAACAACAGGGGAACACCGGTTCCGACCAGCAACCCCCGGCCCGCGTGTACCTTCAGGGACTCCCAGGTTCCGCCGACCATCGCCGGCTCGGTGAGCAGATCGGCCTGGACCGGGTGGGCAGGATCGGACGCGTCGATCACCTGCACGCCATTGGTGTAGGGCCAGGTCGACCCGACGTAGGTGCAGTTCTTGTATGAAGTACTCGTGATGCCGGCGCCCGTGCCCTGGTGCTGACCCACCAGGTCGATGTTGCAGTTGTAGCCCTGCGCGCTGCGGTGGTTCTCGCGGTCTGCGACCGGTACCTCGCCCTGCAATCCGGTCTCGACCCGGTCGCCCGGTCGGCATTGTGCCTTGTCGACCGCGGTCGGCCAGATGTCGAATCGCGTGTCGTATCCCGGCGGAAGTCCGGCGTGGGCCGCAGGGGACGGCCCCAGTCCTGCGATGGCCACGAGAAGCGCGACGCATACCGCGCGGAGGAGGTTGTCCAGCATCGACCGCATCATGGCATTGCGGAGGGACGCTGCGGACGAAAACTGTCAGATTCTGACAGCTTTTACAGTTAGGCGGCGAACTGTTACGCCCGTGGGTGACGGTCTACCGGTGCCGACCGGATGTCGCTGCCACCGGGCGTGACTCGGATTCGGCGTTCTCGGCGTTGCGATCCGGCGCCAGCATGACGGCGGTGATCGGCACACCGAGTGCGAGCAGGCCGATCACGAAGACCGGGAACAGGAACGAGAACACTTCGGGCCCACCGGGAACCGGCATCATGTGATCGACATTCACCCGCACCGCGGCCATGCCCGTGTAGTGCATGCCGACCACGGCCACGCCCATCACCAGGCCGGCCACGAATCGCAGACCGCGTGATTTCAGGACCAGGGTGAACCACAGCGCTGCGGTGGCGGCGACGACGGCGATCACGAAGGAGAGGACGACAAGGGTGGTGTCGTAGGTCATGGTGCCCTGCATCTGTACCGCCCACATGCCGGTGTAGTGCATCACCGCGACCGCCAGGCCGGTGATCACGCCGCCGGCCAGCAGCCGGCGCAGATCGAATTCGCGGCCGATGGTGATCAGCCCGACGAAGACCGCGGCGATCGCGATCACGGCCGAGGCGATCGTCCAGCCGAGGTGGTAGCGAACCGAGCTGTTGGGGATCGCGAAGCCGAGCATCGCGATGAAGTGCATGAGCCAGATACCAACGCCGCCAATGGCGATCGAGGCCATGAGCAGCCAGCGGAGGCGGTCCCGCCCGCTGGTTGCCCTGGCACCGCAGCGGGTGCAGGCGAGGCCGACGACCGAGCCGGTCACCGAGACGATGTACGCCAGGAACAGCAGCCAGAGGCCCATGTCGAAGTGATGTACTTGGTGGTTCATGACGTGGTTTCCTCGAGACTGTGAGACTGGCGGACGGTGGATCTAGAAAGCTGACGAGGGAAGTCGTTCCAGCGCGAACGAGGTGATGGCGATCAACGCGTTCTTCGCCGAATCACGTTGCCGGGCATCGACATTGATGATCGGAACGTTCGGCGACACGGACATCGCCTCGCGTAGCTCTTCGATGCTGTGGGTCGGGGAATCGTCGAACTCGTTGACGGCGATCAGGAACGGCAGGCTGCGGGCCTCGAAGAAGTCGACGGCCGCGAAGCTGTCTTCGAGCCTGCGGGTGTCCACGAGCACCACGGCGCCGATCGCGCCGTGGACGAGGTCGTCCCACATGAACCAGAACCGGCGTTGCCCCGGGGTGCCGAAAAGGTAGAGCACGAGGTCGTCGGCGATGGTGATCCGGCCGAAATCCATGGCAACCGTGGTGGTTTCCTTGCCGGGAATCGCTTCGAGGTCGTCGTGGCCCTGCGACGCGTTCGTGACGAGGGCCTCGGTGCGCAACGGCACGATCTCCGACACGGCGCCGACGAACGTGGTCTTGCCGACGCCGAAGCCGCCGGCAATCACGATCTTCGTCGAAGACACCGTGGAGCCGGAGTCAGAGTGCGCGTAAGCCACTGAGGGTCCTTTCGATCAGTAGGCGCCGTTCTGCAACGGTCGAGCGGTCGGTCAGGGTGGCGTGAACTCGGAGGTGGCCGCTGTCCACCAGGTCGCTCACCAGTACCCGGGCCACTCCGATCGGCAGACCGGCGTGAGCCGAGATCTCGGCGATCGACGGTCGGCTGCTGCACAGCCGGACGATGACGGCGGGGATATCGCCTGGCGCGCAGTCGAGTTCACCGGAGGGCAGCAGGGCCTCCACCGGAGCTTCGATCGGGATCTCGACCCGGGCGCGGGTCCGCCCGCCGGTGAGGGTGTACGGCCGGGCGCGGCTGGCGGTCTGCTTCTGCTCGGGTCTGTCCATGCTGAGCGTCATCGAGCTCCATGGTTGGCGCGCGGGGTCGCCTCCACCGTCTTGCCGACCCGGTCGACGAGCAGGGCCATCTCGTAGCCGACCTGTCCGATGTCGCACGAGATCGACGCCAAGGTAGCGAGGTACGAACCGTTGCCGACGCCCATCAACAACAGGAAACCGTCGTCCATCTCGACGATCGACTGGCGCACGTTGCCGGCCTCGAACAGCCGGGCGGCACCGGTGGACAGGCTCGCCAAACCCGATGTCACGGCGGCCAATTGCTCCGCACGGTCAGCCGGAAGGTGGGAGTTCGAGGCCATCAGCAGCCCGTCGGCCGACACCAGGATCGCATGTGACACGCCGGGCACGTCGCGGACGAAGTTGGACACGAACCAGTCGAGGGTGCCGGAGGTCCCTGACGGCGTTGCAGCAGAGCCCGCGGACCGATCCTGTGGTTGCGTGCCGGTGTTCATCGATCTCCTTCGATTCGGCTGTGTGCTGCGTCGGTTTCGGCTCGGCCCCTGCGAACGCCGGCCAGTTGTCGGCTCAGGATGTCGCGGATCGCCGCGGGGTCCTTGCCCCCGTTGGCCTTGGCCTGGGGTTCCGATCTTGCCTCATCGGGCACCAGGCGCGCTCCGCGTTCGCGGATCGGCAGTCCGGATGCGGTGTGCCGCTTCGGTTCCTGCTCGACAGCCTTTGCTGCAGCCGCCCAGCCGGCGTCGGCGGAGCTGGACCAGACCCGGTTGCGGGATTCGGGCGCGGTGGGATCCATCAGCCACTCCGAGGCCATCCGCTCGAAGATCGGCGAGCTCTCGGACTCAACATCCAGCCACGTGGACTCGGTGGCGGGTGTGGGTGCAGCGTCGGCGGGCTCGGCGGTGGCCGGGGCCGATGTTCCAGAGGTGAAGTAGGACAGCGGGTTGCCGCGCTGTGGCCGGTCGGGTTCCTCGGGTGTTGCCGGAGACGCCGGGGCGGGGGCGGTCAGTGCAGTCACGGGAGCGGGGGTGCCGTTGACGCCGCTGGCACCGGGCGAGCGTTTCGGCAGCCCGTTGACGGTGGCCCGGGCCGGGGTGTCGGATCCTCGCTCCGACGGCAGTGACGCTGCCGTCGAGCCGTTGGCCTCGGCGAGCGTGCCGCCTGCAGCACCCGTCAGCGCATTCCGTCCTTCGTCGGCGGGCAGCGGCCGCGACCCGGTAAACGAGCCGTTGCGCAGATCGTCGAGCGACTCGCCCACCCCGATGGGCGAGATCAGCGTGCCAGGGAGGTGCACACTTGCCGTCACGCCGGGCCGATCGGTCAACGCCGAGGTGGTACGCAGGCGCACCGTGGCTTCATGACGTCCCGCCAGCCGGCCGACCACGAAAAGTCCCATCCGCTTGGCGGTTTCGGAGGTCACCTCACCACCGAGCGCGAGCCGTTCGTTCGCGGCGGTCAAGTCGTCCTTCGACATGCCGAGTCCGCGGTCGGCCACCTCGACCAGCAGGCCGGCGTCGACCGCGCGTCCGACGGTGACCAACACGGGCGCGTCGGGCGGCGAGTAGCGCAGTGCGTTGTCGAGCAGCTCGGCGATCAGGTGGCCGATATCGCCGGCGGCTGAGCCGGCGATCGAGACGTCGGCCAGGTGTCCGACCTGAACCCGGCGGTACTCCTCGACCTCGGACATGGCGGCGCGCAGCATGTCGGGCAGCGCGACAGGCGCGGACACCCGATGGCGCTCCACGGTGTCGGCGAGGACGAGAAGGTTGTCCCCGTTGCGGCGCATACGCGTCGCAAGGTGGTCGAGGCGGAAGAGATGATCCAGCCGGACCGGATCCTCCTCGTCGAGTTCGAGTGTCTCGATGAGGGCCAGTTGCTCTTCGACGAGTGAGCGGCTTCGGCGGGACAGGGTTTCGAACATGTCGCCGATCTGCAGGCGGACACCGTGCTCGCCGGCCAGCCGGACGGCTTGGGAGTGGATGTCGTCGATCGCTCGCGCGAGCTGTCCGACCTCTTCATTGGTGCGGAACGGCAGCGGCTCGATCTCCGGTATGCCACCGCCCTTGCTGAGCCGTTCGATTTCTTCGGGTAGCTCGACCTGCGCAACCTGCAGCGCGCCCTGGCGCAGGCGGCCGATCGACCGGATGAGCGAGCGGCCGACGGCGAGCGCGAAGACGAGGGCGGCGAGCACCGCGCCGAGGATGATCGCGGTGTCACGCAGCGCATCGGACCGGAGGGCGTTGGCGCGATGGTGCAACGTGCCGTCGAGGTCGGCGGACAGGTCCTGCGTCATCGCGCGGTAGCCCTCGACGCTGGCCCGCATCGCGTCGGTGAACGCGGGTGCGTGCACGCTGTCGTCCGACGGCCGGGTGTAGGTGGCGCGACGGACGTCGGATTCCTTGGACAGCGCCGTGGCCTCGTCGGTGGTGGTCAGCCGGTTGAGCCGATCGATCGCGGCCGCTTCCGCTCCTGCCGCGTCCGAGACCTCGCTGCGCAGCTCATCGGAATCGGCGAAGTCGGGTGCGGCGATCAGAATCCGCTGTGCCGTCAGTGCGCGTTGCGCCGCGAGGGCGTCGACGAGTTGGTCCGCGAGCGGGCGCACGGTCCGGTCGTCCACGGTGGCGGTGGTCGCTGCGATCGCGGAGACGACGCCGGAGGCGACGTTCTGCGCCCGCTCGGCGATCACCCGCTGGGGCAGTGGCCCGGATTTGAGGTCGTCGCGCAACGTCCTGGCGGTGGAGGACGCGGTCGTCAGTTCGGTGGCGACGGTCGAGTCGAAGTCGGCGGACTTGATCAGGGTGTTGAGCGCCTTGGCGCTCTCGTCGAATTGTGCGAGCGGCTCGTCGATCGGTGCACCGGAGGTGGCGGCGTATGCCAGTCCGTCGATCCGGTCGACCAGTTCCACCGCAGGCACCACGATCACGGCGTTGTCCGACGCGAGGTTGAGCCGCGATGCGGCCGACAGTTCGTTGTAGATACGTACCGCGCCGAAGGTCGCCGCGAGCATGATCGGCAGCACCAGTGTCGCTGCCACTTTCCACCGCAGCGGCCAGCTCTCGATCGATGCGCGAGAAGCCCGAGTCACGGTCGGACGCGCATGTTCTCCGACGCTCGGATCATGTGCATCCACAGCCGTACCACCCTTCACCGAGCTAATTGACGTTCTAGAAGGGCAGCTCGGCCACGGGACAGGTTAAATGATTGGTAACGATTGTGCATCGACGGGGCTAACCGCGGCGCGTTCGCTGGCGTGCTTCCTTATTTTGTGAGCGCCCCTACATGCACGTTTCTTGCGAATGTAAGAAAGTGGGTCGATTCTTGTGGGCGCTCCTGACGGGCAGGCGGCGCGAGGCGGAGAATCCGGTAGCTGGAACCCGCGACGGCGACGACGGAACACCCTGAGAAACCACACAACGCGTCCCGGTTCGACCGGTGGGGCGGGTCGCGATCGGCACTCGACGGTCCGCTGTATATACGGCAAACCAGCGGCCGGTTACCCGGTGGGCCGTCGCGTAACTTGGGTGAAGCTCTCAGGGAGGCGCGCGCCGTTTCTTTGGACTCTTCGGAGTTCTGTGAGTGACGGCTCGGATCGGGACGGGACCGCGACACTCGACGGATTCCGCTGCGGGAGGGTGACGCGCGATCATCACCCTTCGGCGGGTTGTCACCGATCCGGCGTCGGGGCAGGCTGGTGTTCTTCGAGGTTGGCGTGCTGCGGTCCCGCGACCGGCTGGGGACGTGCCGCGGTTATTGCGTCACCGTGACGCACTTCGACTTGCCCAAGCAGTCACAGCAAACAAAGTCAAATTCAGGAATGTGAATTACGTCTCTGTTCAAGCTCTTTGGATGTGTAAAAGAGGTTTAAGAGGGATCCTTAAGGAGTCCACGGCCAGCTCGATGCACCGTCTCAGCTTGGCCGAGCACGCTTGGCACTGAGTATGAAGTGTCGTGAAGCTCCGCTGGAGGTCATTGAACATGGCGACAAAAGCTGCCGGCTCGACGGTCATCGAGCTGGCGACGCACCCACTGTGGTGTTCGTCGCAGCGGTACGCCCGTGAACTCGCCGCGGCCAAGCGCAGGCATCCGTCGTCCTATCGGCTTGACGAAGAGGACGACGCGCCCGACGTGGAATCTCAGCGTCCGTCGCAGTCCGGCCTGCGGACCAACGCTCTCGTGACCCCTCTGGCGTGCGCTCGGGTTCTCACTTTGCACGCCGTCCGCGACGAGGCCGTCGCGGACTGACGTTTTCGAAGATCTACGCGGGGTCACAGTGCGCGCAGCGCCCCGCCGTCCACCGCGATGGTGGAGTCGGTTCTGTCGGCCGTCCGCCCTCCGCCGCGGGATCGGCGCCGTAGCCGAAACGTGACGAACGCTTGACCGAATTGTCTACGTGTGACTACACATTCGGGCTGTCCGCGAGCCATACCATGACATCGTTCAAGATCATGGGGGCATCGCAGAGAGATCGGGTTGATGCGCGCGGTAGTTCAGGGTGTTCTCGTTCTGGTCGTGGTCGTCATGACCTATTTCTCCGGCGGTACGAACAGCGTCGACACGGCGGCGGTGAGCCTTCCGCTGACGTCGACCATCGAATCGATCGCGCCGGCCGAGGGTGCCGTCGTCGGTGTGGGGCATCCGGTGGTGGTCACATTCAAGAACCCGGTCACCAACCGCCCGGTCGTCGAACGTGCCCTCGGGCTCAAGTCGACACCGACTCGTGCGGGCACCTACGAGTGGCTCGACGCCAATGTCGTGTCGTGGAAGCCGGCCGAGTTCTGGCCGGCGCACAGCACCGTGATGTTGTCGGTCGCGGGCATGCGGACCGAGTTCCAAACCGGCCCAGCCGTTATCGGTGTCGCGGATATCTCCGAGCACACCTTCACGGTGACCATCGACGGGATCGGTGAAGACCCGCCGATCGATCTTCCTGCGCCGCACCACCTACCGCACGCCGGCGAGGCGGGGGTGCTGCTGGCCTCCCTGGGACGTCCGGAATATCCGACCCCGGTGGGCACCTACACCGTTCTGGGGAAAGACCGCACGGTGAAGATGGACTCCAGCAGTGTCGGCATCCCCGTCGATGCTCCGGACGGCTACCTCCTTGACGTGGACTACGCGGTCCGCTTCACCCAGCGTGGTCTGTTCGTGCATTCGGCGCCGTGGGCCGTGCCGTCGATGGGGCTGGACAACACGAGCCACGGTTGCATCAGCCTGATCCCGGCGGCCGCCGAGTGGTACTTCAACACGGTCCACATCGGCGACCCGGTGATCGTCCAGGAGTAGCGAAACCCGCTGCAAGGCAGGACAAGGCAGCTCGCGGCTGAGTAGAACCAAGCGCAGACTTCCGAGGACACACGAACGTAGACACGCAAACGAAGACACAGAAAAGGCGCCTGGCTCACGAGCCAGGCGCCTTTTCTGGCGCTAGGGGATGGGTTAGTCGGCGGGACCGGGCAGGGTGGGCGTCCCGGCGACCGGGCCGCCCCCGGGCGAAACGGTCGGCACACCCTTTCCGGTCCCTGCGGCGACGGCCACCGGAGCGGCGGCGATCGGTGCGGCGGCGGGGACGACGGGAGCGGCGGGTACCACCGGCACCGGTGGTGGCGCCAGCGGCACAGGCGGAACGATGGGTGGCGGGGGTGCCAGGGGGACCGGCGGAACTACCGGCGGCGGCGCCAGAGGTACCGGAGGAACGGCTGCAGGTGCGGCAGCGGGAACCACCCCCGCGGCTTCCACCGCCGGCGCGGCGCATGGTGCACCGGCCGCGGCGGCCCCGTCGACGCATTTATATCCGCCGGTCTTGAGTGGTAACGCTGTCGCATGCGGGCTCAGCGCCATCGCGGCCGCCACTGCGGTCAGGCAAAACCCAGCGCCGATAGCAGTTTTGACGGTGATGTTGGCAAAGGTGGTCATCACGAGCGACTCCCTTTTTCGTGCGGATAAATTACATCGATGAAAATTGTGTCGAGCGCAACCGTAGAGCTGGCCGAAATCGGTGTCCAGACAAGTTCTCAGATGGTTGCGGGGTTGACACGTGAGTGAGCCGTACTCGTGACCGCATCGTTTCCAACCGCCCGCGTCCGTCATGATAAGGAGGGTCATCGACGGTGCGAAGTCCCCGTCGGGGCGCGATTTTCGCAAACATCACTGGCCGAGCTGCATCAGAATCCCTTTGGCCACAAGCTGTTCGAAGCTGTAGCTGAATTCACCACGGCGCCCGACCGAAAGGACGTAGCGGTCCTGACCTTCGGTCAGCGGCACGGTGAACGTGAAAGTGCAGTTGGCGGTACCGCTTTTGCCGGGTCCCAGGGTGGTGGTGGCCAGCACGTCGCCCTTGCCGTTCTTGACGGTGACGGGGGTGCCAGCATTGACGTCGGCATATCCGTTCGCTCCCTGGCATTTTGCGCCGTCGGAGACGATGCCCTCGGCGCCAGAATTGTCGGTGAGTACGAAGTTGCCGGTGACATTTGCCTTTTCGAGGATGTGAAAGCCCTTCGAGAAAAGCGGACAGAAGGTGTCAACCGCGATCTTGTCGGCGAGCAGGCCCTGCTGGGGATCGCCGTCTTCCAGATGACGGCAGACCTGGCGACCGTGAGCAACGGCGTTGGCGTCGGAATTGAACTGATCGCTGAGCCCGGCGTCCTTCAGGGCGTTGAGGTACCCGGCTTCCGGCGAAGGTGGTGGCCTGCGCCCGGCCACCAGCAGCACCCAGACCACGGCGGCGGCCATCACGATGACCGCCGCCGCGGCCGTGGTCCCCAGCCAGGTCGCCCTGATACCTGACGTCTTCAGTTCGAGGTAGTCCGGCAGCATCCGCCCGCCATCCGGATCGCTCGATGCGGCTCTGCCGTCGCGTACCCGATTCGTCGGATGCCCGGTGACGAAGTAGCGGCCCTCGTGGCGCGCGGTGGGGTCCGGGCGCCACCCGGTCGGTGCGGACGAATGGATCTGCCCGCACCGGCTGCAGGTGTCGGCGTCATCGAGCGGAGATCCGCAGTACGGGCAGGTCATCACTACCCGTTATATGCCGGTCGGACCGTTCGCACAGCGGGCCGACACATATTCGGGCTGGAAACCCTCAGCTCTGAACGCTGCTGAGCAGTCGCACCAACCCCGCCGCGACGGGGCCGCTTACCGGCCATTACCGTGCTAGCCATGACACGGGTGACGGTGATCACAGGCGGCGCAGGTGGAATGGGGTTTGCCACGGCCAAGGTTGTCGGCCGCGACCAGACAGTGGTGTTGTGCGATGTCCGGCAGGACCGCCTCGACGCCGCCGCGACTGCCCTGGGAGACCTGGGGATCGCCGCCAGGATCGTCAACGCGGACGTCACGGACCGGGCTGCCGTCGACCGGCTGTTGGTGACCGCCGCCGGGCTCGGCACCGTCAGTGCCGTCATCCATGCGGCCGGGGTGAGCCCCAGCATGGGCGACGCCGAGTACGTGATGAGAACCAACGCGCTGGGCACGCTGCATGTGAACGAAGCGTTTTTCGCGACCGCGGCCGAGGGGGCGGCGATCGTCAACGTGGCGTCGATGGCGGCACATCTGCTGCCCGAGGAAGTCATTCCCGCGCAGCACTTCCCCCTGGCGCTGCAGGACCAGGACCAGTTCCTCACCGAAATGCTGGCGGCGTGCGGCATGGCTCCGGAAGACATGCGCTCCGGTTTCTCCTATGCCATCAGCAAGGCCTTCGTGAAGTGGTACAGCTCGTCGCAGGCCGAGCGGTTCAACGGCCGTGGCATCCGGATCGTCTCCGTCTCCCCGGGGTCCATCGATACCGAGATGGGTCGGCTGGAGGAGCAGGCGGGCGCGGGCGCGATGGTGGCCGACGCGGCGGTACCGCGCTGGGGCAAGGCCGAGGAGATGGCTGATCTGCTGGCCTACTGCGCCAGTGAGCGGGCGGGTTACCTCACCGGTACGGACATCCTCAACGACGGCGGTGTCGTCGCTTCGATGCGGGAACGCGCCCGGCTGGCCGCTGCGGGCAGCTAGTCAGCCGAACTCCAGCAGCGTGTAGGCCCCGCGAATCTGGCGCGTGGGCTTGAACTGCCAGAACGCCGGAAAAGCGGTGCGGAAGAACCACCCACGCCCGCGCGGCATCGGCAGATCGTGCACGGCTTTGATTCCCGGCACCGTGTGCGCGAGGTCGGCCAATTGGGCCGGGCTCAGGCTGAACGGCATCGGTGGCACGCGGTAGTGCCGTGAGGACCGCATGCCCTTGGGCGCGAACTTCTTCACCAGCACGGGTGGTAGGTCGAAGATCATCTGACCGCCGGGAAAACGCTTGGCGCACTCCGTGATCAGGCCGAGCGCTTCCTCGGGCTGCAGGTACATCAGCAACCCCTCCGCCGTGATGAACACCCCGTCGGTGGCATCGACGTCGTCCATCCAGCTGTAGTCCAGCGCCGACTGTGCCCGCACGGTGATGCGGTCGGACGCGGGCAACAGCCGCTCGCGCAGCCCGATGATGGGCGGGAAATCGACGGTGAGCCAACGGAACCGGGCACCCGGCAGCGCCGCATCGAGTCGCCAGAAACTCGTCTGCAGACCTTCGGCCAGCGCCACCACCGTGGCCGACGGGTGCTCGGTCAGGTAACCACGGGCGGCCTTGTCGAAGGCCAGCGAGCGCAGCGCCATCTCCTGGCCCGTCCGGCGGCCGAATTTCGCGAAGTCGTAGGCGATGGAATCGGCCAGTTGGACGGCCATGGCATCATCGATGATGGGGTGGGGATGGCGGGCCTGGGTGGCCCGGCCGTTCAGGGTCAGCAGTGCGGTTTCCGAAACGCCGGTCAGGGCGCTGGCCTCGGCCTTCTTGGGGACCTTCTCGTCGTCTGCGTGCTCCACCTGAGCAACGCTACCGGCGGATGCGGAGTCGACAACTCACCGTGGAGTTGGGATCCCTTGTGGTGGGTACTCGTCGAGCGTCACGGTGTCGTACAGGAGATTGCCATTTGATTCGTAAAGTCATGCAGGTCAACAGGAAAGACGACGGCGCCGGTTTGGGCCGTCGTGCCGCGTTCAAGCTGTCTCTGCTGATCACCGCAGGTCTGTCGGTGGCCAGGTCGCCGTCGGCCAACGCGCAGATCGACGGCCACGGAGCCCGCTGGTCACCGGAGCGGGCGCACCGCTGGTACGCCGAACAGGGGTGGCTGGTCGGAGCCAACTTCATCCCGTCGAACGCGGGCAATCAGTTGGAGATGTTTCAGCCGGACACCTATGACCCGCAGCAGATCGACAACGAGTTGCGGATCGCCCGGCTGGCCGGGTTCAACACGGTGCGGGTTTTCCTGCACGACCAGCTGTGGGCACAGGGACATCTGGGCTTTCAGAACCGACTCGCCCAGTTCGTTGCTCTCGCGTCCAGTCACGGCATCAAACCGCTGTTCGTACTGTTCGACTCCTGCTGGGACCCGTTTCCCCGACTGGGGCATCAGCGCCGCCCCCGGCCCGGGATCCACAACTCGGTCTGGGTGCAGGGCCCGGGTGCACAGCACCTGGACGATCACCGCTACCGGCGACTGCTGCGCGAGTACGTCGTCGGCGTGATCAGCCAGTTCCGTCGTGACGAGCGGGTGCTGGGGTGGGACCTGTGGAACGAGCCGGACAATCCCGCGGCCAACTACCGCGAGGTGGAACGCCAGGACAAGGTCGCCCTGATCGAGGAGCTGCTCCCGCAGGTCTTCGGCTGGGCCCGCTCGGTCAACCCCGTCCAACCTTTGACCAGCGGCGTGTGGGACGGTCCGTGGGCTGACCCGTTGGCGCGCAGCCGGATGGCGACGCTGCAGCTCGACCTCTCCGACGTGGTGACCTTCCACAGCTACGACCATCCGGAAGGGTTCGAGGCCCGCATCGGTGAGCTGGCGCCGATGGGACGTCCGATTCTGTGCACCGAGTACCTGGCGCGGGGAGAGGGCAGCACCATCGAGGGCGTACTGCCGATCGCCAAACGACACAACGTCGGTGCGTACAACTGGGGCCTGGTCGCGGGTAAGACGCAGACCTATCTGCCGTGGGACTCCTGGGACAGGCCGTACAAGTCGCCGCCGCGGGTGTGGTTCCATGACTTGTTCCATGCTGATGGCCGGCCCTACCGCGACGGTGAGATCCGCACGATCCGGAAGCTGACCGGACGGCCGTATCCCTGACGACGGGACTGTCCATGACAGGTGGGAAGCGCACCGCGCTGCTGCTGTGGTTGTTCACCGTGACGCTGTTGTTCACGGCCTGCTCGACTCCGGTCGCCACGACCCCGAGGGACGGCGGCCAGGTGTCCGCGGCGACGGCCGCCGGGTTCGGTGATGTGGCTCTACCCGCGGGAGTCGACGTGCTGGGCGTGGATTCGGAATCGGGCATCGACACCCGCTACCGGCTGGCGTTGCGGATGAATGCCGCCCAATTGCGGGAGTTGTTGTCGCAGTTCCAAGAGCAACCCCAGGCTTCGGAGCTTCCCCGCACCACGCCCGTGATCGGCGGGCCACCGTTGTCGGCCGCGCCGAATCCGCTGTATGCCCAGGACCGGGTCACCACCAAGGCCGGGCGGACGGTCTACCGGGATGTCATCGTCGACGAGCGATCACCGGATGAGGTCTACGTGCATCTTGCGATCTTCACCACCTAGCAGTGACTTCAGCGTCCACCCATCCGGCTGACGTCGGCGATGGCGGCGACGAACTGTTCCGGCGCTTCCTGGGGGACGTTGTGTCCGATGCCGTTCAGGATTCGGTGTTCGTAGGGCCCGGTGTAGAGCGAGCGGTAGCCGGCCCCGTCCTTGGCCGCGCCGTCGAAGTCGGACCCGATCGTGATGGTCGGCACGGTGACCGGGGGCTTGCCGGCCAACCGGGCTTCGTCGGCGTCGTAGCGCGCTTCGCCGGGAGCCAGGCTGAGCCGCCACCGGTAGTTGTGCACCACGATCGCGACGTGGTCGGGATTGTCGAACGCGGCGGCGGACAGATCGTAGGTGGCGTCGTCGAAGTGCCACAGCGGTGAGGCCTTGGTCCAGATCAGCCGGTTGAACTCCTTGGTGTTCTCGCGGTAGCCGAGTTCACCGCGCGGGGTCGCGAAGTAGTACTGGTACCACCACCCCAGCTCGGCGTCGGGCGCCAGCGGCTTGAGGTTGGCGGCCAGGTTGACCGTGATGTAGCCGCTGACGGCGACGAGTCCCGCACAGCGCTGCGGCCACAGTGCGGCAACGTTGTTGGCGGTGCGCCCGCCCCAGTCGTATCCGCCGAGCACGGCCTTGGGGATGTTCAGCGCGTCCATCAGCGCGATGACGTCCTGCGCGAGAGCGGCCTGCTGGCCGTTGCGGATGGTGTCCGTCGAGCGGAACCGGGTCGAGCCGAAGCCGCGCAGATGGGGCACGATCACGCGGAAGCCCTGCTCGGCGAGCAGCGCCGAGGCGTCGGCGTAGCTGTGGATGTCGTAGGGCCAGCCGTGCAGCAGGATCACCGGGAGACCGTCAGCCGGACCGGCCTCCGTGTAGCCCACGTTGAGGTCACCGGCGTCGATCTGCTTGACCGGGTTCATGGGGTGTGACGGTTTCGACGGGGCGCCGGCTGGGGCAGTCGGGGCGGGAGTGGACGACGTGCCGCAGGCCGCCAATGTGGCCGCGCCGGCAGCGGCCGCCGTGAGGAAGCCGAAATTTCTTCTGCTCAAACCGTTCACCGTTGCTGCTCCTTCTCGCGGGCTCGTCGGTATTCATCTCACCCTCGCCTGGCCATCAAGTCCAACGATTGAATCTGATGACCCCTATCGACTGGATAGATAGGCTGACACGGTGGAGTTACGTCAGATCGAACACTTCATTGCGGTGGCCGGTGAGATGAGCTTCACCCGAGCCGCCGAACGCGCGCACGTCGTGCAGTCGGCGTTGTCGACGTCGATCGCGAAATTGGAACGTGAACTCGGGGTGGCATTGTTCGACCGGTCGCGGCAGCGGATCAGTCTGACCGCCGCGGGGGAGGCCTTCTCGGCTCATGCCCACGAGGTTCTGCACGCAGCCAGGGCAGCGGCTGAATCCGCCGCCCAGTTTCGTGGATCACTCATGGGCACAGTCGAATTCGGTTCGCTCATTTCCTATGGGCCGGTAGACGTCGCCCGCGCCCTCGGCGATTTTCACCGGGCCCACCCGCATGTCCGGCTGCGGTTGAGGCTGAGCCAGTCCGGCGCGTCGGCCTATCTTGCCGCGCTGCTCGAGGGCTCGCTGGACCTGGCGCTGGTGTCGCTGCCCAACCGCTTCCCGGCGCAGCTCGACTTGAAGCTGCTGTTCGAGGAGCCGATGGTCTTCGTCTGCCGTGACGACCATGAGCTGGCGCGCCGTCGCCGCCTCGATCTCGGTGACCTGGCCGGTGAGGATCTCGTCGGTTTCCCGCCCGAATTCGGGCTGCGGCGCCTGATGGACGAGGCGTTCCACCGCGCCGGTGTGCAACCCCAGACGCAGTACGAGGTGCCCGCCGGATTCGCCGCGATCGCCGAACTCGTCGGCAATGGTCTCGGCACGTCCTTCATGCCCGTGTCCGAGGCGCGGCGCTTCGGTGATCTGCGAGCTGTGGCATTGCGGGACCCGGCGGTATGGCAGGTCTATCTTGCCGCACCGCCGGCCGAGCGCATGACGCCCGCCGCAGCACTTCTGGCCGAAACCCTGCTCGCCGCTGCGGCTTCGGCGGGCTAGCGGTTCAGAGGGCTGTAGAAGACCAGGCCGTTGCCCTTGTTGTCGTAGACCACGGCCCGACGCTCGTGGGCATCGTCGTACGGGTGCTTGATGATTCCGCCGCCGCTGGCTTCGATGGCCTTGGCCGCGCCGTCGACGTCGGCGGTCTTGATCCCGACGACGACCTGACCGGGGATCGGGTGGTCCACCGACGTGGCGAGGGCGAGGGTGAGCGATCCACCGTCGAGCGCGGCGAAGTGTGCGCCATCGCGGAACTTCAGTGGCATTCCCAGGGTCTCGCTGTAGAAGCGGATCGACTCATCCAGGTCGTCGGTCGACAGGATGATCATCCGTACGTCGTGGTCGCTCATCAGTGCCCTCCTATGGCTGAACGCTTCCAGGTTATGGTGCGCGGCCCCGCCGGAACAGCCCTCAAGTCTCTACTGGTATAGAGACTTGAACACTTTTGTCCGGAGCGCCGAACCCTCAGGAGACACCGACGATGACGCTGCAATTCGATCTGTCGGGCCGACGCGTGCTGATCACCGGTGCCGGACAGGGAGTCGGCCGGGGCCTGGCCGATGCCTTCGCGGCCGCCGGCGCCACCGTGCTGGTCAACGACCTCCGGGGCGACCGGGCCGAGGCGGTGGTCGCAGAGCTGCAGGAAGCGGGCGGTGACGCGCTGGCGGTGCCGTTCGACGTCACCGACTATCGAACGGTCACCGAGGCGATCGAAGAGGCCGGTCCGGTCGATGTACTGGTGAACAACGCGGGTAATGCCGGGGCCGAGGGATTCGCCGCTCGGATGCCGTTCGCGGAAACCTCACCTGCAGACTGGGACCCGTTCCTGCAGGTGAATCTGTATGGCGTGCTGAATTGCACGCGGGCTGTGCTGCCGGCGATGGTGGAGCGGCAGTGGGGCCGGGTCGTGACGATCGTCTCGGATGCGGGCCGGACGGGGGACGCCGGCGGCGCGGTCTATGCGGCCGCCAAGGCCGGTGCCGCGGGCTTGACGCGGTCGATCGCGCTGGAGAACGGCCGCTACGGCGTCACCGCCAACAACATCGCGCTGGGCACCATGCGAACCCCGCTCACCGAACCGCTGTGGGCCGAGATGGCCGATTCCCCACAGGCCAAGGCGATCCTGTCGCGCTACCCGATCCGCAGGCCCGGGCTGCCCGAGGACGTGGCCTATCTGACGGTGCTGCTGGCCAGCGACCACGGCTCGTGGATCACCGGCCAGACGCTACCGGTCAACGGCGGCTACTCCTTCGCGATGTGAGGCGGCCGGAGCGGCGGCGACGATCGCGGCGATGATGTCGTGGAGTTCCTCGTCGGAGTTGATGGTGCGGTCGCCGCGGGCCAGGGCCAGCATCAGACCGCTGATGAAAGTCAGCAGCACATAAGCTTTTTCGTCGATCAGACCCGGGTCTGTGTCGGCCGGGCAGAGCGCCACCACAACGTTGCGGTGTAGTTCGAAGAACCGCTGCTGGTTGTGGCTGAACGCCTCGGCCAGACTGGCGTCGCGGCTCGAGGGCATGACCAGCTCGTAACGGGCCTTGCTCCGGACCAGACGCGCACCGGTACTCGACCGGATGACCAGCCGCGCCAGACCGCGTACATCACCGTGCGCACCGGAACCTGTGGCCGCGGTCAGATCGGCCAGGTCCAGATCGGCGATGCGGTTGGCCGCCGCTCGCATCAAGGCCGCGCTGGTGCGGAAGTAGAACGACGTGGTGCCGTCCGGTACCCCGGCTTTGCGGTCAACCTTCAGATGGGTGACGCCTTTGACGCCCTCGCGGGCCAGCAGAGTGATTGCCGCGTCGCACAATTCGCGTCGGCGTTGATCGGGATTCTGTTTTCCCCCCACGCCACACCTATCGGCGCGCCGGTGCGGCGATGTGCTCGGGACGCACCCCGGTACCGACCAGGTACGCCGGAATCGTGGTGAGTTGGGGGAACCGTTGCACGATGTTCAGCAGTGCTCCGGGTGGGGCGATGTCGGCGCCGGCCATGACGGGCGCAATCACCAGGCGATGCAGGATCCGTTGGAAGCCTTGGGTGATGACGGTGGCCAGCGTGCGCCGGCGCTGCACGCCGGCCAGGTCGGACTCGGTGACGCGATGCTCCCGTAGCGGCTGGTACAGCAGGCGGGCGGCCGCGGCGGCGTCCTGGATGGCGACATTGATGCCGACGCCGCCGACCGGCGACATGGCGTGGGCGGCGTCGCCGATGCACAGCAGCCCCTCGCGGTGCCACCGCGGCAGACGGTTGAGTTGGACGTCGAGATGCTTGACGTCCTCCCAGGAGGTGAGTGCGCCGGGATCGGCTTCGGGAATGAGCTCGGCGAGTTCGGCGTGGAAGGCGTCCAGGCCGCGGGCCCGGAGTCCGGCGTCGCTGCCCTTCGGGATCAGGTAGGCGACCTGGAAGTAGCCGGTGCGGGGAATCATGATCAACGCCCGTCCGGGCGCGGTCCGCGGGATCAGTGAGTATTGGCCGTCTTCGGTGCGCGGCAGGCGGAACCACCACACGTCGAAGGGCACCGGGTAGTTCCGGGTGTTGAGTCCGGCCTCCCGCCGGACCAGCGACGTGCGCCCGTCGCAGGCCACGGTGAGCTCGGCGCGCAGTTCCCCGTCGCCGTCCGGACTGGTGTAGCGGACCCCGGTGATGCGCTCACCTTCCCGGAGTAGTCCGGTCACCTCGGTCTGCATGCGAAGGGTGAAGTTGGGTTCCGCTCTGCCCGCATCGGCCAGCAGGTCGAGGAAGTCCCACTGCGGCACCATCGCCACGTAGGGGTGAGGTTGGCGCAGCCGACGGAAGTCGAGGAGCGTCACCGGCTCGCCGTCGACCGTGAACTCGCCCTTTTCCACCTTGCTGTAGCCGATCTTGTCGAACTCTCCGAAGAGGCCCAGCTCGTCCAGCATGCGCATGGTGCTCGGATGCACGGTGTCGCCGCGGAAGTCGCGCAGGAAGTCGGCGTGCTTCTCCATGACGGTGACCGGCACTCCGCACCGGGCCAGGATCAGCCCGAGCATCATCCCGGCGGGGCCGCCGCCCGCGATCGCGCAGCTGGTCGATTCCGAAGCTGGGGCATCAGGCATGGGCGAGTCCGTTCAGCGCGTCGGGTAGCGGTTCGGTGTGCAGCACGCCGAGGCGCTGCGTCGCCCGGGTGAGGGCGACATACAATTCGGCGGCGCCGCGATCGCCATCGGCCAGGATGTGGGCCGGCTCCACCACGAGCACCGCGTCGAACTCAAGGCCCTTGGTTTCCGACGGTGCCACCGCACCGGGCACGCCCGGCGGGCCGATCACCACACACGTGCCCTCGCGGGTGGCTTCCTCCCGCACGAATTCCTCGACAGCTGAGGGGATTTCAGCGGCGGTCAGCTGCTTGGCCCACGGCTGCACACCGCAGGACCGGACGGACTCCGGCGGTTTCACGCCGGGCGCGAACTCGGCGAGCACCGCTTTCGCCACCGCCATGATCTCGGCCGGGGTCCGGTAGTTGACCGACAGCGTCCGGTAGATCCACCGGCCCGGCACGTACGGCTGGAGCATCGTGTCCCAGGTCCGGGCGCCGGCGGCCGAGCGGCGCTGAGCCAGGTCGCCGACCACCGTGAAGGACCGGCGTGGACAACGACGCATCAACACCCGCCAGTCCATCTCGGACAGTTCCTGGGCTTCGTCGACCACAACATGACCGTAGGTCCAATCCCGGTCGGCTGCAGCGCGTTCGGCGAGTTCGCGGGTGTCGCGTTCGAGGAACCGGTCGGCCAGGTCCTCGGCGTCGATGAGGTCGCTGGCCAGCAGGTGGTCCTCGTCGTCCATCAGATCCTCACGGGCGATCATCAGATCGAGCACGCCCGCGGCGTAGGCGGCTTCCTCACGCCGTTCGCGTTCGGCGGCTTCCTCGCCCGCCTTGTCCCGGCCCAGGAGGTCGACCAGCTCGTCGAGCAACGGCACGTCCGAGACGGTCCAGGCGCTGCCGTCGGTACGCAACAATCGGGGGTCGGCGCCGGCCGCAGCCAACCTCTCGGCCGACGAATACAGCGGGGCCAGCAGGGTCTCCGGGGTCAGGATCGGCCAGAGTCGGTCGAGTGCCGCGGCGAACGCGGCGTTCTCGTCGAGCTCGCTGACCACGCTGGCCCGCAGCTCCTCCCATGCCGCCTTGTCCTGACGGCTCAACCAGCCCTTGCCGATACGCGCGACGGCACGTTCGGTGAGGACGTAGGTGACGATGTCGCGGAACGTCGTGCGCGCCTCGTTGTGCGGCAGGCCGGTTTCGCGGGCCTCCTCGATGGCCCACTGCGCGGTTTCGGCGTCGATGCGGACGGTGACATCGGGCAGTTCGATGTAGATCGGCTCGTCGGGGACCTCCTGGCGGTCGGCCACCGCGGCGGCCAGCACGTCCAGGATCTTCAACGAGCCCTTGATCGCGGCCACCTCGGGCGCGTCCTCGGCGGTGACGTGCAGGCCGGGAGCCAGGTCGCCGGGCGTCATGAACACCGCGTCGGACTCACCCAGTGAGGGCAGCACCCGACCGATGTGGTCCAGGAACGCCTCGTTGGGCCCGACGACGAGCACGCCGTGCCGTTCGATCCGCTCCCGGTGGGTGTAGAGCAGGTAGGCCACCCGGTGCAGCGCCACCACCGTCTTCCCGGTGCCCGGGCCGCCCTCGACCACCAGCACGCCGGTGTGTTCGTTGCGGATGACCTCGTCCTGTTCGGACTGGATCGTGGCGATGATGTCGCGCATACCCTCACCGCGCGGGGCGTTCACCGCGGCCAGCAATGCGGCGTCCTCGTCACCTTCGTCGCCCGCGGTGGGCCGGCCCAGCACCTCGTCGGTGAAGTCGAGCACCCGCCGACCCAGGGTGCGGAACTGGCGCCGCCGGCGCATGTTCTCCGGGTTGGCCCCGGTCGCGGTGTAGAACGGCCGGGCCAGCGGTGCCCGCCAGTCCAGCAGCAACGGCTCGTAGTCGTCCTCGCGATCGAAGATGCCGAGGCGCCCGACGTAGAGATGTTCTCCGGCAACGGTTTCCAGCCGTCCGAAGCACAGGCCGTTGTCGGCCACGTCGAGCCGGTTGGCTTCCTTGGCCAATGCTCGCACCTCGGCGTCGCGTTCCACCGCGGAGCCGCCGTGCTCGCGCAGCGCGGTGCGGTAGCGGTCACGCACCCGGATGCGCTCGGCGTCCAGGCGGGCATAGAGCCCGTCGACATAGGTCTGTTCGGACTGCACTTCGACATCGTGATCGTCAGCTGGCACGTGCTCCCTGTTCCTCCGTGGCTTGCTCCGGCCAGCGATTGTGCGCCATCACCGGGGCCTTGCCGCAAGGCCCTGGGTCCGCGATAACCTGGAAAGGGCACGGTTCAGTCACTCGTTCCTATCCCATCCGGCCGGCATCCACGATACGCAGCACCGCGGCACCCTCTTCGTCGCTCGCGGCCAGGTCGACTTCCACGTCGAAGCCCCAATCGTGATCTCCGGCAGGATCTTCGAGGATCTGTCGTACGCGCCACACCTGCGGCTGCCGGTCGAAGATCAGCAACGCCGGGCCACGGGCGTCGGCTCCGGTGCCCACCTCGGCGTGCTCGTCGAAGTACTCCTCGCCCGCTTCGGCCCAGCGTTCGGCCGTCCACCCGGATGACGCGTCCAGCGCACCGAGCTCGTCCCAGCGGGCCCGCGCGAACAACTCCACCCGACGGAACAATGCGTTACGCACCATCGCGGTGAACGCCCGCTCGTTGCCGGTCAGCGGGCGTGGCCGGGCCGGCACCGCCACCGGAGCGTCGTGTGGCTGGTCCGGGCTCGTCAGCTGTTCCCATTCGTCGAGCAGGCTCGAATCCACCTGGCGCACCAATTCGCCGAGCCACTCGACGATGTCGGCCAATTGCTCGGTCCGGGCTGACGCGGGCACACCGGAGCGCAGCGCCTTGAACGCATCAGACAGGTAGCGCAGCACCGCTCCTTCGGAGCGGGTCAGCCCATAGACGCTGATGTACTCGCGGAAGGTCAGGGCCCGCTCCCACATCTCACGTACCACCGACTTCGGTGACAGGTGCCCGTCGGCCGCCCACGGATTGGTCTGTCGGTAGACCTCGTAGGTGTGTTCCAGCAGTTCGGCCAACGGCTTGGGATAGGTGACCTCGTCGAGCAGTTCGATCCGTTCGTCGTACTCGATGCCCTCGGCCTTCATCTCGGCCACCGCTTCGCCCCTGGCTTTGTTCAGCTGTGCGGACAGGATCTGGCGGGGGTCTTCCAGGGTGGCCTCGATCACCGAAATGACATTCAAGGCATAGCTTGCTGGATCTTCCGCGTCGGGATCCAGCACGTCCACCGCGGCCAGCGCGAAGGTCGACAGCGGTTGGTTCAGCGCGAAGTCCGGAGGTAGGTCGACTGTCAGCCGGTACCGCCGCCCGTCGGGTTCGGGTTCGTCGAGCCGCTCGATGACTCCGGCCTGCAGCAGCGAGCGGGCGATGCCGACCGCCTCCCGGATGTGCTTCAGCTGACGCTTGCGCGGCTCGTGGTTGTCGGTGAGCAGCCGCCGCATCGCCACGAACGGGTCGCCCGGACGGTCGACCACGTCGAGGATCATCGCGGTGGAGACCCTCATGTTGCTGGTCAACGCTTCGGGCGCAGCGTCGATCAGTCGGGTCATGGTGTTCTCACCCCACGGCACCATGCCCTCTGGCGCCTTGCGCCGCACCAGCTTTCGGCGCTTCTTCGGATCGTCGGCCACCTTGGCGAACTGCTTGATGTTCTCGACCTCGTGGTCGGGTGCCTGCACGACGACGGTGCCCGCGGTGTCGTATCCGGCGCGGCCGGCGCGCCCGGCGATCTGGTGGAACTCGCGGGCGTTGAGCAGCCGCATCCGGGTGCCGTCGTATTTGGACAGCGCGGAGAACACGACGGTGCGGATCGGCACGTTGATCCCGACGCCGAGGGTGTCGGTACCGCAGATCACCTTGAGCAACCCGGCCTGGGCCAACTGTTCCACCAGCCGGCGGTATTTGGGCAGCATGCCGGCGTGGTGGACGCCGATGCCGTGGCGTACCAGCCGGGACAGCGTGGTCCCGAACGTCGTGGAAAACCGGAAACCGCCGATCATCTCGGCGATCGCGGCCTTCTCCTCCTTGGTGCTGACGTTGACGCTCATCAGAGCCTGCGCCCGCTCCAGCGCGGAGGCCTGGGTGAAGTGCACGACGTAGATCGGTGCCTGCAAGGTGGCGAGCAACTCGGCGATGGTCTCGTGCATCGGCGTGGTGGCATACGAGAAGAACAGCGGCACCGGCCGTTGCGCCCCGGCCACGAGGGCCGTCTCCCGCCCGGTGCGCCGGGTCAGATCCTTGCGCAGGAATTCGACGTCACCCAACGTCGCCGACATCAGCAGGAACTGGGCATTGGGAAGTTCGAGCAGTGGCACCTGCCAGGCCCAGCCGCGGTCGGGGTCGCCGTAGAAGTGGAACTCGTCCATCACCACCAGGCCGATATCGGCGTCGGCACCCTCGCGCAGCGCGAGATTGGCCAGGATCTCGGCGGTGCAGGCGATGATCGGCGCGTCGGCGTTAACCGACGCGTCCCCGGTCAGCATGCCGACGTTGTCGGCCCCGAACACATCGCACAGCGCGAAGAACTTCTCACTGACCAGTGCCTTGATCGGGGCCGTGTAGAAGCTGACGCGGTCAGCGGCAAGCGCGGCATAGATCGCCCCGGTGGCCACCAGGGATTTACCGGAACCGGTCGGCGTCGCGAGGATCACGTTCGCTCCGCTGACCAGTTCGATCAGCGCCTCCTCCTGCGCGGGGTAGAGCGTGGTGCCGTTGGCCTCGGCCCAGGCGGCGAAGTCGGTGAACAGAGCGTCGGCGTCACCGCCCTTGGTTTGCAGTGCCGAGAGGTCGTTCGGATCGTCGAGCAGGGGAGTGGTCATCTTGGTGACCAGCGTGCCAGTCCACCCCTGCCGACGATCGTCCCGGTCGGCCGCAGTTATCCGAACTGCCCTGGCTGGTAGTCCCCGGCGGGCATCTGAACGATCACGTTCAGGCGGTTGACGGTGTTCATGAAGGCGATCAGGCACACCAGCGCGGCCAGCTGATCCTCGTCGTAGTGCTTGACCGCATTCGCCCACACCTCGTCGCTGACCCCGCCCGCCGCGTCGGCGATCCGGGTGCCCTGCTCGGTCAGCTCCAGCGCGGCGCGCTCGGCCTCGGTGAACACCGTCGCCTCCCGCCAGGCCGCGACCAGGTGCAGGCGCTGCTGGGTCTCCCCGGCGGCAGCGGCGTCCTTGGTGTGCATGTCGGTGCAGAAGCCACAGCCGTTGATCTGGCTGGCGCGCAGTGCCACCAGTTGCTGCGTTGCCTCGGGGAGCGCGGAGTCGGTGATCACCCTGCCCGCCGAGGTGACGTACTTGAGCATCTTGGTGGCGGTCCGGTTCTCGAACAGGTTCAAACGAGCATCCATGGTGCACTCCTATGTCGTTGGTGATTACCCCCTCAAGACACCGCGAATCCACGAAATGTGACATGCGGCGATAATCAGCGGGTGCCGATGCCGACCACTCTTGAATCCGTCCTGCTGGTGGTCGTCGTCGTGCTGTTCGCGGCGTTCGTCACGTTCCTGGTGCTGTTCATCGTGAGCCGGCGTCAGCTGAAGAACGCCCGTCGTGAGATCGAGCGCATGAAGCTCGAGGACGAGGACCGTCGGCGGAAGCGTCGTCGAGGTGTGGCACCCCTGGCGATCAAGACGGTCTTTCAGACCGCGGACATGCTGATCAACAAGGGACTCGGCGCGACGGTGCGCAACTCGATCGAGGATCTGGCCGGATGGGCTCAGGTGGAGCGCCCGGACCTGGCCCGGCTGACCGCTGACGGGCGCGTCGTCATCGTCTTCTCCGACATCGAGGGCTCGACCGAATACAACGCCGCGATGGGTGACCGGGCCTGGGTGAAGCTGCTGGAGAAGCACAACAAGCTCGTTCAGGCGCGGGTCGACAAGCATGGCGGTCATGTGGTCAAGACCCAGGGCGACGGGTTCATGATCGCGTTCGCCGACCCGGAGAACGCGGTGCGGTTCGCCACCGACGTGCAGCGCGCGCTCGCGGAGAACCCCCAGCGCTGGCAGGCGATCCGGGTGCGCATCGGTGTGCACATGGGCACGTCGGTGCGCCGCGGCGACGATCTGTTCGGGCTCGACGTGGCGATGGCGGCGCGGGTCGCCGGACAGGCCGACGGCGGCGAGATCCTGGTCAGCGAACCGGTCGGGGATGCGGTCAGACATCTCGACGACATCGCCCTGGGTGCGGCGCGGGAAGTGGAGCTGAAGGGTCTCCCGGGGACCCACCGGCTCTATCCGGTGCTCAGCGCCGAGCAGCCGGCGCTGGAGGCGGCGGCTGGACGTGACGCGTGACCCACTGCGCGGCAAGCTTGATCAGGCCCGATTTCGGATAGGTGATGTGCGCATTCCAGTCCCGGCCGAGCGAACAGATCGGGTCGTTGGTGTTGCACAGGTCCGCGGTCCTGGCGCCGAAGTCCGGGCTCATCCGGGTCAGCGGCTGACCGAGTCGCGCCGACGGGTTGCCGAAGACCACCACCGACGCGATGCGCGGGACGACCGCGGCGGGCAGTGGGGCGCTGTAACCGAGACCGGCGATCGGCGAGGTGGCCACCACGTCGACGACGGCCGCGCCCTGTGAATAACCGCCCATCACGATCTTGGTCTTGGGGCACCGGGCCGCGGTGGCCTGGACACGCTTGCTCATGTCGGTGGCGCCGGCCGCGGCTTTCATGAAGTCCCACGACGCGGGGTACTGCACCGCGTAAGTGCCGATCGACGAGCCCTTGACCATCGGGCGCAGCGTGTCGACAAACGCCTTGCCGACATTGCCGATACCGGCGGGTTCGTCGGTGCCGCGGGCGAAGACGACCTCGATGTCGGGACAGTCGGGTGCGGCCGAGGCGGAAGGCATTGCGATGGGCGTCGCGATCGTGCCCAGCGCGGCGGCCGCAGTCACTGCTGCGATGCCCGCGAGGGCCGATACCTGACGGACACCCACACGTCACTTCTACCACTGTTTTAACAGTGATGCCCAGGCATGCCAGGTCCGAGTAACGGGTATCACCTAGCAGTGACCAGCCAAGTTGTCGACGAACTCCTGCATATCGAACGTGCCGGGTGGGACTCGCTGTGCGAGTCGACCGGCGCCGACTTCTACGGCGAGCTGATGCTGCCCGACGCGGTGATGGTCCTCGCCAACGGCATGGTGATGGACCGCAACACCGTCGTCAGCGCACTCTCGGAGTCGCCGCCCTGGCGTGCCTATGAGATCAGCGGGGTGCGGCTCATCGTGCTCGACGACGACAGTGCCGCCCTGGTCTACACGGGTACGGCCTATCGCGACGGGGAGGAGCCTGCCTTCGTCGGCGCCATGTCCAGCGTGTACCACCGGGTCGACGGTGCCTGGAAACTCGCGCTGTATCAGCAGACGCGCAAGCCGGACCAGTAGCGGGCGTCACCTCGGCGTCGGGTCCTCGGCGTGCCCGCATATGGTCGAGCGGTGACGATCGCCTATGACGAAGCCCTGCGGGAACGCATCGGTGCGCATCTGGCGGGGCACGAGCGCCGCGCTGTGACCGACCCGACGAAGCGGCACGCGGCGGTCGCGGTGGTGCTGGTCGATTCCGAACTCGGTGAGGACCGGGTGGATCCGGCTCCGGTCGACGAGTGGATCGGCGGCCGGCCGATGCCGGAGCCCGGGCTGGACGGCCGCATGGTGGATGTGTCGGGTGGGGCAGCTTTTCTGTTGTGTCGCAGGACATCTCGGTTGTCGTCGCACGCCGCGCAGTGGGCGCTGCCCGGCGGCCGGCTCGACCCTGGTGAAAATGCGGTCGAGGCCGCGCTGCGGGAACTGGACGAAGAGGTCGGGGTGAGCCTGTCGGACTCGTCGGTGCTGGGACTGCTCGACGACTACCCGACCCGCTCCGGCTATGTCATCACCCCGGTGGTGGTCTGGGGCGGCGGCCGGCTGGATCTACGGCCGTCTCCCGACGAGGTGGTGGCGGCGTACCGCGTGGGCCTGCACCAGCTGCAGCGCGAGGATTCGCCGCGGTTCATCACGATCCCGGAGAGCCCGCGCCCGGTAGTGCAGATTCCGTTGGGCAACGACCTGATCCACGCGCCGACCGGTGCGGTGCTGCTGCAGTTGCGGTGGTTGGCCCTGGAGGGCCGCACGGATCCGGTCGACGAACTCGAGCAGCCGGTTTTCGCCTGGAAGTGACGCTCAGGCGTCGTGTCCGGGCTTGAGGTCGGACACGTCGCTGAGGCTGACCCAGCGCCGCGGTTCGCCCGGCGTTTGGCCGTCAACCGGATTCAACAGGTAGCCGACATGGTCACCGAGATCGAACCGGTCGAGGATGGCGCCGACGAACCAGGCGGGTGAGGCATCGAGGATGGGTACTCCGGCGGGGCCGGCATGCCAACTGCACGTGGCGAACTTGTCGACCTCGTCACCGGTCTGGCCGCCGAACCAGCGGGCCAGCTCGAGGTCGTCACGGACCAGTAGGTGCACACCCAGATGCGTGGCGGCTTCCGCGACGGCGAAGGTGTGGTTCGCCTTCGAAATTCCGACCAGGAACCGGGGCGGGTCGATGCTCGCCTGCGTGGTGAAACCGACCAGACAACCCGCCGGCCCGTCCTCGCCCTGTGCCGTCACGACGAACATCGGGTAATCGATCAGCTCGATCAACCGGTCGAAACCTTCCCAGCTCTGCGCCACCACACCATTGTTGCCACGGCCGCGCTGGTTTGGGGTGGGCCCGGCGGGTGGGCCGGCTAAGGGTTACGGGTACGGCGCCCGCGCCGGACGGTGGCGGTCGCCGGTGGTGCCGGGCGCGGTGGCGTCGCAGGCGGTTCCAGTCGCTGAAACGACTGCTGGATCCGTTCGCGGTCACCGCCGAGGCCGACCAGGAGATTGGTGATGTGGGGTGCGAGCACCCGCGAGACTCCCGCGCCGTCGGCACCGAAGACACCGATGATCTCGGCCAGGACGTAGCCGTGCATCATCGTCCAGATCTGGGCGGCCACGGCCACCGGATCGCCTACGTCGATGGCGCCGGTGTCCATGCAGCGCTGCACGAATGCCGGGATCTGCGCGAAGACCGAGTTGATCTCGGACAGGTCCGCCGGGTTGCCGTCGACGGTGAGATCGCGGCCGATCGGTAGCGTGATGGACGGCGAGGTGATGCCGAACATCAGCCGGTAGCGCTGCGGGTAGGTCAGTGCGTATTCGCGGTAGGCGAGGCCGGAGGCGAGTAGGTCTGCCACGGGGTCGTCGGTGTCGGGCCGTCGGCTCAGGTGTTCGCCGAAGCGGACGTAGGACTCCCGCACCAGGGCCTCGTAGAGGCCGGGCATGCCCTCGAAGTGCGTGTACACCGCCATTGTCGAGGCGCCGATCCGCTTGGCCAGCATGCGGGCGCTGAGTGCCTCAGGTCCACTCTCCTCGAGGACCTGCAGGCTCTCCTCGATCAGGCTTTCGCGAATTCCCATGCTGGACATCGTCCTGGACATGCTGCCATAACAATGTTATACCTGCCAATAACATTGTTATGGATGGCGGGGGAGCCATGTTGGAGACCATTGCCCGGGCGGTCAGTCGGTATGCACTCCTGGTCATGGCGGCGTGGCTGGTCCTGGCCGGCCTCGGCAACGTCGCGGTGCCGCAGCTCGAACACGTCGTGAAGGAACAGTCCCGGGCGTTCTTCCCGACCGATTCCGGCGCGACGCAGGCGGCGCAGCGGATGGGCGAGCTGTTCGGGGATTCGGACAGCAACAACATCGCCTACGTCGTTCTCGACGCGGACCGAACGTTGGGGGAGTTCGACCGCGGCTACTACCGCACCTTGGCCGACCGCTTGCGCACCGCCACTCCCGGCGTCGAATCGGTCATGGACCTGTGGGACGACCCGGCCGCCGCAGGAGTCTTCGAAAGCCGGGACCACCGGGCGGCCTACCTGATGGCCCGGCTCTCCGGCCAACTGGGCAGCACGACCGCGACGGACGCCGTGGCCGCCCTGCGCACTGTGGTCGACGAGTCTGACGCCCCGGCTGGATTGCGTGTCCACGTCACCGGCCCCGGTCCCAGCCTGGTCGACGAATTCGCCGCGCTGGACGCGCAATTGGCGAGGATCACCGTCCTGACGGTCGGGTTGATCGCGGCCCTGTTGCTGTTCGTCTACCGCTCGCCGATCACCGCCGCCGTCCCGCTCGCCTCGGTCGGTCTGTCCCTGGCGGTCGCCCGTCCGGTGGTCGCGCTGCTCGGCGAGCACGGCGTGATCGAGGTGTCGGTGTTCTCGGTGGCGCTGATGTCGGCGATGGTGCTGGGCGCGGGAACCGACTACGGCATCTTCCTGCTCGGCCGTTACCACGAGAACCGGCGCGCGGGGATGACGCAACCGGATGCGCTCGCCGACGCCTACCGGCGGGTGGCCCCGGTGATCGCCGGCTCCGCCGCGACCATCGCCACCGCGTTGTTCTGCCTGACCTTCGCCAAGGTGAGCTTCCTCCGCAGCGCCGGAATACCCAGCGGGATAGGTGTTCTCGCGGCGATGCTGGGCGCCCTGACCCTCACCCCGGCGTTGATCGGCTGGTTCAGCCGGCGCGGTTGGGTGGAACCGCGGGCCGCGGCGATCAGCCGCCGGTGGCGCCGGATCGGCACCGCCGTGGCCCGCTGGCCGGGGCCCATCCTGGTGGTCGCCGTCGCTGCGCTGATCTTCTGCGCGGTGCCATTGCTCGGCGCCAACATCTCCTTCGCGGAACTGACCGCACAACCGGCGGGCACCGACTCCAGTCGCGGATACCGGGCGGTTCACGACCGGTTCCCGGACAACCGGCTCCTACCCGAGATCGTCTCGATCGAGGCCGATCGCGACCTGCGCAATCCAGCCGGGCTCATCACGATCGAGCGGGTCGCCCGAAAGATCCTGGAGGTTCGCGGCGTCCGCACCGTGCAATCGGCCAGCAGGCCGGCCGGGACTCCGGTGCGCCAGGGCACCCTGACCTACCAGGCCGGTCAGATCGGCGAACAGCTCGACGGCACAGCGCAATCAGCGCTCGACGGGATGAGCTCCGTGGACACCGTCACGGCCACCATCGGCCAACTCGACACCGCCCTCGACGGCATGCAACGCGGCTTGAGCGGCGCCGTCGACGGCCTGAACCGGGTCGGGGCCGGCTCACAGGACATCGGGGCGGGCATGTCCGGATTGCAGGGCAACCTCCAGTCGGTTTCCGGATACGCCGACCCGCTGCGCCAATTCGTCGCCGGAAACCCCAACTGTGCGGCCAACCCCATCTGCGCGGCAGTTCAGAAAATCGTCACGCCCCTCGACGACGCGGTGAGTGCGACCGGCACCCTCGCCGGTGGGGCGGGGGCGCTCAAAGACGGTGCCACCAGCGCCACGAACTCACTCGACGGTGCGGCCAAGGGGGTGGCGACCATGCGCTCGGCGCTGACCCAGCTGCGCGGCCTCACGTCGACCCTGCGCTCCAGCCTGGGGTCCGTCGGCCCGCAGATGCAACAGATGACCGGATACCTGTCGCAGCTGAGCACCGACTTCGACGGCAGCTCCGAAGGCGGGTTCTATCTGCCACCAAGGACTTTCGACGACCCGGAGTACCGCCGGGTGATGGGCATGATGTTCTCCCCGGATGGCCGTGCCACCCGATTGCTGGTCTACGGTGACGGTGAGTCCTGGGGCCGCGACGGCGCGGACCGCTCTGGCGAGATTCGCATCGCCGCTACCGAGGCACTCAAGGACACCCCACTGGCCACCAGCGGCGTCGTCGACCTGACCGGTGTCGGCACTGCCACCGCCGAGCTGATCGACTACGTGCAACACGACTTCACCCTGCTCGTGATCGCCACGCTGGTGCTGATCTTCGTGATCGTGGCGGGAATGCTGCGCAGTCCGGTCGCCGGGATCGTGGTGCTGGCCACCGTCACCATCTCCTACGCATCGGCGCTGGGAGCCAGTGTCTCCGTCTGGCAGTACGTGTTCGGCCAGCCGCTGCACTGGGCGGTGCCCGCCCTGGCCTTCATCGCCCTGGTCGCCGTCGGTGCGGACTACAACCTGCTGTTGGCGATGCGGCTGCGTGACGAGGCGCGGGCCGGCGTCCGGACCGCGACGATCCGGGCCTTCGCCGGTACCGGCAGCGTCGTCACCGTCGCGGGGATCGTGTTCGGGCTGACCATGTTCGCGATGCTCGGCGCCAGTGTGGTGACCATCGCCCAGGTGGGCTCCACCATCGGCATCGGCCTGATGATCGACACCCTGGTGGTGCGGACCTTCGTGGTCCCGCCGATCGCCGTGCTGCTCGGACGCTGGTTCTGGTGGCCCCGGCGCTCCGGAAGGGTCCGGGTCCGTCAGGTCGACGAACCCGTCCCGGCGTGAATACCGTTCAGCAGACCCGTCATCTGTCCCACCTCGATGAGGTAGCCGTCCGGATCGCGCATATAGCAACGCACCTCGGCTTGCCGGTCGATGGGCGGGCTCAGGAACTCGGCACCTTTCGAGCTCCATTCTCGGTAACACGCTTCGATGTCGGCCACCCGGATGTTCAGGAAGCTGGTCGCGGTGTGCGGGTCGGTCGGCGGGTGCAGCGTCACGTCCGGCTTGTCGGGTGTGGGTCCGCCGCCGGGGTTCATGATCAGCCAGCCGTTGGCCAGCTTGACGATGCACGGGTCTTCGTCCATCACGACCTCCCCACCGAGCACATCGCTGTAGAAAGCGCGCGACCGCGCCACGTCGGCGACGGTGAGGAAATGGGTCAACAACAACCCCGTCTCGGGGGTTGGGAGGTCCTTGTTCTCCATCGGAATTCCTTCCGCTTGTAGCGCACGCTTTGCGGCGTACGACCCGCATACCCGGCCGGGGGCTGGGGCTAATCTCCGCGATGACGGGCGACGGTCTCGCGTACGGCGGGAACAATCTCGTTGGCGAACACCGCCGCCTGGGCCGCGTCGTCGTCGGCGGTGCCGAGCAGGAACGTGTCCATTCCCGTTTCCACGGCCAGGGCGGTCAATTCGTTCGTCCACTGGGCAACCGACCCGTTGAAGGACTCGGCGTCGCGTGCATGGGTTACCGCACCGAAGATGTTGTAGGCCCGCACAATTGACGCGGGGTCCCGCCCGGCGGCGAGTGCCGAATCGTCGATCCGGCGCTGCATGGCCGGTAGTTTGTCCGGTGGAAAATAGCTGTTCGACGGCACCCATCCGTCGGCCTTGGCGCCCAGGAAACGCAACATGCGGGGCCCGCCGACACCGAGCCAGATCTGGATGTCATGAGCGGGAGCCGGTCCAGGGTGCACTCCGGACAAGCTGTAGTGCTTTCCTTCGAATCGCACCGAACGTTGATCCGACCACATCAGGCGGATCACCTCGACTGCTTCTTCCAGAGCTTGTGCGGCCTCACCGGCGGTACGGTTCGGACCCCCCATCGCCGCAATGGCTTGCCAGAACGCGCCTGCGCCGAGGGCGAGTTCGAAGCGCCCACCCGATATGACGTCGAGGCTGGCCGCCGTCTTGGCGAGTACCGCCGGTGGCCGTAGTGGCAGGCTGGCGACGTCGGGAACCACCTTCACCCGTTGCGTCCGGGCTAGCACAGTCGCCATCAGCGCCCATGAATCCAGGAACTTGGCCTGGTAGGGATGGTCTTGGATGGCAACGAAATCCATGTGCTGGTCAGCGAGTGCGGCAAGCTTCAGTGTGTTGTCGAGCATGTCGGCACGGGGCGTGACGAACAACCCGAACTGCAACGTGCGGCCGTAGTCCGTCATTCTCAGCACCCTCTCGGTCTCGGCTGTCTTTCGACGGTAGTCGCCGCAGGCCGTGAGCGCGGGGGCATGAGAAAGGCAAAGTCTGGGTACATCGACTGGGTCTGGGGAAGGGGGACGACCGAACCGGAGAGGATCCATGACCGCACCGCGATTGCAGGCTGACCAGCGCGATGCCGCCGAAGCTCAGCGCATTGTGGGTGCGGTGACCTCGGCGTTCTCGGCCCGGGTGGTCGGCCAGGACCATTTGCGCGAGTCGATGCTGGTCGCGCTGCTCGCCGGTGGACACCTGCTGCTGGAAAGCGTGCCCGGGCTGGCCAAGACCACGGCCGCCCGCGTGGTGGCCGAGTCCATCGACGGCAGCTTCCGCCGCATCCAGTGCACACCCGACCTGTTGCCCAGCGACATCATCGGCACCCAGATCTACGAGGCGGCCAGCAACTCGTTCGCGACCCAACTGGGCCCGGTACACGCCAACATCGTGCTGCTCGACGAGATCAACCGCTCCAGCGCCAAGACCCAGAGCGCCATGCTGGAGGCGATGGAGGAACGCCAGACCACGATCGCCGGCGTCGAATATCCCATCCCCGAACCGTTTCTCGTCATCGCCACCCAGAACCCGGTCGACCAGGAGGGCACCTATCCGCTGTCGGAGGCTCAGACCGACCGCTTCATGCTCAAGGAGATCGTGGGCTACCCCTCGATCGAGGACGAGGTGGAGATCGCGGCCCGGATGGACGCAGGCCTCTACGACCGGGGCAACCGGGCGGTGCCCGTCGTCACCATGGACGACATACGTCGAGTGCAGGATATCGTCCGGTCCGTGTATCTCGACCGCGCGCTGGTCGAGTACGCCAGCCGCCTTGTCGCGGTCACCCGTGAACCCGGACAGCATCTGCCGGCCAACCTGGCACGGGTGATCGAGTACGGCGCCAGCCCGCGAGCGACGCTGGCCCTGTGCCGGACGGGACGGGCCTTGGCGGTGCTGCGCGGGCGGGACCACGTGGTGCCCGATGACATCGCCCGCCTGGCCCACCGCGTGCTGCGGCACCGGCTGATCCTCGGTTTCGAAGCCGCCACCGCCCGAATCACCCCCGACGTGGTCGTCGATGCGGTGCTGCGCGCGGTGCAGGTCCCGTGAGACCGCGATGGGCAGATACCTGGACTCCGCCAAGGCGTATGCCGGCCGCGACATCGGCGGGCTGCTCGAAGGCGGCCGTTACGCGCTGGTGCACACCCGCAGCCTGGAATTCGACGAGCTGCGGCCCTACGTGCCCGGTGACGACGTTCGCGACATCGACTGGAAGGCCACCGCACGCTCTGGGCACACCCTGATCAAGCGGTTCGTCTCCGAGAAGCACCACAAGGTCCTGGTGGTCGCGGACGCCGGGCGCAACAGCTGCGCACTCGCACCGTCGGGTGAGGTGAAAAGGAGTGTGGCCCAGCACCTCATCGGTGCGATCGGGTTGATGACGCTGCCCCGATCCGACGAGATCGCGATGGTGCTCGGCGACCATCGCGGCAATGTGGACATCCGGCTGCGCCGCGGCGAGACCCACATCGAGAGCATGCTGCACCGGTTCCACCACCACGCCACCGACCATCCCGGTCCGAGCGACATCCTGGTACAGCTCGAGTGGGTGGCCCGCCATTACCGGCACCGGCTGCTGATCTTCGTCGTTTCCGACGAACCCGAGATGAGCGATCGGTTGGCCGAGGTCCTTGGTTCATTGACCGCCCGCCACGACGTGCTGTGGGCCCTGGTCAGTGACATGCCTGCGGTGAGCGCACACCGCGACGCCCGCCGCAGCTACGAGGTCGCCGACGGGCGACCCATCCTGACCGGTCTGGACCAGCACGTCATCGAGGCCTACCGGCAGGCAGAAGCGCAACGGCGCGAGCAACTTTCCGAATTCCTGACCAGGCAGCGGATACCGCATGCCCGGGTGACCGGGAGCGTGCGGATCAGGGCGGCGTTGACCGCGATGACCGGGGTGTACGCCCGTGCCGGATGACCTGCTGCAGCACGTGATCGGACCGACGCCGTATTCATCGGTGTGGCTGTGGATCGCGATCGGCCTGATCCTGCTGCTGTGCGCTTGGTACGGAGGGGTTTTCGTGCTGACGTCGCGGCGGCGACCGGTGCGGGAGCTGCCCGTCCTCGGTGCCGCGCGGGCCGAACTGCTGCGCCGACGGTCGGCGCGCGCGGTACGGCACATCGGAAACCGTTACCGGGCCGGGGATCTCAGCGCGGCAGGCACCGGTGCCGCGTTGAGTGCGGAACTGCGCGGATTCCTGCATGCCGCCACCGGAGTGCAGGCGCAGTACATGCAGGTCGACGCGATCGCGGACAGTGCCGCGGCGCCCGCGGCACCGATCCTGGAAGAGCTCACCGACATTCAGTTCAATCACCGTTCGACGCTTGACGCGGGCACGGCCAGCACCACCACCGAGGAGTTGATCCGCGGATGGACCTGATCTGGTGGGCAGTGGCGGCCGCCGGTTGCCTCGCACTTGCCGGGTGCGTGGGCCTGGCCCTGCTCCCGAAGCAGTCGGTCGACCCGGACGAATTGCTGCCGCTGGCCAATACCCGGCGGCTGACCCGGTTGCCCGAGTATGTGCGCGCCGCGCGCCGGCGAACCGTTGCGGCCATCGTCGCCATGGTGACACTGACGGTCGCCTTCGCGGCCTCGGCGCTGATCGCGGCACGCCCCACCGGCCTGCCGTCGTGGAGCCGTGCCAATCAGGTTGCGACTTCGGAGGACATCATGGTGTGCGTCGGCGGCCCGCTCACCGATCCCGCGGTCGGCGCCACACTGCAGTACTTCGCCGATCGGGTCGGCTCTTACGGCACCGAACGGGTCGGGTTGACCTCGGCGAACCGGCGGGTCATTCCACTGACCCGGGACTACCAATACGCCGCAGCACAATTCGCCGCATTCGGGCAGCGGGAAGGTGCGCGGCCGTTCGTCGCGCCGGTGTCCTACGTCGACTACACCGCCAGCGTCGAGGATGTACTGGCGATGTGTCTGACCGGGTTTCCGTCCTTTTCCGAGCCGTCCGCGCAGCGCCGGTCGATGATCTATGTGGGCCCTGATTCCCTGCCCCGACCTGGTGACGTGGCACCGCTGTTCGATACGGACCGGCTCAGGGACCTGGCGGTGACGGCCGGTGTTCAGGTCAACGCGATCACCCCCGGATCCGGCGACGGCGCTGCCGGCGAACTGGTCCGCGCCACCGGGGGCAGGTCGTTTGGATCGGCCGACGTCGCTTCGCATCTGGCCGAGATCCGGGACCATCCGCCGAAAGCGGGATCGACCGGCGAGTCGGCGGACGTCCGGTCGGCCGAAACGCCGGGGGTTCCGGTGTTGCTGGCGCTGCTGGCGATGGCGGTGCTGTGGTGGTGGCCGGTGGTGATGCGGCGATGAGGCTTGAACCGATCCTGCCGCCGCTGCTGGTCGGGGTGCTCGCGGTGGTGCTGCTCGTGGCCCGCGGGATCAGCTTCGGCCGGGTCCGGGCGCAAGGTGGTGGCTGGGCAGCGGTGTGGCGCTGGTCGGCGCTCACCACAGCCGGCTTGCTGCTGCTGGTGGCCGCGCTCGGCCCCGTCGCCGGGAGGACGCACGACACCGTTCCTCGGCCGGCGGGCGATCGCGACCCGAATATCTTTGTGTTGCTGGACCGTTCACCGGACATGTCGGGGAAGCGGATCGCGGCGGCCCGTGCCGACATCACGGCCCTGATCGAACGCTACCCTCAGGCACGCTTCGCCCTGATCTCCTTCGCCGACCGCCCGTCGGTGGACTGGCCGCTGTCCGCAGATACCTGGAGCCTGCGTCCTGTGGTGGCCGCGACCGATGCCGCACCTGAGGCATCGGACGCTCCGGATGCCAACGTCGGCGCCGCCGCGAACATTCTGCGCTACCAGCTGATCAGCGCCGTACAACAATTTCCGAGGGCCCAGAACCTCGTGTTCTATCTCGGCGCGGGCGCGCCGGGATCGCAAGCACCGCAACGCGAATTCCAGCTGACCGAGAATGCTGTGGACGGGGGCGCGGTACTGGGGTACGACGACGCCGGGGCGCAGGCGCTCCGCGGGGTCGCCGAGCAGATCGGGGTGCCGTTCGTGTCGCGTGCCGGCGCGACGCCGTTGACCGAAACGCTTCCCGGCAACGAAACCCGAAGTCAGCCAGCCGCGGCCGTACCGGTGTCCACCGCCGTGGAGCTGTACTGGGTGTTCGCCGCCGTGGCCGCCCTGCTGATCCTGGTGGAGCTGTATCTGGTGCTGCGGGAATTCCGTCGCACCCAACCGATCGACATGGGGCTGCGGTCATGAGCACGGTGCGTCGCCGCCTACTGGTGTACTCGGCCCCGGTCGCGTTGGTGCTCGTCATCGCGATCGTCAAACTGCTCTCGGTCGTGCTGATCGGTAATTCGGCGGCGGCCAGCTTCACCGACCGGGACACCGAGGCGCTGACGAGCGAGGTGAGCCGGCTCCAGATGCTGGATGTCGTCGAACCCGGCAAGGCGAGTTTCGCCGCGGGCGCACTGGCTGTTCTCGAGGACCGGCTCGTCGAGGCCGATCAGAACTTCGCCGACGCGGTGGCCCGTCTGAGCGGAGCTGAATCATGTTCGGCGAGGATCAATCTGGAACTGGTGCGGGAAACACTCGGTGACCGTGCCACCGCGGCTGCCGACGGCCGGACGGCACTGAGCCATTACCTGTCCGCACGGGATGTGATCGACCGTGCCCCTGCGGGTTGCTTTGCCGACAGCGGGGCCCCCGCGCGGTTGAACAGCAAGATCGGTGCGGCCGGAGCCATCGTGCCGCCGAACCCGCCACCCCCGCCACCGGCAGCGCAGGTACTGCCGCCGGGGGCGGTCGGGACGGCGCCTACCCAGCCCCCGAATCGACTCGACCCGACCTCCGGTGATCCGTTGGACCGGCTGCAACAGATCTTGCGTGACGCGGCGACGGGTTAGATTCGGGTGAGTCGGGCGCGTTGGGCCCGGTCAACGCGAAGGAATGGAATGGCTGTGGCAGACGGGCTGTCCGCGCGTGAGGCGAAGCGCCTACAGACGCGCGAGCGGTTGATGGGTGCGGCGATCGCCGAGTTCAAGCGCGCCGGGATGGCCGAAGCGGATGTGGGCACGATCGTCACTGCGGCTGGTGTCGCACACGGCACGTTCTTCTTTCACTTCCCCACCAAGGAACATGTGCTGCTGGAACTCGAGCAGCGCGAAGAGGTACGTATCGCCAAGCTGTACACGCAGTTCCTCAAGAAGCCGCACACCCTGGAGGACGGACTGCGCGAGTCGATGCGGCTCGTCGTCGGCCTGGAGCGACGGCTTGGTGGCGTGTTGTTCAAAGACTTTCTGGCCCTGCATTTCTCGCAGACCCGTCCCCCTGCGCCGGACAGCCAGGAGCATCCTGTGATCTCGGGTGTCGCGCGCGAGATCGAACTGGCCCAGCAGCAAGGTGAGGTCGCCGCCGACGTCAGCCCGTGGAACAGCGCGGTGTTCTTCCTGCTCGGTTTCTATGCCCTGCTGATCACCACCAACGACTGGCCCACCCGCGACGCCCTGCTGGACGACTTCGTGGTGAGGACCATGCGCAGCCTGGCGTCCTAGAACCCGCCCGCGGGCTACCGACGGATCCCGTGGGTGTTCTCCCCGTCAGAACCGGTTGTATTGCGGGGACCTAACGATTCGGTGCTGTCTCGGGGTTGACGCTCTCGTAAGCAGCAAAGCCGTGGTTCAGTGGTAACCGATGTCTGGTGTCTGGTCCCCGCGTCGCTGTCTCACCGCTGCGGTGACGGCGGGTGTCACGTTGCTCGCGGTGGGTGTTCCGTCGGCGTCGGCCGCGCCGGCCAGTGACGGCCGCGGGTACGTCGACTCGACGGCCCGGTGTTCGAGTGCGGACGCCACCGTGCTGTACGGCAGCACTGACGCCTCGCGGGTGGCGATCTGTTCGGTGGCGGGCGGCAAGTACGAGTACCGCGGTGTCCGGCTGCGCGACGGCGCCAAGCTGATCGTGCCCGCGACGCGCAACGACGACGGCGCGTTCCGGGTGGACAACGCCGGGATCGAATACCTGGTGACGGCGAAGTCACTGGTGCTCAGTGTGGGGGAGAAGGTGATCCGGGAGGAGGCGATGATCGACTTTCACCGCCCCGGTTCGCCCGCCACACAGGACTCGGTGAAGAGTCCGGGCGCGGCTCCCGCCCCGGCCACCGCGTCGCCCACACCGACGACACCGTTGCCGCCGCCACTGGCCGCCGAAGTCGGTGGCAGCGGGGCCCGCCGCTGACCCGCTGAGCTGCGCAGTTGCCCGAGAAGTTGAGGGCAATTGATGAAAATGATAATCATTAACGGTATGCGTGCGTGTTCGTCGTCCCTGCAGACGGCCGGTCTGGACCGGCTGCTGGACCAACTCCGGCCCGGAACCACCTGGCTGAGTGTTCCGCTCGTCGACGACGTCGTCCAGGTCGGGATCGGCGGCGACTTCGAAACCACCACCGTCGCCGTGTCGGCCACGCCGACGTCGCTACTGGTCCGGCGGGTCGACGGCAACCGCCTACAGGTGCACATCGTCGAAAACTGGACTGATGCGAGCTCGCCGGGCGTGGCGACCCCGGTGTTCGACGAGCCGGTGGAGGAGCTCGTGCTCGAACGCTGTGATGGGCAATGGACCTTCGGTTCGCGGATGCGCGCCCGGCCTACGCAACTCGATCGGTTCGTCGGCACGCTCACCCGGTTCGCGCTGGCCAAGCAACTCCGCGCCGGTGGCTTTGATCAGGCGGTGGGTGCGGCGTAGGCCTGCAGGTACTGGGTGAGCGCCTGTTCGCCCTCGGTGAGAATCGCGCGGTCCTTCTCGGGGCCGGCGTGAAAGGCCATCTCCAGCAGGCGATCACCCATCTCGACGGCGACCATCGTCACCAGCGGATCGGTGCCCTCTCGCAGCAGCCCCCAGTGCAGCAGGCCGGCATGCAACGCGGTGGCGAACTCGGCCCGGCGCACTCGCGGATCGGCGAGTTGTCCACTCGCCAGGCTGGTGTAGTGCAAGTTGACCAGATGCGGATGGTTCCGCAGGTGTTCGTAGTGGAATTCGAAGATGCCGTGGGCGACCTCGGCGAGGCTGGTCGGCGCCAGCGCGGCCAGGACTGCTGCGCCCTCGGCATCGCGGCGGTCCAGGTGGTCGGTGACGATCTCCTGCAGGATCGCATCCCGGTTCGGGAAGAACTGATACACCGTTGCGACCGGAACTTCGGCACGGTGGGCGATCGCCCGGGTGGTGACGGCGTCGACTCCCTGAGTCTCGAGCAGCTCGAGCGCCGCAGCCCGGATGCGCTCGACGCGTCGTCTGCTGCGCTCCTGTACTGGTTGGCGGCGCCGTAGTGGCTTGTGGGTGACCACGTCTGAATCGTCGCACATCACTGACATGAGCCATGTTCACGTTTATCGGGATTGGACCGATGTCCAGGACTTTCCGGGGCCTTTGCCATCCGCGGGTGGCCGGATTCACATAATTGACTGAACATGGCCCGTGACACGGTGCCGCAAACGTGCGGGTCAATAAACGAACATCCGGCGGTGTGGGTCGATCCAGGCAACGAAATCCTCATCAGTCGCCGAGCCGTCTCATTGGAGTCGAAAATATCAGTGGCTAAACGCGTTTCGAATTATCGAAGGCTCGTGCGCCGGAATCCGAATCGATCCCCGCCTGCGGCGATCGCGATAGCCTCAATGCGGTTGAGGACACAGCCGAAGTCGCGTGATCGAGGGTCGCACCTCGCTCCCTTGTAGCTAGGCGATGGAGTGTCATCATGACTGCAGTTCACTACGCGGATCGGCTGCGTCCGGTCCGTTCCTCCGACACCACGGTCGTCGACTGCGCCGGCGCGCGGGTCTCGGCGCATATCCGTGGCCCGGCCACTGTGCTGGTGGTCGAGGGGGAAATCGATATCTGCAACGCGGACCGATTGATCGCCGCGATCCGCCGGCTCATTCAGCCGGGGACCCCCTTCGTCCTGGATCTACGCGCGGTGGATTTCATGGCGGTCAGTGGCTTCCGCGAACTGTTGACATTCGCCGACGAGTGCAACCAAGGGCACGCGGCCTGGCACGTGGTGGCCGGGAGTGCGTTGCGTCCGCTACTGAAGGTATTCGCGGACCATCACCTGCCCGTCGTGGGCCTCACGGGCGCGACGGCTGGTTCCGGCTGATCGGCCCGCTGTTGCCGTTTACAACGTAAGCGATGCAGGTAGGATGGCTTTCTGGGGCTGCGACCGCGCCCCAGTGAGTCCACCTCGAGCGAAACGTGATGACGGCGAACGAAGATCTGGATTTCACCAGTACGAACCTCGGCGAAACCGAGGACTTCCTGGCGCGCGCCTACACGAAGATGTCCATCGGCCGGGGCCCGGGGGAGCGCCCGACGACGCGCATCGTCCGGAAGTGGCTGGGGTCCATCAGTTTCGACGAACTCGAGCTCGACTATCACATGTCGTATGACGCCGATCCGCTGAACCGGATTTGCCTGTGCCGAGTGCACTCCGGCCGTATCGAGGAGAACTTCATCGGCGAACCGCAGGATGTGTTCGGGCCCGGAGACGTCACGTTGTTCTCGCCGCCGGAACTTCCCTACTCGGGCCGGGTCTGCCGGGCCGGCTACGACCTGACGATGTTCGACACCGGATTACTGGGGCGCGTCGCGACGACGGGTCCCGGCGAACCGGGCGGACCCGTGCGGTTCACCGGCCATCGTCCGATATCGCCGCAGGCGGGGTACCAGCTCACCGTCGCGATCGAGTACGTGCGCTCGGTGGTGCAGGGCAGGAGTGGTCCCGTGCCGCCGCTGCTGGCCTCGACGACCGCCTCGATGCTGGCTGCGACCGTGGTCTCCACGATGCCGACCAATGCCGGGCTCGAACCCGGTCCCACCGATCGGCGCGACGCGAAACCGGCGCTGCTGCGGCGAGCCATCGCCTATATCGAAGCCAACGCCGACCGCGATATCGCCCTCGCCGACATCGCCGAGGCGGTTTACGTCACGCCCCGCGCGTTGCAATACATGTTCCGGCGCCACCTCGAGGTCTCGCCGATGGGATATCTGCGCCGGGTGCGTCTGGACCTCGCCCGGCGCCAGCTGCTGAACGCCGATCCGGCGACAACGACGGTGCAGGCCGTCGCGGCTCGCTGGGGATTCGCCCATACCGGGCGTTTCGCGGCTGCCTATCGGCATACTTTCGGTGAGAATCCGTCGGACACTCTCGGTTGAAACAATTGAACTCACCGCTCATGCGAAGGAAATCGTGTCCATACTGTCCACACCGATGTTGGCTGATGCCCTGGCCCGATTGTTCTCCGTAGGAGTGCGGCCGGGGCCCATGAGCGCCGTTCGGTTCCCCGAAATACCTGGCCGCACAACGCTGATCACGATCCCGACCCGTCACGGTGACGTTGCCGCCACGGTGTATCACCCGGCGGCCGGCGAGGGGAAGCCCGCGGTGTACGTGAACGTGCACGGCGGAGGTTTCGTCGTCGGACACCGGGAGCAGGACGACCCGTGGTGTCGTTTCCTCGCCGCACACGCGAATGTCGTTGTGATCAACGTCGATTACCTGTTGGCCCCGCACCGTCGGTTTCCCGCCCCGGCTGAACAGATCTATGACGTACTGAGCTGGGTCTCCAAGCCCGAGCATGACTGGGACGGCGGCCGGTTGTGTGTGGGCGGGCAGAGTGCGGGCGGCAGCTTGTCCGCGGCGGCCGCGCGGCTGGCGCTGGAGGGCGGCGGACCGCGGATCGCGCTACAGGTCCTGCACTATCCACCGCTGGATCTGGTCACCGCCACCAAGGACAAACACTCCCCGGTGGGCGCCAAGGCCGTGTTGAAGCCGTGGATGGGCGAGGTCTTCGACACCGCCTACATACCCGATCGGGCCCGTCGCACCGATCGGCTGGCGTCCCCGGCCTGGGGCGCGAACGCCGACGGAATCGAGGGCATCGCCCCGGCGCTGATCGTCACCGCCGAGTACGACCGGTTGCGCGACGAGGCGTGGCGATACGCCGAGAAACTCGAGGCGGTCGGCGCCCTGGCCGAGTACTACGAAGTGCCCGACGTCGACCACGGCTACAACATCATGAGCAACAACGTCGACGTCACCAGGAAGGTCTACGACCACATCGCCGGGCACGTCCGGCGCGCCACCGCACCGTGACGGGGATCTCGTAGGGAAGACCTCACACGGCCGCACCTTCTATTTAGGCTTGCCTTACCTAAATAGAAGGGCTGGCATGAGGAAGATCCAGGTAGCAGTCATCGGCGCGGGCCCGGCCGGCATCTACGCCGCCGACATCCTGACCAAGGAGTACGAGCACGCGCGCGTCGACGTATTCGACCGGTTGCCTGCCCCGTACGGACTCGTGCGTTACGGAGTCGCCCCGGATCATCCGCGGATCAAGGAGATCATCAAGGCCCTGCGACGGGTGCTCTCCCGTGACGAGAACAGCGTGCGGTTCATCGGCAATGTCCACTACGGCACGGATCTGCGGTTGGCCGATCTGCGCCGCCACTATGACGCGGTGATCTTCTCCACCGGGGCCAGGGCCGACCGGCAGCTGGACATCCCGGGCATCGATCTGCCGGGAAGCTACGGTGCCGCCGACTTCGTGTCCTGGTACGACGGGCATCCCGACGTACCCCGTACGTGGCCGCTGACCGCGAAGCACGTCGCGGTGCTCGGTGCGGGCAACGTGGCACTCGACATCGCGCGCATGCTGGCCAAGCCGGCTGACGAACAACTCAGCACCGAGATACCCGGCAACGTCTACCAGGGGTTGGCCGCCAACCAGGCCACCGACGTCCACGTCTTCGCCCGCCGCGGGCCGGCACAGATCAAGTTCAGCCCCATGGAGTTTCGCGAGCTGTCGCACTCACCCAGCGTCGACGTCATCGTGCATCCGGAGGGTTTCGAGATCGACGAGGCCAGCCAGCACGCGATCAACACGAGCAAGTCGACCAGGCTCGTGGTGGACACCATGATGAAGTATCTGCAGCGCGAGCCCACCGGTGCGGCGCACCGCATTCACCTTCACCTGTGCCAGTCGCCGGTCGAGGTGCTGGGCACGGAGCGAGTCGAGGGCCTGCGCACCGAGCGCACCGAACTGTGCGGCGACGGGAATGTCCGCGGCACAGGAGAATTCACCGATTGGCCGGTGGAAGCGGTGTACCGCGCCGTGGGTTATCTGTCATCGCATCTGGCGGAGCTGCCGTTCGACCACCACGCGGGCGTCGTCCCGAATGACGCGGGCCGGGTGCTGGATATCGACGGTGGGTTGATCGACGCCGCGTACGTGACGGGGTGGATCAAGCGAGGCCCGATCGGGTTGATCGGACACACCAAGTCCGATGCGGCCGAAACCGTCGCGAGCCTGCTCAACGACCTGCCGGGCCTGCGGACTCCCGAAACTCGCGATCCTGACGCGATACTCGAGCACCTGTCGGCCAACGGTGTCGACTACACCACGTGGGCGGAATGGGAGCGCCTCGATGCCCACGAGGTCTCCTTGGGAGAAGTGCAGGGGCGTGAGCGGGTGAAGGTGGTGGCCCGAGAAGACATGATCCGGGCCGGCCGTGACGCCCTGGTGCGCGACTAATCCAGCGAGCTGTGCAATGCCAGGGTGGCCGCGACGGCGTTGGCCGCCTCCGCGCCCTTCTTGACGAAGTGCTTGGTGAAGTAGTCGATGTGCTCGTCGTGTTCGTGGAAGTGATGCGGGGTGAGCACGACCGAGAACACCGGCACCTCGGTGTCGAGCTGCACGCGCATCAGACCGTCGATCACCGCGGTGGCCACGAACTCGTGGCGGTAGATGCCGCCGTCGACCACGAGCCCGGCCGCGACGATCGCCCGGTAACGTCCGGTGAGTGCCAGACGCTTTGCGGTGAGCGGAATTTCGAAGGCGCCGGGCACCTCGAAGAACTCGCACGCCGTGCCGTCGAAGCCATGGGTGCCGATCTGCTCGGTGAACCCCTCTCGGGCCTTGTCGACGATATTGCGATGCCAGGTGGCTTGCACGAACGCGATCTGAGTGGCTGCGTCAGACATGTAGCGACGCTATCGCACGTCGAGGTAGGCGTCGGCCCAGGCGCCGATGATTCGTCCGGCGCGTTTGGCCTGCCCGGGCCCGGTCAGCAGGTGTTCGGAACCTTCCAGCGAGACGAAACTGCGCGGATGGCGGGCGGCCCAGAAGATGTCGCTGGCGTTCTTGATGCCGACGGTGTTGTCGGTCGGGGAGTGCAGGATGAGCAGTGGCATCTTGAGGCCCTTGATCTTGTCGAGCAGTTCCGTGGCTCGGACATCTTCGACGAATGCGCGCTTGAGGGTCAGGGTCTTCCCGCCGACCATCCACTGCCCGCTGCCCTCGGCGCAGACCTGCTCGATCACTGCGTCGTACTGACGCTCGACGTGTGTGGGATCGAACGGTGCACCCACGGTCACCACCGCCCGGACACCCGGTGATCGTCGGGCCGCGGCAATGACGGCCGAACCGCCCCACGAATGTCCGATCAGGATGTCGGCCGGGGTGCCGCGCTCGGCCATGAACTTGCAGGCCTCGATGATGTCCTGGGTCTTGTGGGTGAACGAGCCGTCACCCCAGTCACCCTCGGACCCGCCCAGGCCGAGTGCGTCGTAGCGCAGCATCCCTATGCCGTCGGCAGCCAGCTGTTTGCAGATGCGCGAGGCGGCGGGAGAGTCCTTGCCGAGGGTGAAGCCGTGCGAGAACACGCCCCAGCCGCGGACCGGTCCGACGGGCCGATCGATCACCCCGGCCAGCATCGGGCCCGTCGAACTGGGGAATGTGACGCGCTCAGCCATGCAGGTGGTCTACCACGCCGCGGATTGGCGGAGGTACCTGTGTGGTCGCACGATCTGGCTCCGTAGGGTGGATGGACCGGCCGGTCATGGTCAACGCTGCCCGTGACGCCGTGTCTGAATGTAATGAGAGTGTGGAGCAATCAGGTGCCTCTGAACACCATCGCGCTGGAACTCGTCCCGCCGACCCTTGATCGCGGTGTGCAGTACCCCGTTGACGAGGCGCGAAAAGTGCTCGCCTTGGCATCTGAGACCGGTATCGAAGGCCGGATCCGCCACGTGATGATCCCCGGGATGATCGACGAGGACGACGACCGTCCGATCGAGATGAAGCCGCGGATGGATGTCCTGGACTACTGGAACATCCTCCGGCCCGAGCTGCCCGGCATGCGCGGTCTGTGCACACAGGTCACCTCGTTCCTGGACTCCGAGGCGCTGGGCAAGCGCCTGACCGATCTGAGTGCGGCGGGTTTCGAGGGCATCGCCTTCGTCGGCGTGCCTCGGACGATGAAAGACGGCGAGGGCGAGGGTGTGGCCCCGACCGACGCCCTGTCGACCTATGAGGACCTGGTGCCCAACCGCGGCGCCATCCTGATCCCCACCCGTGAGGGCGAGCAGGGCAGGTTCAACTTCAAGTGCGACCAGGGCGCGACATACGGCATGACCCAGCTGCTGTACTCCGACGCCATCGTCGAGTTCCTGACCGAGCTCGCCAAGACCACCGATCACCGCCCCGAGATCCTCCTGTCGTTCGGGTTCGTGCCGAAGATGGAGACCAAGGTCGGTCTGATCAACTGGCTGATCCAGGACCCGGGCAACGAGGCCGTCGCCGCTGAGCAGGCGTTCGTCACCGACCTGGCCCAGCGGGAGCCCGCCGACAAGCGCCGGCTGATGCTCGACCTCTACAAGCGGGTCATCGACGGCGTGGCCGAGCTCGGTTTCCCGTTGAGCATCCACTTCGAGGCGGCCTACGGGGTGTCGAAGCCGGCGTTCGAGACCTTCGCCGAGATGCTGGAGTACTGGGCGCCCGACCGGGTCTAGTTTGCGCCGGCCGCACTTGTCGGTGGTCGAATGTATGTTCGATTCATGGTGGCGGGTGCGGTCCAGGCGGTAGCGGGGTTACGCGCCGCGTACGACGCGTTCGCCGGGTGTGATTTCGGTTCGTTGACCCGCGCTGAGCTGGTCGCGGTGCTCGACGAGTACGAAACCCTGACGTGCCAGCTGCCTTCGGTGGCGCATCGGCTGCTGGCCCACCTGCAAGCCGGATCCACTGCGCAGGAGTTGGGCGCCAAAACCTGGAACGAGGTGCTGCGGATCCGCTGGCGGCTGTCGACCACCGAAGCCAGCCGCCGCCTGGGTGAGGCCGCCGAGTTGGGGCCACGGCGTTCGTTGACCGGGGAGCCGTTGCCTGCGGAGCTGCCCGTGGTCGCTGCCGCCCAAGGTGCGGGGTTGATCAACGGGGATCACGTCAAGGTGCTGCGTGATGCGGTGCACCGGCTACCGGGCTTTGTCGATCAGGTGACTCGTGAGCAGTTCGAAGCCGACCTGGTCCGGGTCGCGGTCGGGGTCGGTCCCAAAGAGCTCAAAGACACCGCCGAGTTGCGGTTGTTCCTGCTCGATCAGGACGGCCCCGAACCCGACGACACCGAACGGGCCCGCACACGCGCGATCACGATGAGCAAGCAGGGCCGCGACGGTATGACCGCGTTGATGGCCAACCTGGATCCCGAAGCCGCCGCCGTCATGGAAGTGTTGTTCGCGAAATTCGCCGCTCCCGGGATGTGCAACCCCGACGATGAACAACCCTGCACATCCGGCACCCCGAGCCAGGCTCAAATCGACAATGACCACCGCAGCCTCGCGCAGCGTCAGCACGATGCGCTGATCGTGATCGGGCGGATCGCGTTGATGAGCGATCTGGGTCAGCTCAACGGGCTCCCGGTGTCGATCATCATCCGCACCACCCTGCACGACCTGGAATCGCGCGCCGGGATCGGGATCACCGGGGGTGGGACGAAGGTGCCCATCAAAGACGTCATCCGGATGGGTGGCCACGCCAACCATCACCTGGCGGTGTTCGACAAGGCCACCGGCGCAGCGCTGAACTATTTTCGGGCCCGCCGTACCGCCAGCCCGGCGCAACGCATCATGCTCATCGCCCGTGACGGAGGCTGCACCAAACCGGGCTGCAATGTCGGGGCCTACGGCTGCCAAGCCCACCACGGCGAGGCCGACTGGGCTGCCGGCGGCAACACCAACGTCGATGAGATGGCGTTGGCCTGTGGCCCGGATAATCGCCTGGTCGATGACGGCGGCGGCTACACCACCACCATCACCCCCGACGGTGTCGTGCAGTGGCACCCGCCACTAGAACTGGATCACGGCCAGAACCGCATCAACTACCTTCACCGCCCCGAACTTCTGCTCACCCCACCCGAATCCGATCGCGCACCAGCCGACCTCGCACCGGATCCCACATGGGAATGGGAACGGGCACCAGGCCCCCAACAACAATCCCAGCCGGACCCGAACCCCACCCAAGACCCGGACCCGGAGCCGCGGCCGGTGCCGGTGGTTGACCCAGACCCGGACTGGGACGTGAAGCCAGGCCCCGAGTTCGAGCCGGACGCAGAGTGGGATTTCGACTGGAACACGGACTGGGACAGCACCTTCTGCCAACCTGACCTTCCCAGCTTCGAACTCCTCTGGGACCCAGAACCATGCGCCCTGGAAGCCGTAGAGCCGGAAATTCCGATCGGGTGGACGCCGCTCGACCACCCCGACCCATGGCAACGCATCGGCAACGACCACACCGGCGGCGGCAAGGCAGTACGCGGGCCGTAGCCTCACCCGGTGGTGTGAACCTCGATGGGACGCTCAGCCGAATGATTCCACGCGTGCGGCGAGGGTGGCGGTCCATTCCCGCAGATACTCGTCGTCGGCAGATTGCGCTGTCGGCCGGCGGAAAAGGTTGGACGCGAGCCGTTCTCCGAGCAGACTGTTGATCCCGAGTGAGGCCAGCACCCGGGTCTCGTCACGTGACTTGTTCGGCGCCCATGCGCCGATCCACCCGTTCAGTTCGGCGCACAGCCCGTCGACGAGCGCGGCGTACGCGGTGTCCAGACGGTCGGACAGACCTGCCGGCGTACGGGCGGCGATCTGGAGTAGTTCGCTTTCCTGGTCGATCACCGTGAGCAGGTAGCGACCCAGCACGGTCAGTTCGCTGTGGAGGTCGCCGAGCCCGGCGAAGAGGGCGCGGATGTCCTGCATGGCTGAGCGCCGGTCCAATTGGCGGTCGATACCGGCTGACAGCAGGGCGTCCTTGGACCTGAAGTGGCGGTAGAGGGCCCCCGAGCCAGCCGACAAGCCTGCCGCGGCTTCGATCTGGGAGACGCTGGTGGCTTCAAAACCCCTGTCGCTGAACAACTTCATCGCCTCGGTGACCAGCCGTTCCCGGGTTGATCCGGCCGACATCGTTGACCTCCTGAAAGTGATCACTTACTCTTCGTATGAATGCACTGTACTACGAGTCCAACCCGGTGGGAGTGGTTCGATGGCAGAACAGCACAACCATGTGCCGCAAGGCCGACTCCGGCGGACCATGCCCTTGGCGGGCTTCACTGCCCGTGCTGCCGGCGGCCGCCTCGCCGCGGGAGTGCAGCAACTGGCCGGTGACGGTGGTGCCGTACAGCGGTTTCATGAGCGCACCGCCGAGCGCTATGTCGAGATGCTGGGCCACTCCAAGGGTGTCCTGATGAAGGTTGGTCAGCTGATGTCGTTGATCGACTCATCAGTCGTCGGTACAGGCGGATTCGAGCCCTATCAACAGGCACTGGTCCGGCTTCAGGCTGATGCTCCTCCCATGGCGCCGGCTCTTGTCCGCGACGTCTTGAACGATGAGCTCGACGGCGGAGTGTCGACTTTCGCCGAGTTCAGCGACGAGCCGATCGCGTCGGCCTCGATCGGACAAGTTCACCGCGCCGTTCTGCCCGACGGACGCGACGTTGCGGTCAAGGTGCAATACCCCGGTGTGGCGCAGGCCATCCGAGAGGATCTCGCCAACACGGAACTCATCGCCACGTTCTTGCGATTTGCCACTTCGGCCTCGGGGATCGTCTTCGACCCACGCGAGCTGGCGCGTGAGTACGCCGCTCGTATCGCTGAAGAAGTGGATTACCAGCGTGAGGCGAAAATGATCGCCACCTTCCATCAGCTGTATGTCGACCATCCGTTCTTCCGTATCCCCGACGTCATCGGACATGCTTGCACGGACCGGGTTCTCACCATGACCTACATCGACGGAATCGATTGGACTGCAGCGCAACAAGCTGAACAAGATCTCAAGAACCGCTGGGCGGAAGTGGTCACACGGTTCAGCTACTCGAACCTACGGCACAGCAATTTGCTGCACGCCGATCCGCATCCCGGCAATTACAGGTTCGGCAAGGACGGCAGTGTCGGCTTCGTCGACTTCGGCTGCATCAAGGTTCTGGCGGAACAGAAGCGCAGAATGTGGATTTCCATCGTGCGCAACACCATCGACAAACGTCTCGACGACCTGCGTGCTGACGTAATCAGAGCCGGATTCATCACCGACGACTACCTGATCAGCGGCGAAGAGCTCTGCGATTTCTGGACTCAAGTGTTCTACGACGTCATCGCCGCCCCGCAGCCGGTTACTTACACGCCCAAGAGCACCGCACGAACCACGCGTTGGATGTTCAGCCCCGACTCCGCTAATCCGCTCTCTCGCATGCAAGTGCCCGATGACTACGCCTTCGCTCCGCGGGTCAATCAGGCCCTGACGAATATTTGCGCCGACCTGCACGCCACGCTGCCGGCACGGAGCATCGTCGATGACATGGACGGAGTTGCCGAACCCACAACCGAATTGGGAAAGCTGCACCACGCCTGGGTGCATGAACGAGGTCTACCTGGCGCCTTCGATGACCATACAAGGCTCAGGAGGGAGGTCGGATGACCCCGGCCGACAATGAGGTGCCACGCGGCAGGCTCCGCCGAACCATGCCGCTGGCCGGGTTCACGGCCCGTGCTGCCGGTGGGCGGCTGGTTGCGGGAATCCGGGAGAAGACCGGTTCGCAAGGCGCCGTCGAGCGGTTCCACGAACGCACGGCTGAGCGTTACACCGAGCTATTGGGTCATTCCAAGGGTGCTTTGATGAAGGCCGGCCAGATTCTGTCGATGGTCGACGCCGACGCCATCGGCAATTCCGGGTTCGCCCCGTATCAGAAAGCATTGGCTCGGTTACGGGCCGAAGCGCCGCCGATGCCTGCCGCGCTCGTGCACACCGTCCTCGAGGGTGAACTCGGCCCAGAAGACGAGTGTTTCGCCGAATTCGACGATCAACCGATCGCGGCGGCATCGATTGGTCAGGTGCATCGGGCGGTGTTACGAGACGGACGTACGGTGGCGGTCAAGATTCAATACCCCGGTGTGGCGCAGGCAATCCGGGATGACCTGGCCAACACCGAGCTACTGCTGACATTCATGCGCCTTGGGGCCGCCGCGACCGGCATGACCATCGACATCCGGGCCATGGCCGCCGAGATCACCGCGCGGATCACCGAGGAAGTCGACTATCGGCACGAGGCCGCGATGATCACGGCGTTCGCTGCCCTGCTGAGGGGCCACCCGTCTATCCGGATCCCGGACGTCATCCCGGAGGCATCCAGTGACCGGGTACTGACCATGACCTATCTCGACGGGATGGATTGGGCCGCAGCCCAACACGCCGACCAGGACTTGAGGAACACCTGGGCCGAGGCGATCTTCCGGTTCATCAACTCGGGGTCCCGTCATGGCAACCTCGTCCAGGTCGACCCACATCCCGGGAATTTTCTCTTCAACCCGGACGGCACCGTCGGTTGCCTTGATTTCGGCTGCGTCCAGACCTTCACTGAACGGCCACGCCGGTTGTTCCTCATGTTGATGCATGCCGGGATGGAGGGCCGCTACGACGATTGCCGCGACCTGATGCTGCAGTTGGGTCTGATATCGGCCGAGGAATCGCTGAGTCCGGCGGCCCTGCGGCGCATCGTTTCCGACATGACGCACGCGACGAACCAGCCGCAACCGGTGACCTACACACCGGATCACATGGCGCGAAGCATCCGCGCGCTCCTGGGCGAGCAGAACACTACGGGCATGACAGTGACCCGCGAGTTCGTATTCCTGCCCCGCCTTCAGATTGCTTTCGATCACATCGCCACGGGACTCCGGGCCACAGTCCCCGTACGGTCCATCCTCGAAGACCTCTCCGGCGTCGCCGAGCCCACCACCGAACTCGGGAAGCTGCACCATGCCTGGGTCCGTGAACGCGGATTGCCCTGCGGATTGGATCACCATGACCATCCCTGATCTCGCGCAGGCACGACTTCCCTGGGACGCGGCCGATCCCTATCCGTTCTACGACGCACGGCGCCGCGACGGTGACGTTGTATGGGACGACACCGCACGGGCATGGCTGGTCCTCGGCTATCGCGCGGTCCGCGAGGTGCTGGCCGGACAGCATTGGACCAGCGACCCCCGCGCGAACCTGGCGACCGCTGGCGCAGCGGAATTCTTCAACTCAACATTCGTGGAAGCCAGCATGCTGTTCACCGACGGCTCCGCCCACGGCCGGTTGCGGGGCGCCGTTCGGGATGTCTTCGGCAAGACATTCATCAGCCGACTAACCGAAGGCATCGAATCTATATGTCGTGAAACGATTTCCACGATTCCCGCAGACCGACCCTTCGATGCGATGGCGCAGATTGCCCTCCCGCTGCCGATCGCGGTGATCGGCGCATGGCTGGGGCTCGACGTCGATCAGTGCTCAGCACTGCGCGAGAATTCACCGGCGATCATCCGCCTCCTCGGTGGCTTCGCCGATCGGGGCGAACTCGAAGTCGGGATCGGAGCGGCCGCGGCGCTACTCACCGACATGTTGCCCGCTGCCGCTGATCGGCGAAGCCATCCCCGTGACGACCTGCTCAGCTACATCGCTGCCGACCCGGGCCTCACCCTCGACGAAGTCGTCGTCACCGCAATTCTCGTCGCAGTAGCCGGACACGAAACCACCGCAAACCTGCTCGGTTCCAGCCTTGTCCGACTGCTCACTCCGGACCACGACGGCATTTGCCCGGCAGAGGGGATCGACCTTGCCGACCCGGCAGTAGTCACTGAACTGTTGCGCCTCGACGGCCCCGTCCAGGCGACCGGTCGTACCGCCACCGCCGACCAGACTCTTGCCGGCATCGACATCCGACGCGGTGAAACCGTCCTGGCCTGCGTCGCGGCTGCCAATCGCGATCCCGCGTTCTACCCGGATCCAGACCGATTCCGTCCCGGACGGTCGGGACCTGCCCCGTTGACATTTGGACACGGCGCGCACTACTGCCTGGGTGCCCCGTTGGCTCGGTTGGAAACAACGGCCGCCCTGCGACACATGCTGCGACGCCGACCGACGCTGGTGGGCATCCCTACGTGGCGCGATACCCCCGCCATCCGAGGGCCGCTGACCGTCCCTGTCCGCCTCAGCCCATGGCCGCAGTGACCGCCTGCGCGATGAACCGCACCGCATCGTTGCGGCTGACGGAGGCCATCAACTGGGCCGCCGCCTGAATCTCGGGACCCACCAGGCACGTCGGTCCCTGGGTGAGGTTGGCGAATGCCGCCGCCACCACATCATCGACGGCCGCCGCGCCCGGTGGAGTGTCTTCGGATGAGGAGATCTGGCCTCGCTCGTGTTCCAGCTTGCGCAGGGCAGGAGTGTCGGTCTTACCGAGAATCAGCCCGAGCACGTCGACACCCGAGGGATGTAGCTCGGTCCAGAGTGCCTCGGCGAACACCATGTCGAAGGCCTTGCTCGCGCCGTAGGCCACCATGTTCGGCCCGCCGGCGAATCCGGCCCCGGACCCGAAGATGACGATGCCTCCGCGGCCTCGCTCCACCATGGGCTGCGCGTAGTGATGGCACAGTTGCATCGGCACCAGGCAGTTGCGTTGCACCAGTGACTCGGCATCCGACAGGGGGCTCGACAGGAACGGCCGGAAGTTCGGATCGGCGCCCGCACAATAGACCAGGAAGCCGATGTCGAGATCCTCGGTCGCAGCGATCACGTCACCGGCAGCCCCTGGCACAGCCAGATCTATTGCCAGCGTTCGGGTTTGCACTCCGGTACGTTCCGTGATCTCCGCGGCCACGTCGTCGAGAACCTCTTGCCGGCGGGCCAGCAGCACCACGTTGAGGCCGCGCCGCGCCAACTCCTCGGCCATCGCCGAGCCCACCCCGTCGGAGGCGCCCGCCACCAACGCCCACGGCCCGTACTGGTTGGCGAAGTCAGACATTGGCTATCCGCACCGCGGTGAACTGCCGTCGCGCGATCTGCCAACCCGCTGTGGTCCGGACCAACTCGTCGTCGTAGAAGCCGATGCCGTTGACACCGGAGCTGTTGTCTTGAGCCATGATCAGCGAGTCCACATACGTTCGGGCCGTTGCGGTGTCGCCATCGACTGCGATCGCATGGTTGCTCAGCCGGTGCAGGGTGTGCCCGGCCATCGCGTGCACCTGGTCCATGAACTCGGTGACGGCATCCACTCCATTCCACTTGCCGATCTCGCCGTAGTCCAGCACGCAGTCATCGGTGAAGACGGTGCGGAACAGCGGCCAGTCCCGCCGGTCGATCCCGGTGGCGTAGCGGACGAGTACGTCGATGATGTCCAGGCGGTCGTCGTGGGTCGTCATGCGTGGTCTCCGTTCGGATGCACAATAATTCGCGCCGGACCCACCGACCGGCGGGCCAGGTCAAGCGCGTCGGGAACTTCGTCGAGCGGCATCACCATGCCGATGCTGGGTGTCGGGTCCAGGTCTCCGGCGACGATGGCGTCCAGCGTTCCGTACCAGTCCTGCGGCCACGGCCCGCCGCCGAACTGCAAGGTCACGCCCTGGCGGGTGGCGGTGGTGATGTCGAGGGAGTCGCCGGTGTACCAACCGCCCGCGCAGTAGATCCGGGTACCCATCTCGGATTCCTCGACGATCTTCTGGATCAGGCCCGACGCTCCGACGCATTCGAACACCACCGCCGGGCCCCACAGGTTGCGTTCGGCGCGTACCTCGCGCCAAACGTCCATCGGTGAGCGTTCGGCCGGGTCGACGGCGATGTGGGCGCCGAACTCCTTGCAGGCCAGGGCACGTCGGTCGGCCTGGAAGTCCGAGACGATGATCGGTTCGACGCCGCGGCGGGCCAGTGCCGCGACCGCGGACAGCCCGATCGCTCCGGCGCCGATCACGATGGGGATCTCGCCGGGCTCCAATCTGGCTGAGCGAACATAGAACTCGCCGACCGCGAAGGCGTCCGTCAGCGCGACGGCGTCAACGGAGGCGTCGCCGGTGACGGGGCGGGCGATCGATTCGGCCACCACCAGCAGTTCGGCGAAACTCCCGGGGGTGTCCGGGTGCTGGCCGATGATGTGGGCGCCGTCGGCACCACCGTTGACCAGCCTGATGGGGATCGATGTGGCTCGGCTACCCACGGGGAACTGATCGCTGCAGTCGGCCCCGTGACCGATGACCTCGCCGATGAACTCGTGGCCCAGTACGACGTCACGGTCCGCGTCATAGAGCGATCGGCCGGTCGGATCGTTGAGGCCGAGTTCGGGGTGGTCCATGAAGTGGACGTCGGACGCGCAGATCGCGGTGCTGAGCACGCGCAGGAGAAGCTCACCGGGACCCGGTACGGGATCAGGGATCTCGCGGACCTGGAGTTGACCGGCCCGGAGGACGACTGCGCGCATCGCACCTACCAATTCTCTGATATTCGAGATAATCTCTCGAATTGACAAGGTAGACTGTAGGAACCGTCCAGAACGGAGTCAAGGGTGCGTGGTGCGGGCTCGGCGCCGACGAATCGGGTGCTCGATGTGATCGAGTTGCTGGCGGGTGCCGGTGATACCCGGTTGCGGTTCTCCGATGTGGTCAGCGCGCTGGACCTGACGCAGGCCACCGCGCACGCCATCCTCAAGACCTTGTGCGACCGCGGCTGGCTGATCCGCGATCCCGCTGACAAGACGTTCGCCCTCGGCCCGGGCCTGGCGGTGGTGGCGGCCCGAACGGAGGCCGCGCGACCTCTGGCGCATGCGGCCCGCATTGCCGCCCAAGAACTTTCACAAGAACTCGACTGCGCGGCCTCGGTCGTCGAACGGCTCGATGACGAGCTGGTGATCACCGCGTTCGAGGGAGCCGGCCTTCAGCCGGCCTCGGCGCCGGGCGACCGGATCCGATACGCACCGCCGTTCGGCGTCGCGTTCGCGGCCTGGGGCGGCTCAGATGAGCAACGCAGCTGGATCGAGCGGGCGCCCGGCCTCAGCGAGGAGTTGGCGGGCCGCCTCGAGGAGGTGCTTGCCCAGACCAGGGAACGTGGTTACGACATCGACTGGACGACACCGGACCTGACCCGGGCGGCACAACTGGTCGGCACGTTGTCGAGTGACGGGCTGCCCGACCATGTGCGCGGTATCACCGATCAACTGCTCGCCGAATTCGCCACGATCGGCCTGGTGCCGTCCGGCGGGACGGCAGGCAAGGCGCAGCCGGTGGCCACCATTGCCGCACCCGTCTTCGACGCCGACGGTCGGGTCGCGCTGATCCTGTCGGTACACCCATTGCGATCCATGACCGCCCGCCAGGTGGAGACCGCCGGCCAGCGGGTCAGGCGGGCTGCCGATCGGCTGGGCCGATCGTGAAGCTGAATTCAGCGACTCCTCCGACGCCACCGGAGATGACGTCACCGGGCTGCATCGGCCCGACCCCGGCGGGGGTTCCGCTGTAGATCAGGTCGCCGGGGGCCAGGTCGACAGCCGTCGAGATCGCACTGATGACCTCGGGCACCGACCAGATCAGGTCCTTGAGGTCGCCGTGCTGCTTCAGCTCACCGTTGACCCGCAGCCAGATCTCGCCGCTGTCCGGGTGACCGACCTCTGCGACCGGGCGGATCGGGGTGCACGGGGCCGACGCGTCGAACCCCTTGGCCCAATCCCAGGGCCGGCTCAGCTTCTTGGCCTCGTCCTGCAGATCGCGCCGGGTCAGATCGACACCGACGCCGTAGCCCCAGACCAGCCCGAGCGCGTCGTCCGGTGCCACCTCGCTGCCACCGGACCCCAGCGCGACCACCAGTTCGATCTCGTGGTGAAACGACGATGTCAGCGACGGATACGGGACAGTGCCCGCCGCGTCGATCACGGCGTCGGCCGGCTTCATGAAGAAGAACGGCGGCTCCCGGTCGGGGTCCTTGCCCATCTCCCGTGCGTGGGCCGCGTAGTTGCGCCCCACGCAGAACACCCGGCGGATCGGAAAGCGTCCGGCCCCGCCGCTGACGGGTAGCGATGCCTGCGGCGGGGGAGCGATCACGAAGTCGGCCATGGGAACCATCTTCCCCGGCGCGACGTCAGAACGCGTCGTTGTCCAGTTGCATCACGTCGCCGTCGACCGACTCGATGACCTCACGCACCGCCGTCAGGATCGGCAACATGTTGTGCGCGAAGAACTTCGCCACAGCGATCTTGCCTTCGTAGAACGGACGGTCGCGATCGGTGGCGGTTGTCAGCGCGGCCTGAGCGACCTGCGCGCCGGCCAACAGTCGCCAGCCGATCAGCAGATCGCCCACCGCCAGCAGGAACCGCACCGAACCGAGGCCGACCTTGTAGAGCTGCTCGGGCTGTTCCTGTGCCGCCATGAGGTAGCCGGTGAGGGTGGCGGCCATCGACTGCACGTCGTTCAGCGCCGTGGCGAGCCGGGCGAGCTCAGCCTCCAGCCCACCCCCGGCTTCCAACGTTGCCGAGATCTGGGCCGCGACGTGGGCCAGCGCGCTGCCCTGATCGCGGACGATCTTGCGGAAGAAAAAGTCCAGGGCCTGGATGGCGGTGGTGCCCTCGTAGAGCGAGTCGATCTTCGCGTCGCGGATGTACTGCTCGATCGGGTAGTCCTGCAGGTAGCCGGAACCGCCCAGGGTCTGCAGCGATTCGGTCAGCAGTTCGTAGGCCCGCTCGGAGCCGACGCCCTTCACGATCGGCAGCAGCAGATCGTTGACGCGATGGGCCAATTCGGCGTCCGCGCCCGAGACATGTTGCGCCACCACGGAATCCTGGTGCGCGGCGGTGTACAGGTACACCGACCGTAGGCCCTCCGCGTAGGCCTTCTGGGTGAGCAGGCTGCGTCGGACATCGGGGTGCTCGATGATGGCGACCCGCGGTGCGGTCTTGTCGGTCATCTTGAGCATGTCGGAGCCCTGGATGCGGTCCTTGGCGTACGCCAGGGCGTTGAGGTAGCCGGTGGACAGGGTTCCGGCTGACTTCACCCCGACGGTCATGCGGGCGTTCTCGATCACGCGGAACATCTGGGCGATGCCGTTGTGTACGTCGCCGACGAGATAACCGACGGCCGGGGTGCCGTGCGCGCCGAAGGTGACCTCGCACGTCGGCGAGGATTTGATGCCCATCTTGTGCTCGAGCCCGGTGACGTATACACCGTTGCGCTCCCCGAGTTCGAGGGTCTCCGAGTCGAAATGGAACTTCGGGACGTAGAACAGGCTCAGCCCCTTCGTGCCGGGCCCGGCGCCCTCGGGGCGGGCCAGCACCAGGTGGAAGACGTTCTCGGCGGTATCGCCGACGTCGCCGCCGGAGATGAAGCGCTTCACCCCGTCGATGTGCCAGGTGCCGTCGGGCTGTGCGATGGCCTTGGTGCGCCCGGCTCCCACATCAGACCCGGCATCGGGCTCGGTCAGCACCATGGTGCCGGCCCACCCCTTGTCCATGCTCATGCGCGCCCAGCGCTGCTGCTCTTCGGTGCCGACCTCGGCCAGCGTGTGTGCCATCGCCGGGCCGAGACCGTAGAAGAACATCGCCGACGGGTTGGCGGACATGACCATTTCCTGGATCGCCCACACCAACGACGCGGGCGCCGCTGTGCCACCGGCGTTCTCGGCGAGCCCGACACGCCACCACTCGGCGTCCTTGACGGCCTGCACGGTCTTGGCGAGTGGTCCTGGCACGGTGATGTCGTGGCTGGCCGGATCGAACTCGGGAGGGTTGCGGTCGGCGTCGACGAACGATTCTGCGACAACACCTTCGGCAAAGCGCGCGACCTCGTCGAGCATGGTGCGCGCGGTCTCGGTGTCGAGGTCGCCGAATGCGCCCGAGTCGATGACCGGCCCCAAGGCCAGAACCTGGAAGAGATTGAATTCGATGTCGCGAACGTTCGCGATGTAGTGACCCACGATCCGTCAGCGTCGACCAGTCCTGACGGGGTACGCAAGCGTAGGTTGCAGCAACCTACGGCTACGGAACCGGAGGTTGCCAGTTCAGTATCTGATGTGATCTGCATCACACAGGGTCAAACCCCTATCCTTGACCGAGTGTCCGAACCGTCAGTCGCCGAGCTCCGCTCCCGCCTCGACGGGCTGACCATTCGCGACGCGGACCGGCTGCGCCGCCGCTTGCGGAATCTGCGCGGGGGCGAGACCGCCAAGATCGCCGAACAGATCGCGACCGCTGAAGGCCTCGTACTCACCCGCCAGGCCGCGGTCCCGGCAATCACCTACCCGGACCTGCCGGTCAGCGCACACCGCGACGAGCTCGCCAAGGCCATCAGTGAGAACCAGGTGGTGGTGGTCGCCGGTGCGACGGGGTCCGGCAAGACCACGCAGCTGCCCAAGATCTGCCTGGAGCTGGGTCGCGGCATTCGCGGCACCATCGGCCACACCCAGCCCCGCCGGCTGGCCGCCCGCACCGTCGCCCAACGCATCGCCGACGAACTCGGCACCCCGCTCGGCGACGCCGTCGGGTACACCGTGCGATTCACCGACCAGGCCAGTGATTCCACCCTGATCAAACTGATGACCGACGGCATTCTGCTCGCCGAGATTCAAAGAGATCGCCGGCTGTTGCGCTACGACACCCTCATCCTCGACGAGGCCCACGAGCGCAGCCTCAACATCGACTTCCTGCTGGGCTACCTGCGCGAGCTGTTGCCCCGCCGACCGGATCTCAAGGTCATCGTCACCTCGGCCACCATCGAGCCGGAGCGGTTCGCGGCGCACTTCGGCGGTGCCGAAAATGGGCTCAGCGGCGGTGCCGAAAATGGGCTCAGGCATGGTGCCCCGATTGTCGAGGTCTCCGGGCGCACCTATCCGGTCGAGATCCGCTACCGCCCCTTGGAAGTCCCGGCACCGCCTTCGGAAGACGATGACCCCGACGATCCCGACCACGAGATCGTGCGTACCGAGGTGCGGGATCCGACCGAGGCCATCGTCGACGCGGTTCGCGAGCTCGAGTCCGAGCCCCCGGGAGACGTCCTGGTCTTCCTGTCGGGGGAACGCGAGATCCGGGACACCGCAGAAGCATTGAAGGACCTGAGGAACACCGAGGTGCTGCCGCTCTACGCGCGGCTGCCCACCGCCGATCAGCAGAAGGTGTTTCAACCCAGCCACAGCGGGCGGCGAATCGTGTTGGCCACCAACGTGGCCGAGACGTCACTCACCGTGCCGGGTATCCGTTACGTCGTCGACCCAGGCACCGCGCGGATCTCCCGGTACAGTCGCCGCACCAAGGTGCAGCGGCTGCCGATCGAGCCGATCTCGCAGGCGTCAGCCGCACAGCGGGCGGGTCGGTCCGGACGTACCGCTCCAGGTGTCTGCATCCGGCTGTACTCGGAGCAGGATTTCGAATCTCGGCCGCGCTACACCGATCCGGAGATCCTGCGAACCAACCTGGCCGCGGTCATCTTGCAGATGGCCGCCCTGCAACTCGGCGACATCGCGGAGTTTCCGTTTCTGGATCCGCCGGACGCCCGCAGCATCCGTGACGGGGTCCAACTGCTGCAGGAGCTCGGTGCGTTCGATGCCGCGGGTGCCCTGACCGATGTCGGGCGACGGCTGGCCCGGCTGCCGCTCGACCCGCGCGTCGGCCGGATGATTCTGCAGGCCGACACCGAGGGCTGTGTTCGTGAGGTGCTGGTGCTGGCCGCGGCACTGTCGATCCCCGACCCGCGCGAGCGTCCCACGGACAAGGAAGAGGCGGCGCGGCAGAAGCATGCTCGGTTCGCCGACGAGCACTCGGATTTCATCTCGTACCTCAACCTGTGGAACTACCTGCGAGAGCAACGGAACCAGCGCTCCGGCAATGCCTTCCGGCGGATGTGCCGCGAGGAGTTCCTGCACTACCTGCGGATCCGGGAGTGGCAGGACCTGACCGGGCAGCTGCGCAGCATCGCCCGCGACATCGGGATCCGGGAGGGTGACGAGCCGGCCGAGCCGGCCAGCATCCACGCCGCGCTGACCGCGGGCCTGCTGTCCCACGTCGGCTTGCGCGAGGGTGAGTCCCGCGATTATCAAGGCGCCCGCAACTCCAAGTTCGTGCTGGCGCCCGGCTCGGTGCTGACGAAGAAGCCGCCCCGCTGGATCGTGGTAGCCGACCTGGTGGAGACCAGCCGGCTGTTCGGCCGCATCGCTGCGAAGGTCGAGCCCGAGGCGATAGAGCGCGTCGCCGGACATCTGGTGCAGCGCAACTACAGCGAGCCGCACTGGGAGGCCAAACGCGGTGCGGTCGTGGCGTTCGAGCGGGTCACGCTCTATGGGCTGCCGCTGGTTCCGCGCCGGAAGATCGGCTATACCCAGATCGATCCGGAGCTGTGCCGCGAGTTGTTCATCCGCCACGCCTTGGTCGAGGGGGATTGGCAGACCCGTCACCATTTCTTCCGCGACAACGCGCGGCTGCGGGCCGAACTCGAAGAGATCGAGGAGCGGGCCCGTCGGCGTGACCTGCTGGTCAGCGACGACGACATCTACGCGCTCTACGACGCCCGTATCCCGGCCGATATCGTCTCCGCCCGCCATTTCGACGCATGGTGGAAGAAGCAGCGGCACAAGACACCTGACCTGCTCACCTTCACCCGTGACGATCTGCTGCGTTCCGAGGACGGCGCGGACAACCCCGATACCTGGCAGGCCGGCGATCTCGAACTGCCGCTGACCTACCGGTTCGAGCCCGGGGCGGCCGATGACGGCGTCACCGTGCATGTGCCGGTGGGGGTGTTGGCCCGCCTCGGTGGTGACGGCTTCGCCTGGCAGGTACCGGCCCTGCGGGAGGAACTGGTCACCGCGCTGATCAAATCGCTGCCCAAGGACCTGCGCCGCAACTTCGTCCCGGCGCCGGACACCGCGCGGGCCATCCTGGGTGACATCGATCCGTCGGCCGGGTCCCTGCTGGACGAGGTGCAGCGTGAACTACGCAGGCGCAGCGGCATTCTGGTGCCGATCGATGCATTCGACCTGAGCAAGATCCCGGACCACCTACGGATGACCTTCGCCGTGGAATCGGCCGACGGCAAAGAGGTGGCCCGCGGCAAGAACATCGACGCGCTGCGTGAGCAGCTCGCGGTGCCCGTCGCACAGGCCGTGGCCGACGCACTGGGTGGCGACCTGGAACGCACCGGGCTGCGGGCGTGGCCCGACGATCTCGACGAGCTGCCGCGCACAGTGGAGAACATCAGCGGCGGACACGCAGTCCGCGGATATCCGGCCTTCGTCGACACCGGAAAAGCCGTCGATATCAAGGTGTTCGCCAACCCGGCCGACCAGGCTGCGGCCATGCGGCCGGGCCTGCGGCGTCTACTGCGGCTGACCACACCCTCACCGGTGAAGGCGATCGAACGCGGCCTGAGCACCCGCACCCGGCTGGCGCTCAACGCCAATCCCGACGGTTCGCTGGCCGCGTTGCTCGACGATTGCGCCGATGCGGCTGCTGACGTACTGGTGCCCAAGCCGGTGTGGACGAAGGCGGAGTTCGCCGAGGTTCTGGCCCGGGCCGGCAAGGAGCTCGGCCCCACGACCCAAGCTGGGGTGAACCGGGTGGAGAAGGTGCTGGCCGCGGCGCACGAGGTGCAGGTCGGGCTGCCCGACAAGCCGTCAGCTGCCCAGGCCGATGCGGTAGCCGATATCCGGTCTCAACTGGAACGGCTGTTGCCCAAGGGTTTTGTGACCGAGACCGGGATAGCGCGGCTGAACGACCTGACCCGATATGTCACCGCGATCACCCGCCGGCTGGAACGCCTCCCCCAGGCGCTCGGCGCCGATCGGGACCGGATGTCGCGTGTGCACGCTGTCGAGGATGCCTATGACGAACTGGTTCAGGCGCTTTCGCCGGGACGGGCCGCAGCGGCCGACATCCGTGACATCGCGTGGCAGATCGAGGAGTTGCGGGTGAGCCTGTGGGCCCAGCAGCTGGGTACGCCGCGTCCGGTCAGCGAGCAGCGCATCTACAAGGCCATCGACGCCGCAGCCCGGTAGTCAGGTGATCCGGTGTTCGATGCGGCCGATGTCGTCGAGGATCAGGGTGAGGGTGTCTCCGCGACGCAGCCAGTGCCCGGTCTCCATGCCGCTTCCGCCCGGCAGCGTCCCGGTGCCGAAAAGCTCCCCGGGATACAGCGGTTCGCTGCGTGATGCGTGAGCCAGGACCTGGCCCAAGCTGTACTGCATCCCGGCGCTGCTGACCGTGCTGACGACTTTTCCGTTGAGGGCAACCGAACCGGTCAGGGTGTCGATGCGCAGCAGGATGTCGTCGGCGGTGACCGCGGCGTCCGACATGGAGCTGGCGAAATGCTTGGACTTCTGCGGCCCGAAACCGCTGAGCATTTCGGGTCGCTGCACATCGCGCGCGCTGAAATCGTTGAGTACGACGAATGCTCCGATCGCTTCGGCAGCCTCATCGGGGGTGGCGTTGAACAGCGGTGCGGCCAGGACGAATCCGATCTCCAACTCGAAGTCGAGCGCTTGCGAGTAGTCCGGGACCGCCACCGGGGTGCCGGTCGGGACGAAAGTCTGCGCGTTGGACATGTAGTAGATCGGCTGCTCATAGAACAGCGGCTTCGGCTTGAACTGCGGTACCGGGCGACCGGTGACGCGTTCGAACAGCGACGTCACCCGGTAGAGGCCGGGGTGAAAGCGCCGGATCAGCCCGCGGGCCGCGTCGATGTTGTGCTGTTCGTACAACATGAAGTCGCGAAATGACACCGGCTGGAACGGCATGAGATGGTCGCTGTGGTGCAGCTGGCGGTCGGCCGCTGCTGTCAGCCAGGCCTCGTCGAACACCCGGCCGCCAAGGGGCGTGAGGTCCGAGTACTCAGACCAATTACCTTCGGAATCAAGGGATTGCACACTCAGGCCGGTGGCGGTGCGGATGCGGCGTAGTTTCACCGGGTCCTCCCGAGCTGCCTGCGCAGGAACTCGGTGACGTGTCCGGCCACCGTGTCGGGCTGCTCGAGCCACGGCCAGTGACCTGTCCCCGGCACCGGCTGCACCTCGCAGTTCCGGAAGATCCGGCGGTATTCGTCCGTCTGTGCGTACGGCACGTAGTGGTCATCGGCGCCCCACACCACGAGGACATCGCCGGTGAACTCGGTGAGCCGATCGACATACGGGGCAAGGGCATTCGGGCCGGTGGATCGGTACAGCTTCAACACCGCATCGGGTGTGCCACGGGCGAACATGTGCTCGGCGATCGACTCCAGCGCGTCGGCGGGCAGCCCCGGATCGCGCATGGCGAGCACGCGACGTAGCACCGCCGGGTTCCCGATCCGCGACAACGCCTCGGCCAGTACGGGTGTCCGCCACAGCTTGGCGGCGAAGTGGTTGATCACCACGGGGGTGTTGATCAGCGTGATGCTGGCTACCGAGTCGAGATGGTCGACCGCCCAGGCGAGTGCCCAGGGGCCGCCGAAATCATGGGCGACGAGGTGGGCGCGCTCGACGCCGAGTTGGTCGAGGAGCGCGCCCAGATGTGCGGCGTATGCCGGCACGGTGTACGGCCACTGGGCCGGCTTGTCAGCCGCACCGAATCCCGGCATCTCCGGGGCGATCACCCGAGCGATACCGGCGACCGGCATCAGCAAACGGTCCCATCTGGCCCCGGCGTTGTTGCCGTGCACGAACACCACTGCCTCGCCGGCGTCCGGTTGCGCCGCGCCGGCGACGAGCACCGGCGACCGCACCCCGTCGACCGCCAGCGTGCGGTGCTCGACGGGGCTGTCCATCAGCGGGATCTTACGGTCGCAGAAGGCCCGCCGCGTCTTTTCAACCGATCACTGTGTGCCCGTCGCCACCCACGGGACGCGATCGGCCGGGGCATCGTCGAGCACGAGGTCGGCCACGCGTGACCGATGGGCTTCCGCACTGCCCAACAGGGCGGCATCGGTGGTGGCCCGCTTGAAGTACAGGTGCGCCTGGTGCTCCCAGGTGAACCCGATGCCGCCGTGTACCTGGATGGTGTCCGCCGCGATCTTGGCGAACGCCGCCGACGCGGTGGCCTGCGCAATGCTGGCTGCCAGCGCCGGGTCGTCGGTGCCGTCGGTCAGTGCCCACGCCGCGTGATAGGTCGCCGAGCGGGCATGCTCGAGGTCGACCAGGTCATCCGCCAACCGGTGCTTGACGGCCTGGAACGACCCGATCTGCCTGCCGAACTGAAGCCGCGATTTCGCGTACTCGACGGACAGATCGAGCAGATGCTGTGCGGCTCCGATCTGTTCGGCGGCCAGGAGCGTCGCCGCCACCTGGAACGTGTGGGTGATGATGCGGTCGGCCTCGTCGGGTCCGGCCACCAGTTGGGCGGGAGCCGCGGTCAAGACAATGGTGGCCTGCGGTCGGGTGAGGTCGAGCGTGGTCAGCGGGGTGCGTTGCACTCCTGCGTCCGACGCGTCGACCACGTACAGGCCGACGCCGCCGGATCCGGCGGCCGCCACCAACAAGGTGTCCGCGGCGTCGCCGTCAACCACGCGCTCGACCGTGCCGGTCAATGTCCCGTCCTCGGCGACAGTCACATTCACCGCCGTGGGATCGAACGCACCGGCCCGATCCGGCACCGCGAACGCCGCGGTGCGCGTGCCTTCGGTGAGTGCGCCGAGCAGTTCGTCGCGCACCGGGCCGGCCGGGGCTGCGACGAGAGCGGGGACGGCCAGTAGCACCGTGCCGAACACCGGTCCGCAGGCCAGCGCCGCCCCGAGTTCCTCGACCGCGATGGCCTGGTCGACGAGGGTGCCGCCGGCTCCGCCGTCGGCCTCGGGAACCGCCAGGCCGAGGACGCCGAGTTCGGCGCCCAACCGGGCCCACACCTTCGGATCGAACCGTGGCTCGGACTCCATGAGCGTCCGCACCGTCGGCTCGGAGAAGTTCTCGGCACAGAACTTTCGGACCGCCGTGCGCAGTTGGGCCTGCTCGTCGGTGAACGCGAACTCAGATTCAGCCACATCTTTGGGCTGATCCGCAAGCTTCTCAACTTGCTCGTCGGGTTGATCCGCAAGCTTCTCAACCACATCTTTGGGCTGATCCGTAAACTCCTCAGCCACGCGGGATCTCCTTCCACGGCATACCGGCATCGGCGCGCAGATCACCGGGCAGCCCTAGGATCCGTTCGCCGAGAATGTTGCGCATCACCTCTGAGGTGCCGCCTTCGATCGTGTTGGCCTTGCTGCGTAGAAAGCGCTGCTGGATGGGCCCGCGCCAGTCCTTGCCGTCCTGCTCGTCGTCCCGGTCACCCGTCCCGTAGCCGTGATACATGATCCCCTCGGGCCCAAGCAGATCCATGCACCACTGGTAGATGTGCTGGTTGAGCTCGGCGCCGACGAGCTTGCCGATCGAGCCTTCAGGCCCCGGTCCTCCGACGGTGGCGGCCGCCCGGGACCGCTCGGCGGTCAGCCGTTGGGCCTCCGAACGCAGCCAGAGCTGGCTCAGCCGGTCCCGGAGCACCGGAGTCCGCAGGTCCGGGCGTGATGCCCACAGCGCCACGGCATCCGAGATGGTCCCGGCTCCGCGCCGATTGCCGCTGCCACCGAGCGCGCTGCGCTCGTTCATCAGGGTGGTCATCGCGACGTTCCAGCCGTTGCCCACTGCGCCGAGCCGGTGCGCATCGGGGATGCGGGCGTCGGTGATGTACACCTCGTTGAACTCGGCCTGGCCGGTCATCTGTCGCAGCGGCCTGGTCTCGACGCCTGGACCGTGCATGTCCAGCACGAAGTACGTCAGGCCCTTGTGTTTGGGCACATCGGGATTCGTACGGGCCAGCAGCAGACCCCAGCGGGCACGGTGCGCCAGACTGGTCCACACCTTCTGCCCGTTCAGCACCCATTCGTCGCCGTCGGGCACCGCCGACGTGGCCAGCCCGGCCAGATCCGATCCTGCGCCAGGCTCGGAGAACAACTGGCACCAGATGTGTTCAGTGCTGGCCAGCGGCCGCAGCCAGGATTTCTTGAGCTTGTCGGACTGGGCATGCTCGCGCACCGTGGGTGCGGCCATGCCGTAGCCCATCGGGTTCAGGCTCAGCGGGATGGGCCCGCCGGCGCCCTGCAGGATGCGGTCGGCCACGGCCTGCAGACCACGTGACACCCCGAGACCGCCGAGGCCCTCGGGGAAGTGCACCCAGGACAGGCCCGCGTCGTAACAGGCGGCCAGGTACTCCGGGATCGGGACTTTCTTGGGGTCGTGGTCGGCCACGACCCGGCGGGCGAGGTCGGCGACCCGGTCCGCATCAGCGACGCTGCTCATCCAGCCACGATAGGGAAAGGGGTCTGCCGTCCTGCAGGCGGGCGGTAGCGTCCACGGGCGTGGACCGAAAGCGCGTGGTGATTGCGGGGCTCGGCGATACCGGAGTGCTCACCGCGATCCGCTTGGCGCGTCGCTTCGACGTCGTCGGCATCTCGGTCAACCCCGGTCTGGTCAGCGGTCAGGAACTGGGCACCCGGTTGGCCCGGCCCGAAGACTGGGCACGCAACTACTGGATCGGCTTCGACCGGTTCCGCGAACTCGACCGGGTCCGCACCGTGCACGGCACGTTGGCCGGTGTCGACCTTTCGGCACGCACGGTCAGCGTGCGAGACGCCGACGGGAACGAGCAGGTGGAACCCTATGACGCGCTGGTCATCTCGACCGGTGTGACGAACGGCTTCTGGCGGCAGGCGGTGCTGCAGTCGGTCGGCGATGTCGATGCTGGGCTGAGGACTGCGCACGAACGGTTGGGTTCGGCACGTTCGGTTGCCGTCATCGGTGGTGGCGCAGCGGCGGCCAGCAGTGCGGCCAATATCGCCGTTCGGTGGCCGGGTACCCGGGTGGGGCTGTACTACCCGGGCGAACATCCTCTGCCGCAGCACCATTGGCGGGCCCGGAAGCGGGTCGAAGACAGGCTGGCCGCAGCGGGCGTGACCCTGAACCCCGGGCATCGAGCCGTGGTGCCGGAGGGCTTCGACTGCGCGGCCATCACCTCCGAACCGGTCCACTGGAGCACGGGCCAACCGTCGGTACAGGCCGATGCGGTGCTGTGGGCCATCGGCCGGGTCCGGCCAAACACGGACTGGCTGCCGGCGGACGTCCTCGACGAGCGCGGGTTCGTGCGGGTGACACCGGAACTGCGGGTGCCGGGACACGATGGCGTATTCGCTGTCGGCGATGTCGCGGCCACCGACCCGCTGCGTTCCTCGGCCCGAAACCGGGCCGACGGCCTGCTAGCCCGAAACGTGACCGCCTACTTCACCGGCGGCACGATGCGCACCTACCGTCCGCCGTCCAGCCGGTGGGGCTCGGTGCTCGGAGTGCAGCCCGACGGCCTGGAGGTGTTCGCTCCCAACGGATTTGCCTTCCGGTTCCCGTCCTGGTCGATCGAACGGGTGCTCCAGCCATGGATCGTCCGCCGCGGCATCTACCGTGGCGTGCGGCCGGAGGATCAATACATCGTCACCAACGGCTGATCGACGGGCGCCACATAGGTGGACAGCATCAAGGTCCGCACCGTGCCGACGTTGCGGGCGTTGTGCACGACGCCGGCCGGGATGAGAAACGGGTCGCCCGAATGCAGGTGCTGGGTCGGCCGATCGTCGAAGACCATGTCGACGTCGCCCTGGACGATGTAACCCACCTCAGGTCCGGGGTGGCTGTGGCGGCCCGACTCCTTGCCCACCGGGATTTCGAAGCGGGTCTGGATGATCTCGAAACCCGGTGTGGGAGCCGCAGAACGCTGAAGTTCGGTGCGGGAGACCCCGGCAGTCGGATCGTCGGCGAGCACGGTCGGAGCGGTGAGGGTGGCGGCCGCGGCGATCGACGCGAAGGCGGCCAGGGCGAGGCGGGTGCGTGTCATGTCTCCATGACAGTCGTATCAGACCATCAAGTCCAACGATGGTTTTAGATGGAAGTCATCTGTATCGGTGATGTGTCGTGGCTCAGGCCCGGGGCAGCGCGACGGGAATGGTCTGCAGGCCGGGGCTCACCGGGGCCGCCGGTGCGGGAGCAACTCCGGGCACCCCGGCGACCCGAGGCACGGCGGCTACACCGGGCACCTGGCCGGGTATGGCGGGTGCAGCGGGTGCTGCAGCGACGCCGGGCACCTGAGCGACCTGGCCGGGCACTTGAGCGATCTGGCCGGGCACTTGAGCGACCTGGCCGGGCAGGGTAGGAGCTACCTGGCCGGGCACAGCCGGTGGGGCCTGACCCGGCACGGCCGGAGCCGGAGCAGCCGGAGCGGGCGGAGCAGCGGCCGCCGCAGCGTTCTGACTGAGCACCCTCAGCATGTCGGGCTTCATCTGCTGCAGTTGGGCTCCCCAGTAGTTCCACCCGTGGGTCCCGTTGGGAGGGAACTCGAACTTCGCATTGCGCCCGCCCGCAGCCACGTACTTCTGCTGGAACTCCTTGTTGGAGTTGATCGTGATGTTCTCCAGGAACTGCGCGCTGTACAGGGTGCCGAAGTTGCCGCCGGGGTCGTCGAGTTCGGAAGGAACGCCGTTACCGCAGTACACCCAGATCGCGGTGTTGTTGGCCACGAGCCGGTTGATGTTGACCGTCGGGTCGTTGCGACGCCAGGCCGGATCACTGGAGATGCCCCACATGTCGGTGGGGTTGTAGCCACCGGCGTCCTTCATCGCGAACCCGATCATCGTGGGCCACAGGCCTTGCGACGGATTCAGGAAGCCGGACAGGGCGCCGGCGAAGATGAACTGGGCTGGATGCCAGATCGCCAGGTTCAGTGCCGCGCCACCGGACATCGACAGCCCGACGACGGCATTGCCGGTCGGCGCGACCTCGCGTTTGGCAGCCAGGTAGGCCGGAAGTTCCTGGGTGAGGAAGGTTTCCCACTTGTAGGTGGTGGTGCCCGCACTGCCCGCCGCGGGGCGGTACCAGTCGCTGTAGAAGCTGGACTGCCCTCCGACGGGCATGACGACCGAGATGCCCGACTTGTAGAACCACTCGAACGCGGCGGTGTTGATGTCCCAACCGTTGTTGTCATCCTGGGCGCGCAGGCCATCGAGCAGGTACAGCGCCTGTGGCCCGCCGCCCTGGAACTGAACGGTGATATCGCGGCCCATCGCGGCCGACGGCACCTGCAGGCGTTCCACGGGCAGGCCATCGCGCGAATACGCCGCGGCGGTCGGCGTCGGCGCAGCCATCACCAGTGCCGGCAACATCAACCCTGAAATCGCCGCAGCCGCCACGCGGCGCGACACCCGACCGAAGTTTTTCAGTCTCACACCGGCACGCTAACAATGCCTGAGCTGCGACTACCGGGGCCGCGCCCGGCGTAACCCCTCTGTTATCAAGGTGATTCGGTTCTGATGCCGCCAGAGCCCGGCCGCCGCCACTCACGTGGTGACACGCCGTGTGTCCGGCGGAACTGGCGGCTGAAGTATCCAGGGTCGGCTACACCCACCCGCATGGCGACCTCGGCGACAGGCAGCTCCGTCTCGCCCAACAGCTCGCGTGCCCGGCTCATCCTGCGCTCGTTGATCCACTCACCGACCGTGCGACCGGTCCGTCGCCGCACCAGCGTGGTGAGGTGACCCGCTGTCATCCCGACCTCGTCGGCGACGTCGCTGAGCGACAGGGGCTCGGACAACCGGCGGTCGATCACCGAGAAGACCTCGGCCAGCAACGGCTCTCCGCTGCGCCGCAGGTCGCTCACGACGTCGTCGGCGAGCCGGGCCAGATCGATGAGCAGCAGGGTCAGATGGGCCAACGCCGCTTGACGGTAGCCTGTACGCCGGGCGGCCAGCTCCTCCTCGATGAACCGGATGGTGTTGTCCCACAGTGGCTGTCGATCCGCCCGAACCTGCAACTGCAGCAGCCCGCCGGACCGGCCGTGGAGGAACGGGAACAGCAGGGGATGAGCCTGCCAGCTGGGCCAGGGCGATGCGGCGTCGTGCCCCAGCGCAGTGGGATCGAAGAACACGCCGATGCCGTCGGCCTCGGCGGTCAGCGGCCGTGGGTCGATCACCTCACCTGCCGCGACCACGTAGATGACCCCGTCGGTCGGTACGTACCAGAGCACCGGGAAGTCGTGGATGTGCGGCCGGTGTTCGGGGAGTTCGGCACGCCGGCCTCGGGTCACCGACACCGGCGGTGCATCGCGGTCGGTCCAATATCGGTAGACCGGGACACCATCGCGGTGGCGAACCAATCGGGACGCGTCGGACACAATGCCAAAGATAATCCTGATATCGCCAATCTTCACTCAACTATTCCTGCCCAGAAAGCTGGACTATGGAAAGCATGACCGAACATCGTCCATATTTGTTGAAGAACCGGCATGACTACGTGCCTGCAGCCGGCCGTGACGCGTTCCTGCCCGGTTACGACCTGCTGACCCGGGTCCTGGGGATGGGCCCCGCCTATCGGGAACTGGTCACCCAGGCCGGACCGGCAGCCGGCCGGCGGGTCGTCGAAATAGGCTGCGGTACCGGAAATCTGACTGTCCGCGTCAAGAAAGCCTGTCCCACCGCCGATATCGTCGCCACCGACCCCGACCCACGGGCACTGCAGCGGGCGCAGCGAAAGGCGAATGGGATGACCGGTATCCGCTTCGAGCGTGCCTACGCCCAGGAACTGCCCTTCGCTGACGCCCGGTTTGACCTGGCCCTGTCCTCGATGATGCTGCACCACCTGGACGAGGCGACCAAGGCGGCCGCTGCCGCCGAAGTGTTTCGGGTCCTGCGGCCCGGCGGCGTATTACACGTCGTCGACGTGCGCGGCGACGCTCTGCCGCACCTGTTCGAGACGGCCGGATTCGATTGCGCGGTAGTGGGCTACGGGCACATCCGCCTGGCCGGCAAGCTTACGTACCTCCGCGCTACTCGTCCGGCGTGAACGCGGCGGGCTCGGCCAACGGGATGAGCAGACTCGACGGTGCGTCGCCGCCCTGACGGATTCGGTACGTTCCGGCGACCAGTGCCTCCCGCGCGGGCTGCGTGGGGACGAGGTGCGGGAAGTCGTAGGTGGTCAGGGTCAGCCGCAACCGGTGGCCCGGTTCGATCGACGCGGCGGTGGGGAAGATCTCCAGGTCATACCGAGTGAGCTCGCCACGTACGACCGGTTCGCTGGCGGCGCGGGTGCTGATGTGATGCGCCCGGAGCACCGTCCCGTCAGACAGGTACCAGGTCTTGTCCGGATCCAGGGCCCGATGCGAGCCGAGCAGTGCACCCTGGGTCAGCGGCCGACTGGCCCCGTCCGGGGCGACGTCGTCGAGATGGGCCACCCACAGGGTCTCGGTCGTGTCAGCCGTCGCCTGCACGGTCAGAGTGACCGGACCTGCGATCAGCCGGGTTTCGCTGAACTCTTCTGTGGTGTAGGTCAGGGCCTCACGCTGCAGGCGACGGTTGTCCAGGTCGTAGCGGATGCGCCGTCCGGTCTGGGCGGCCATGAAACTGCCCATACCCAGCGTCCACTGTTCGAGGCTGCGGCCGGATATGGGCCCACGGACCGCATAGCGCAGGACGGCGTCGGTCTGCTCGGCAGTCGGCTCGGTGACGAGGTGCCCGCCCTCGGCCAGGTACAGCCGGGTCGGCGTGGCTTCAGGGAACGGATAATCCTCTGCCTGAAACCATTTCGAGCTGCCGATGGCCTGGAACCGGATGGGAGGGCCGGTCACCTCGGCGTCGGCGTCGTCCTTGAGCCAGCGGTCGAACCAGCGGAGTTGCAACGCATGGACGTGCAACCCGTCCATGTCCGAGACGTGGTACCAGGGCCCCATCATCAATTGCACCCGGCCCGAGAGCGGCTGGCCGGGCTCCATGGGAGCGTTGGGTGGCCGGCCGGTGTAGGCGTTCTGCAGTGCGGTGTAGTTCAGCGGAGCGCCGCGCTGGAAAGCGTCGTGCCAGCCGCCGATCAGGAACACGGCGACCTTGTTCTTCGCAATGTCGGGTAGTACGTCCGACGCCCGCATGGTGTCCCAGAACGGCCCGTCGAACGCGGTGTCCCCACCGGCGGTGGCGTCGCCGATCATGGTCTTGAAGTATTGCCGCTGGTCACGTCCGCGTTGGCGCACCGCGGCCAGGCCGCCGGCGCGCGGCCGTTCGTGAGTGCCGCGTTTGGCGAACTCCAGCACCGGGTTGACGACGTTCAGCAGTGAATAGACAGCCCCGTAGGCGCGCACCGTGCGCATGTGCGGCACGCCGCCCATGGTGACGACATCGCGGTAGAAGTCATTGCCCGCCATCACCGGGAAGATCGCCTTCAACGGTGAGTCGGGACCGACCGCGGCGGCGGTGAGGAGCTGGTTGATGGCCAGGTACGAGATGCCGAACATTCCGACCCTGCCATTGGAATTCGGCAGCGTCGCAGCCCAATTCACCAGGTCGACGCCGTCCTGGACCTGCACGGCACCCAGCATCTCGAACGATCCGCCCGAGGCTCCGGTGCCCCGCACGTCGGCCATCACCTCGATGTAGCCGCGCCGGATCAGATACGGGGTGGCCCCGCCGCCGATCTGGGCGGCCGGCGGCGGGGCCTTCTTGCCGTAGGGGGTGATGGACAACAGCACCGGGAACGGTCCCGGTGCCGGCGCCCCGGTCTCGGGAATCGTCGGATAGTGGATGTCGGCCCGCAGCACGGTGCCGTCGGAAGCGCGGATCGCGACGTTGTGGTGGACGCCGATCCCAAAGCGAGCCGGCGGTGGTGTCCAGGCCGGTTCCAGCGGAGACGGGTTGCGCTTACGGATGTGGGTCGTCGTTTGCCCGGCCACCTTCCTGCCGCGGTTGCCTCGGACCACCTGCCACGGGTTCGCCATCCGTCCTCCTTGACGTGTGTGGGCTTACCTCCACGCTATCCAGTGGACTACCCGGCCATGAACTCCGAGTAGGCCGAGGCCAGTTCGGGGGAGAGCGCCGTGACGTTGCACGCACGCTGCGTGTCCCCGATGGGGGCCAAGATGCCGCGCAGGTCGTTGTACTCCTGCGGGTTGGCGGTGAAGTAGCCGCGCAGCGTGGCCGCGGCCTGCGGACGCGGCTGGGTGAACGCGGCGCTCACCGCCTGGTTGGCACCGGGGTGACTGTCCAGGTAAGCGCGAGCGGCGCCCGTGGTGCTGCTGACGGTGCCCGCCACTCCGCTGGCGCTGCAGTCGGGTGCGGCGGCTGCGCTCGGTGCGCCGATCATTGCGGCGGCGACGCCGCCGAGCAGGCCCGCGGCACAAGCGCCGGCAATTCCGCGGCGCGCGGTGATACCAGTGAATTTCATGATCATTTTCCTTCGGGATTCTGGGATTCTCATTGGGTCGCGATCCGTGATCGCTTTCCCCGGCCCGAATTCGAAAGTAACCGCATCGGCGTCGAGCAAAACCTCTGCGCTGTGAAACAGCTGTGACAGGTGTGGATGTGTTACGGCAGGCGACCGTGAATTACGCCTCAATATCACCCAATTGGGTCCGATGATCTTGAAATGTCTCAGAGACCGGACGCCATTCTTAATTGATCGTGATGTGCGGCTACGGGTGTAGTAACCGAATCGTTATCCGGGAGGCCTCCAGCAAACCGCTGAGGTTTACCGCTTGAGCGTTAGCCCGGCAAGCGAGTTTCGCAGTCCTCCATCGCGGTAGATCTGCACACTGGCCACGGCCAGCATCACCGCAGCGGTTGCCAGGTGCACGATCGCATCCGTGGTGTTGTTGGGGAAGGCGAATATCACGGCCACCTGATTGGAGAAGAACGCCCAGATTCCGGGCAGCGCCCCGGCCACCGCGGCCAGAAGGAGATAGAGCACGGCCCACGATTTTCGCCAACACAGCACCAGGCCCGGGCCGAACAACGCCAGGCCGGCCACCGCATGCCAACCGTTGTAATCCATGCCCAGAATGGGTGTCGTCGGCGCATCCGGTCCGATGGCGAAACTCGGCTCGGCAATGAACCCGATGATTGCCTGGACGACGTGAAACAGCGAGATGATCAGCAGTCCCCATTGTGCGAAACTCCACTGCCGACCCCGCACGCGAGGAGGACTATTGGACACAGTCCGGACGTTACGTCTACTACAGCGTGTAGTCAACGGTTCGGGCTTGTGGTTGACGGTCACCAGGTGTCGACGAACCGCGCACGGGGTGAGGGGCGTTCGTGCTGCGCGGCCGCGGCGAGCGTGGCCGCGATCAGTCCCCGGGTTTCGGCCGGGTCGACGACGTCGTCGATCTCGAACAACGATGCGGAGTTGAGCGCCCGCGCATTCTCTTCGGCGGCCGCGGTGGCGGCCCGCACGGCCTGCTCGCGTTCGTCGTCGTCGGCGATGGCCTCCAGTTCCTTGCGTAGACCCAGGCGGACGGCGCCCTCCAATCCCATCGGACCCAGGTGGGCACCCGGCCACGCGACGGTGAGCAGCGGCTCGTGGAGGCTTCCTCCGCACATCGCCTGTGCCCCAAGGCCGTAACCGCGCCGCAGGATCACTGCGACCAACGGCACCGTGAGCGCTGCCCCGGCCACCAGCATCCGGGAACCGCGCCGCACCAAGGCTTCGGCTTCGGCTGCCGGGCCGACCATGTAGCCCGGACAGTCGACCAGCGACACCACCGGCAGGCCGAATGCGTTGCACAGCTGCAGGAACCGGGCGGCCTTGTCGGAGGCCGCGGCGGTGATGGCACCGGCCATCACCATGGTGTTGTTGGCGATTACGCCCACGGGCCTGCCGTCGATATGGGCCAGCGCCGTCACCATCTCCGGGGCGAACTTCTCGCGCAGAAAGGTCACCGATCCGGTGTCGGCCAGTGTCTCGATGATCGGCGCCACCGGGTAGGCGCGCCGCGCCCGCTCGGGAATCATTGTGCGCAGCGGGGTTTGATCGGTAACGGGGCCACGCGCGACCGGTCCGGTGAAGTAGCCCATCAGCTTCCGGGTGGCGGCGACGGCTTGAGCCTCGTCCGCGACCACGACATCGACGACGCCGTTGGGCGCCTGCACCGAGATCGGGCCGACGTCGTCGGGGGCGACCTCACCCAGCCCGCCGCCGGCGATCATCGCCGGTCCGCCCATTCCGATCGAGCTGTCCTCGGTGGCGACGATAAGGTCGGCGGCCCCCGCGATCACCGCGTTGCCCGCGAAGCACCGGCCCTTGACCACGGCGACGCGGGGCACCAGGCCGGACAGTCCGGCCCACAACGCGAACGCCCGGATCTCCAGCGACGAGACCGTCGGGATGTCGGTGTCACCGGGACGGCCGCCGCCGCCCTCGGCGAAGAACACCGTCGGCAACTTCAGCCGCTCGATGATCTCGAACAGTCGGTCCTTCTTGCGATGGCCGATGGCGCCCTGGGTTCCGGCCAGCACGGTGTAGTCGTACGAGAGCACCGCACATGCGGCGCCGTCGATTCGCGCGGTTCCGGCCAGCAGACCATCGCCGGGGGTGCGTTCGATGAGGTCGTCGGCGCTGCGACGTTGTTTCTGCGCTGCGATCGCGAACCGCCCGTACTCGACGAACGAACCGTCATCGATCAGGTCGGCGATGTTCTCCCGCGCCGTGCGGCCACCGGCGGCGTGACGGCGACCGACCGCGTCGGGCCGGCCGGCGTCCTCCGTCAGCGCCCTCCGGCGCAGCAGTTCGGCGAGATCGTCGCGGACAGCGTCGTCGGGCATCGGCAGGCTCCTGGAATAGCAGGCGTGCGGTCGGCGGTTGCGCACAGATGTGACCGCCACCTCATCTAACCCGCCGTTCGATCCGCATGAACTGTTGGCCGAGGCCCGCCTCGGCGTGTTGGCCACCATCAAGGCTTCGGGTATTCCACAGCTGTCGCCGGTGACACCGTTCTACGACCGGGCCGCCGGCGTCATCTACGTGTCGATGACCGAAGGCCGAGCCAAGACGGTCAACCTGCGCCGCGATCCCCGGGCTGCGCTCGAGGTGACCAGCCCGGACGGCTGGGCCTGGGCCACGGCCGAAGGGCCGGTGACGCTCACCGGCCCGGGGACCGATCCGCACGGCCCCGAGGTCGAGGCGCTGGTCGACTACTACCGCAGCGCGGCAGGGGAGCACCCCGACTGGGACGAGTACCGGTCGGTGATGGTCTCCGACCGTCGGGTCCTGATGACGCTGACCGTCGAGCGGGTGTACGGGGAGAAGCTGCGCTGACCCGGCGAACGAGACTCAGCCGACCGGCATCTCGGCCGCGATCCGGTCCAGCACCGCGGGGTAGCGGTTTGCCTCGCGGTGCGCGCCGGGCTTGCCACTGCTGACGATCGCGGCGGACAGGCTGCGTTGCGGATCGGCCCACACCGCGATGTCGACGAGGCCGGTGTGTCCGAACGCCGAGGGAGTGTTGCGGCCGAACGGCCCGAAGCGTTTTCCACCGAGCATGTAGCCCGTACCCCAGCGCATCGGCTTGAGGCCGGTCGCCACATCGGGACGCATCCGCCGGCAGGGCGTGGTGGCGGCCTGCAGGGTCTCCGGCTTCATGATCCGGACCCCGTCGAGTTCGCCTCCGCGACGCAGGATCTCGGCGAACCGAGACAGTTCGTCGGCGTTGGAGACGGTGGTCGACGACGGGATCACGCTGGTGAGGAACAACGGGGTGTTGCTGAGCGGGATGATCCGGTCCAGTGTCCCGCCCACTGCGGCCCGGAATGCCGCGGCGATCGGCGCGGGCAGCGGCTTACCGGTCACGTGGCTCGGCGCGACCAACGGAACCTCGTCTGCGGCAACGCCGTAATTCGTCCACCGGAAACCCAGCGGGTCGAGGATCTCGTCGGCCAGGATGTCGCGGATGTTGCGACCGGTGGCCGCCGAGACGATCTCGCGGATCAGCGGGCCCCAGGTCAGCCCGTGGTAGATGTGCACCAGGCCCGGCCGGTACACCGGCTTGAGCAGGGCCAGTTGCTCCCGGGTGTACTCGCTGTCGTCGACGCGGGTGACGTCGGGACGCGGACCGGTGTGGATCGGGACTCCGGCGCTGTGGGTCACCACATGCCGGATGGTGGTGCGGTCCTTGCCGTGACTCGTGTAGCTGGGCAGGTAGTCGCAGACCCGGTCGTCGAGGGAGAAGTGCCCCTGCTCGACGAGCATGTGCACCACAGTGGTGCTGATCGCCTTGGCCGCCGAGTAGACGCAGAACGGGGTCGCGGTGGTGACGGGAATCTTCTCGGCGTCCGGTGCGTCGTCGGGTCCGTTGCCCCAGCCGTGGCCGATGGCCCGGTTCAGCACGGTTTTTCCGTTGCGCCGCAAGCACACCTGAATGGCCGGGTGCATGCCGGATCCGTACCAGTACCGGACCGATTCCCAGACGCGCTCGACGGCCTTCGGGTCGATGTCCGAATGATCCTCGTCGCCGACGTCGGTGACCGCGTCGAGGTTGGAGGGGAGGGCGATCTTGCCGTCTGGGCTCATGCGGTCTTCCTGGTCAGGGTGGCGGACAGGTGGTGCTGCAGTGGTTGTCCGACCGCGCCCATCTGCAGGTTGTACGTGAGTTCGTCGCCGACCACCTGGATGGAACGCGACAGTGCCGCAACGTTTTTGGCCGAGGCGGTCAGGCCGATAGTGGTCGCCGCGAGTTGAATGTCGATGCGCCCGTCGACGACGCGGACGGTGCCTTCCTGGATCTCGGTGATGCCGGTCGGATGCGCCAGCACCCATTCGACCCGCCCCGGCGCCGGGACCCGCAGGTATCCGGTCTCGGCGTGCAGCGGGCGACCGTCATCGCGGGCCTTGGTGCGCTGGCTGTAGCTCAGGAACGGCTTGCCGACGTGGCCGAAGGTGATCTCTTCGAGGTATTCGAACGACTCGATCGTCGGATACTCACCAGCCCCGGGACCCGCCCAGGTGCCGAGCAGGGGAGCCAGGGCGGTCAGGTTCGGGTGGAGGTCAGGCACAACGACAGGGTACGGCGGTGCTGTGGCCGCACCCCGTCACGTCGCGTCCGCGCAGGTCAGCCGCCGGTGTACGCCGCGGCGGTGCGATCAGCTGCGGCGCGTGCCTGAGCCGGATCCTCGCCGGCCGCCAGGTCTGCCTGATACCAGAGTTCGCTGGCGGAGGTCATGAACGCGCGGCCCTCGTCACCGGCCGCCCAGGCGGCACCCTCCTCCGGGGTGATGCGGTCGCCGCCGCTGAGGTATCCGGCAAGCCCGAGAAGTGCGGAATCCCAACCGACTCCGACCGCCCCGGGGCCGAACTGCAACCAGAACTCGTCGTCGTCGCCCGAGTGCATGATGTGGTCCAGCGTGAAAGTGGCGCGGCCCTCGCCGGCCTCGATGATGGTGACCTCGACCCAACTGGTGGCGCCCATGGCCTCCCACGTGGTCGTGAAGGAGCGGGGCGGTTCGCAGGTCAGCACCTCTCCCGAGGCGTTGCCTTCCAGCTGGAAACGGCCGCCCACCTGCAGGTCGCCGGTGATCGGCAGGAACCAGCGGGGGATCCGCTCGATGTTGGTGCAGGCATCCCACAGATCGGCGGCGTCGGTGGGATAGGTCTGGCTGACGCTCACCACTCGTGCTTCCCGGGCTTCGAACGTCGTGCGGCCCACACTGCGGCGGACCTCGTTGAGCTGGTGTTGGAGGTCGACGGCACCGCGAATCTGGCCGCCGCCGACTTCGACGATCTGGTCTGGATGTCGGGACCGGCCCACCCGGGACTTGTCGGTGGCACGTTAATGGTCATCCGGCGCATCGCGATGCACATGGACACCTGGGACGAGCTGGACCGCCAGAGCAAGGAGTTCACCGTCGGCCGCACCCTGGATTCGGGTGCTCCCCTGACCGGCAGCCGTGAGCATGACGAACCGGATTTCGCGTTGACACATAACGGGATTCCGGTCATCCCGCAGAACTCCCACGTCGCGCTGGCCCATCATCGGGGCACCCGCGAGCGGTTCCTGCGTAGGCCCTACAACTACGACGACCCGGCAGAACCCGGCCAGACGTCGAACAGCGGGTTGATCTTCGCGACTTTCCAACGCGACATCGACGAGCAGTTCCTCCCGGTACAACGGCGTCTCGCGAAGTTCGATGCGCTGAACCAGTGGACCACCGCGATCGGGTCGGCGGTGTTCGTGGTGCCCGGCGGAGTGCGGACACCCGACGACTACCTGGGACAGGAGTTGGTCGGCTGAGTTCAGGCCGCCTGGTGCGAGAAATGGACCGACTCTGAGCTGACGATTGCACTGCACAGAGCACGGACCGCTGATCTACGCTCGCGGTATGACCGATCACGACAAAGCCGCGGCGCGGCGCGAAATTGCCGACGCTCTGCTCAACGCCCTGAACCGGCGCCACGAGGTGCTCGACGTGATCGTGGACGCCGACGATCGCGCGGCCGCCGTCGAAGCGGTCGCCCAGCTTCTCGGCACCTCGCACCTCGCGTCGGAGGCCGTGGTGGGGCTGTCGTTCGCGCAGATCACCAAGGATTCGCGACGGGGGATTGCTGCCGAACTCGACGACTTGAACAGCCAGCTCAGCTTCACGGTGTCCGAGCGTCCGGCAGCCTCGGGTGAATCGCTGGAGTTGCGGGCGTTCTCCGCCGATACCGACCGCGACATCTTCGTCGCCCGGACCACTGACGTGGGTGCTTCCGGCGACGGATCGGGTGCCCCGGCGGCCGATGTCGACGACGAGATCCGCGCGGCGCTGCGCCGGGTGGACGCCGAAGAGGCCGCCTGGTTCGTGGCGTTGGAGGGCGACGAGAAGGTCGGCATGGTGTTCGGTGAGCTGACCCACGGCGAGGTCAACGTCCGGATCTGGATCCACCCGGGCTTCCGCAAGCGCGGCTACGGTACCGCCGCCCTGCGCAAGTGCCGCTCGGAGATGGCGACGTACTTTCCTGCCGTGCCGATGGTGGTGCGGGCACCCGGGGCCGAACCTCGGGCCTGAGGGGCCTGACCGTCTGACCTCAGACGGAAGGCGGGCGGAGCAGGCTCGCGACGATGGTGCGCGCCATGGTCTCGGCGCGCTGCCGCGAGTAGCTCTGTCCTTCGGAAAGCACCGGATAGACCACACCGCCGAGCAGCGCATCGGCAGCCGCTGACGCCAGGTCGGGATCGATCTGCTCGGCGAGCAGCCGGGTGCGCACCGAGTCGAGCAGGGGATGGCTGAAACCTGCCCGCAGCCGTGCCGCGGTGTCCTCGTGTTCCAGTGAGGCGGCGGTCAGGATGCGCAGCATGGCGTTGCCGCGTTTCGTGGTCAGGGCCGACGCCAGCGTACGGGCCCAGGAGACCAGGTCCGCGGTGACGTCATCGGTGCGCGGCATGGTGGCCAGGATCTTGTCGGCGTCTTCCAAGAGCACGTCGGCGACCAGTGCGGGCCGGCTCGGCCACCAGCGGTAAATGGTCTGCTTGCCGACCCCGGCTCGGGCAGCGACAGCCTCGATGCTCAGCCCGTCAAAACCCCGCTCCAGCAGAAGTGCGCGGGTGGCCTCGATGATGGCGACCCGCGACTTCTCGCTGCGGCGTCGCGGGGGCTCAGAGTTTGTCGGCACCGCCTCGTCGGCAGTGGGGGTCATCGGCACGTCCTCGTCGGTCCTTTGCAGGGATCTTTACACGGAAAGCTACCCACCGTAGTCTCCCACAAGACGAGACGTAGCGTCTCGTTAATTCGGAGAACGACGAACGCAAGGGCGCATGGCAACAAAGAAACTGGTCATCGGGGCCAGCGGTTTCCTCGGATCGCATGTCGCCAGGCGACTCGTCGAGCGCGGCGAGGATGTTCGGGTACTCATCCGCAACACCAGCTCCACCCGCGGGATCGACGACCTCGACGTGGAGCGGGTCTACGGGGACATCTTCGACCCAGAGTCGGTGCGTGCCGCGATGGATGACTGCGACGTCGTGTACTACTGCGTCGTCGACGCCAGGGCCTGGCTCAGCGACCCGGCCCCGCTGTGGCGAACCAACATCGAAGGGCTGCAAGAGGTTCTGGACGTCGCGGTCGAGGCGGGGCTGAGCAAGTTCGTCTTCACCAGCTCGATCGCCACCATCGGCATCGCCGAATCCGGGCTTGCCACCGAGGATCTGCCGAACAACTGGCTCGACGTCGGCGGCGACTACGTGCACACCAGGGTGCTCGCCGAACAGATGGTGCTGCGCTACGCCCGCGAGCACGGTCTGCCCGCCGTCGCGATGTGTGTGTCCAATACCTATGGACCCGGCGACTGGTTGCCGACACCGCACGGGGGTCTGGTCGCCGCCGCGGTACGGGGCAAGATGCCGTTCTACGTCAAGGGCGCGGCAGCCGAGACCGTCGGCATCGCGGACGCCGCCGAGGCACTGGTCCTGGCCGGTGAGCGCGGCCGGGTCGGCGAACGCTACATCGTGTCCGAACGTTTCATGAGCGCTCAGGAGATCTACCAGACCGCCTGCGCGGCGGTCGATGTCGAGCCGCCCCGGCGTGGGATTCCGGTCCGTGTGCTGGCCGCTGCAGGCGCGGTGGTCGATCCGCTGGCCCGGCTGCGCAAGAAGGAGAACCAGCTCAGCCCGCTGACCGTGCGGCTCATGCACGTGATGTCGCCGATGGATCACGGCAAGGCGGTCCGCGAACTCGGATGGCAGCCGAGGCCGACGACGGAGTCCATCGTCGAAGGCGCCCGCTTCTTCGCCGCCAGGAGGCGCGCATGACCCACGTGTCCATCGCTCTGACCCCGGAGCAACAGCAGCTCAGTCAGGCCGTCGAGCAGTTCGCGGCCCGGCACGCGCCGATCGATGCGACCAGGGCCGGGTTGGAAGATCTGGCCGCAGGCCGACCACCATCCTGGTGGGACACATTGGTGGACAACGGCTTCCATGCTGTTCATCTACCGGAATCGGTCGGCGGGCAGGGCGGTGGACTGACGGACATGGCCTGCGTACTGGAGGCTGCGGGCTCAGCGCTGCTACCGGGGCCGCTGCTCACCACCGCGATCGCCGGGGCCGCGGCGGCCGGCCTGCAAGGCGCGGCCGCATCGACGCTCCTCAAGGAGATCGCCGCGGGCGCGCGCGCAGTCGTGCTGTCCGGTGAGCACTCCGCCTTCACGGCTCGACGCGACGGTGACGGGTGGCGCCTGACCGGGTCGTCCGGGCCGGCCCTGGGGATCTGCTCGGCACAGCGTGTCGTGGTGCCCTTCACCGACGAGACGGGCGCCCTGGCCTGGGCAGTGCTGAATCCGGCTGAGGCGCAGGTCGAATCGCGTCGGGGCACCGACCTGACCACCGATCTGGGCATCCTGCACCTGCACGATCTGGCAGTGCCGGCCGGCGCGGTCCTGCCCGGACTGGACGCCGGCCGGGTCAGCGATCTGATCGTCGCATTCACCGCGGCGACAGCAGCCGGCATCACCCAGTGGTGCGTGGACACCGTGACCGAGCACCTACGCACGCGAGAACAGTTCGGCAAGCCGATCGGGACGTTTCAGGCGTTGCAGCACAAGGCGGCGATGCTGCTGGTGAACAGCGCACTGGCGACGGCAGCGGCCTGGGATGCGGTGCGCGCCCTCAACGGATCCGCGGACACCGACCAGCACCGGCTGACCGCCTGCTCGGCCGCGGTGAGAGCGGTCATGCCGGTTCCCGGCCTCGTGCTTGAGACGCTCACCATGCTCGGGGCCATCGGGTACACCTGGGAACACGACCTGCACCTGTACTGGCGCCGGGCCACCAGCCTGGCCGCCTCGGTCGGTCCGGTGTCGCGCTGGACCCGCGAGCTCGGCGAGTTGTCGGCCACCGTCGTCCGCGACGTCACGGTGCACCTCGGCGACTCCGATGCCGACTTCCGGGCCCGGGTCGCCGACGTGCTGGACCGTGCACTCACGCTGTCCGACAGCGGTTTCGGAGACCAGGACGATCGCGGTGAGTCCCCCGTGGGAGACCGGCGCAACCTGCTTGCCGACTCTGGACTGATCACTCCGCACTGGCCCGCGCCGTGGGGATGCGACGCGACCGTACGCCAGCAACTCATCGTGGACGAGGAGTTCGGTAGGCGAGCCGGCCTCGTGCGGCCTTCGGTGGGTATCGCCGAATGGATCCTGCCGAGCGTCATCGCGGCCGGAACCCCGGATCTGCAGGACCGTTTCGTGCCCGCGACCCTGCGCGGGGACCTGTCCTGGTGTCAGCTGTTCAGTGAGCCGGGCGCGGGTTCCGACCTGGCCTCCCTGAGTACCCGGGCCGTGCGGGTCGAGGGCGGTTGGCGCATCAACGGGCACAAGATCTGGACGTCGCTCGCACATCGAGCCGACTACGGAGCGCTGCTGGCCCGCACCGATCCGGACGCCCCCAAGCACCGCGGCATCGGTTACTTCATCCTCGACATGCGGTCACCCGGAGTCGAATTCAAGCAGATCACCCAGTCCAGCGGGCGATCCGAATTCAATGAGGTGTTCCTGACCGACGTGCTCGTGCCCGACGAGATGCTGCTCGGGGACCCGACTTCGGGCTGGCAGTTGGCCATCAGCACCATGGCCCACGAACGGGTGGCGATCAGCGGCTACGTCAACATCGACCGGATGGGCGCCCTGCGTGAACTCGTCGCGGTCAGCCCCGATCCCGACCCGGTGCTGCACGCCATCGGCGAGATCGACGCCTACACCAACGCGCTCAAGGCACTGGGGGTCCGCGAGACGCTGCGCCTGCTCGACGGGCAGTCGCCCGGTCCGGCGTCGAGCATCGCCAAGGTGGCCACCAACGTGATGCTGCGCCGTGCGGCCGAACTCACCCTCGGCCTCACCGGACCGCTTGCCCTGGAACAGGACAGCCAACCGGCTGTGGTGGCGCCTTACCTGGACCTTCCCGCCGAGTTGATCGGCGGCGGCACCACCGAGATCCAGCTCAACATCATCGCCCAGCTGATCCTGGGACTACCCCGCAAGTGAGGAGTGAGTATGAGACCGCGTAGGGGATTACAGGGCGACGCCGCGATCGTCGGCTACGTCGAGTTGCCGCCGGAACGCATGTCGAAAGCCTCGCCGGCTCCGTTCACCTTGGAGCAGTGGGCCCTGCTGGCAGCAGCGGCCCTGGAGGATGCGGGTCTGTCCGCCGAGGAGGTCGACGGCATCGTCACCTCTCATCTGGGCGAGTCGGAGATCTTCGTACCGTCTACCGTGGCCGAATACCTCGGTGTACGAGCGAACTTCGCAGAGTTGCTGGACCTCGGTGGGGCGAGCGCAGCAGGCATGGTGTGGCGGGCGGCCGCCGCAATCGAACTCGGCCTGTGCGACGTGGTGCTGTGTGCTCTGCCTGCGCGTTACATCACCCCGTCCTCCGAGTTGAAACCGAAGACGCTGACCGATGCGGTGTTCTTCGGTTCGTCCAGCAACCAGTTCGGCTCGCCGCAGGCCGAATTCGAGATTCCCTACGGCAACCTCGGTCAGAACGGGCCGTACGGGCAGGTGGCCCAACGTTATTCCCACGAGTACGGCTACGACGAGCGGGCGATGGCAAAGATCGTGGTGGATCAGCGGGTCAATGCCAACCACACCGACGGCGCCATCTGGAAAGACACCCCGCTGAGCATCGAAGACGTGCTGGCCAGCCCGGTGATCGCCGATCCACTACACATGCTCGAGATCGTGATGCCGTGCGTCGGTGGGGCCGCGGTCGTCGTGGCCAGCGCCGAGGTGGCTGCCCGTTCCCGCAACCGGCCGGTGTGGATCAAGGGTTTTGGTGAACACGTGCCCTTCAAGACCCCTACCTACGCCGAGAATCTGTTGGACACGCCGATGCGCAAGGCGGCCGATACCGCGTTCGGGATGACCGAGCTGACGCGCGACCAGATGGACATGGTGTCGATCTACGACTGCTACACGATCACGGTGCTGCTCAGCCTGGAGGACGCCGGATTCTGCGAGAAGGGCAAGGGCATGTCCTTCGTGTCCGATCATGACCTGACCTTCCGCGGAGATTTCCCGCTGAACACCGCAGGCGGCCAACTCGGTTTCGGGCAAGCAGGATTGGCTGGCGGCATGCACCACGTGTGTGACGCCACCCGCCAGATCATGGGCCGTGCCGGCGCGGCCCAGATCAGCGACTGCAATCGCGCGTTCGTGTCCGGCAACGGCGGCATCCTGTCCGAGCAAACCACTCTGATCCTGGAAGGCGACTGAAACCGATGACCGGATTCGCCCGGCCGATGCCGGTGAAAACCCCTACCAGCGCGCCGTTCTGGGATGCGCTCGCGCAGCACCGCATCGCCATCCAGTACTCGCCGTCGACGCAGGCCTACGTGTTCTACCCGCGCGTGCTGGCGCCCCGCACCCTCGCCGATGACCTTGAATGGCGCGAGATCTCGGGGATGGGCACGCTGTATTCCTTCACGGTGGCCCGCCGCCCCGTGGGCCCGCATTTCGCGGACGCAGTTCCGCAAATGCTTGCGATAGTAGAATGGGACGAGGGTCCGCGGTTCTCCACCGAACTGGTTGACGTCGCACCCGAGGATCTCTGCGTCGGAATGCGTGTCAAGCCCGTTTTCTGCGAGTACCCGGATGCCTTTGCTGGGACCGGTGTGACAATGCTGCGCTACACGCGGGCTTGATCACATCGCTTGGCAGGAGGCTCACAGGAGAGGAGTATGGAGCCATGCTAACCATACGAAAACTCATGGGGTCAGTGTTCGTAGCGGGAGCTGCGGTGGCGATTGCAGCAGGACCGACCGCCGTACTTATGACTGACGCGCCCGCGACGACGATCAGTGCTCAACCCAGCGGCGGCGGTGACGCCGGCGGTGGCGGTGGCTGCGACAGCGGCCCCGGCTGGAACGGTTGCGGTGGCTGGAACCCGGCCCAGGGTGGCTGGGGCCACGGCTGCTTGAACGGCATCTGCGGTGGCTGGGACGGCCAGCGCGGTTGGGGCAACTGACACCCCGAGGTGACCATCCCGGCATGAGACTGCCGGGATGGATCACCCTGCCATGACCACACATTGGACGCCGGGTCGTCTCGGCGACCTCACCGGTACGCGCATCATCGTGACCGGCGCGACCAACGGGGTCGGCCTCGGCACGGCCAGGGCACTGACGCGCGCAGGCGCGCACGTGATCCTCGCCGTTCGTAACACAGCGCTGGGCGCGCAGCGTGCGGCGGAGATCGGCGGATCCACCGAGGTGATCGAGCTCGACCTCGCCGATCTGTCTTCGGTACGCGCCTTTCCCGGACGCCTCGACGGCGATGTCGACATCCTGATCAACAACGCCGGCGCGCTCTCCCAGCATCGGACCGACACGGTCGACGGTTTCGAGATGACCATCGGCACCAACCTGCTCGGTCCGTTCGCGCTGACGAATCTGCTGTTCGACCGGGTCCGCAAGCAGATCGTCAACGTCGGCTCCGAAGCACACAAGTCCGCGACGTTGCACCTCGACGACATGCACCTGCGCCACCACAAGTGGACGGTGATGGGTGCCTACGGCCGGTCGAAGCTGGCCGTCATGTTGTGGGGCCTTGAACTCGACCGCCGCCTGCGGACCGCGAAGTCGCCCTTGGTCACCCAACTCACGCATCCGGGTTGGGTCGCCTCCAACCTACCGAACGTCTCGGACAAACCGTTGATGAGCGCGGTACAGCGCGGTGTCAAGGCAGTGGCCGATGTGTTCGCCAACGACATCGACGCGGGGGCGGCGCCCACGCTGTACTGCCTGAGCGAACCGATCCCGCCCGGAAGCTATGTCGGGGTGGAAGGCCGGTTCGGGCTCCGTGGCGGACCCGTACTGATCGGACGTTCCGCGGTGGCGTGCGACTACGAAATCGCTGCGGGCGTTGTCGAATTCGCCGAGCGGGAGACCGGCACGGTCATTCCGGTCTAGCCGGCCCGGGTCAGGGCCTGGACCGCCGGACCGAACATGCCCTGCTTGATCGCGCCCAGGGTGCCGGAGTCCTTGCCGCCCAACGGCCGCAGTAGTTCGGTCGCCGTGATGGTCACCGAACCCTCGGTGGCCGTGGCGTCGACCAGGCCGTACGCCTTGGCATCGATGCCGCCGAACCGGCGGCCCGTGGTCATCGACGCGACCGCGGCCTGCGGGGTCAGCTTGGCCTGGATCAGCGCCGCCATGCCCGGGGTGAACGGGATCCGGATGTCGACCTCGGGGAAGCAGAAGAAACCGCGGTCGTCGCGCATCACTCGGAAGTCGTGGGCGATGGCGAGCATCGCGCCCGCCCCGAAGGCGTGTCCGACCACGGCCGCGGCCGTCGGGATGGGCAGTGTCAGCATGCGGGCCAACAGGCCCTGTACCCGGCCGACGTACCAATCTCCCTGATCACTGTGGGCGCCAAGCCAATCCAGATCGAGACCGTTGGAGTAGAACTTGCTGTCCGCGGTCGTCACCAGGCCGTGTGCGCCCCTGGCGAGGACCGCGTCGAGTTGTGCATCGACTTCGTCGAGGAATTCCGGGGAGAACCGGTTCTCGTCGTCGCCGAGATCGAGGATGGCGATGTCGCCGTCGTAATCAAGATTTGTGGCCATGGGATTCCTTCCTTCGGGGGTTGGGGGCGGGTCCTACCGCCAGCACGGCCGCCACGGCGGCACTGAGATGATGGCGGGAAGTCGGGTCGTCGATGCGGTTGCGGTGCAGCAGGATCGCGGTCGGTAGGTCGACGATGCAGGTCGTCACGGTGTCCACCGCGGCCCGGTCGCGCCGGTCCCACGTGGCCATCGAGAGTTCGATCATCAAGTCCACCAACTGTTTTTCCAGCTCGCGTATCTGCTCGGTCAGCTCGGCGGGGAGGTCATGGCCGAGCACCTGGTCGCGACTGACCTGCAGCAGCAGTCGTGCGGAAGCCCGGTGGCGTTCGGCGAAGATCACCGGCGCGTAGGCGGCCGCGGCGATCGCGTCGGCGCCGCGGTGCGCCGCGGTGACCAGCTCACGCTGCAGGACCAGGAATCGGCGCCCGGCCCGGAGCCAGACCTGGCCGAGAAGGCCGGCCCGTGAGCCGAACGAGTGATACAGCGCGCCGTTGGAAACGCCGACGGCATCGCTGATCGCGCGGATGGTCACCGAGGCCGGTCCCGAGTGCACGGCCAGGGCTTCGGCGGCGTCGAGCACCGAATCCGGGTCGTAGACGCGAGGGCGAGGCACGCGGCCACCATAACAGAGCAATCGCTCTGTTATGCAAGAGGCGGGTTGACGCGCACTAAGGTGACCCTTAGTTTGTGGGGGTAACTTTCCTGTGGAGGTAGTCGTGGCCGGAACCGGTGCTCCCGCGCGCGTGGGTGGGCGCCCGCCGCTGATCGCGGTGTCCGACATCGTCTCCGCCGGTCGCGAGCTCGGCATGCGCAACCTGAGCATCAATGCCGTCGCCGCTCGGCTCGGGGTCTCCGCGACCGCGTTGTACCGCCACATCAGCGGCCGCTGGGAACTTGAGCGCCTGGTCGGGGAGAGCCTGCTCGCCGAGTTGGAGTTCGTCGACGATCCGGCCCGGTCCGTCGAAGACCATCTGCTGGCATTCGGGGTCAGCCTGCACCGGTTCACCCTGGACAATCCGGGCCTGGCCACCTACATGCAGGTGCTGTTCCCGCGTGGGGAGGCCGGGGCCCAGCTGCTGACCGACGAGATCGCCGCACTGGGCAGGCGCGGCTACACGGCCGAGGGGGCAGCGCTGCTCAGCAGTTCGGTGGCCGTGCTCGCGATCGGGCTGGCCGCCCAGCACGAACTCAAGGCCGAGGCCAGCGGTGGCGACGAATTCGTCGTGGAACGCGATGCCGCCGCCCAACGACTGGCCGGTGACGCGGCGCTCGGACCGGTGCACACGGCGGGTATGCAACTCAGTGGCCCGCAGTATCTGGAACTTCTGATGAACGCGCTGATCCGGGGACTGCTGACGTCCGTGGTCCCCGGCAGGCCGATGACCGACATCGTGGCGGATCTGACCGCCCAGGGAGAGGACCGCTGATGGCACGCGGATTTCAGGGAGTGATGATGCGCGGCTTCGGTGCGCGTGATCACCAGGCGACGGTGGTCGAGACCACCTATCTGACACCGAACATGCTGCGCCTGCGCCTGGTGTCGCCGACGGTGTTCGAGGACGCCATCGCCGAGCCGACGTCGTACCTGCGTTTCTGGGTTCCGGACCCCGACGGCTCGAAGACCGAGTTCCAACGGGGCTACACCATGTCCGAAATGGATCCGGACACCGGGCATTTCGCGGTGGACGTGGTGCTGCACGAGCCGTCGGGACCGGCGTCGAAGTGGGCGCGCGCTGCGAAGCCGGGCGACACGATCCCGGTGATGGCCCTGGGCTCCACGGGATTCACCGTGCCCGAGGATCTGCCCGCCGGCTACCTGTTGATCGGTGACGCGGCGGCCATACCCGCCATCAACGGGATCATCGGTGCCCTGCCGCGCGACGTCCCGATCGAGGCCTATCTCGAGCAGCACGACGAGAACGATCTGCTGATCCCGATCGCCGAGCACCCACGGCTGCGGGTGCACTGGGTCAAGCGCCACGACACGACCTCGCTGGCCGCCGCGATCGAGGCCAGGGACTGGTCGGACTGGTACTGCTGGGTGACACCGGAGGCCGGTTCGCTCAAGCACCTGCGTGCGCGGTTGAAGGATGAGTTCGGCTTCCCCAAGTCCGAACTGCACGCCCAGGCCTACTGGACCGAGGGCCGGGCCATGGGCACCGACCGCACGGAAGCCGAGCCCGGCCCTGAGGCCGAGTCCGAAACCGCTGACTCCGAAACGGTTGTGGCCGAGCCTGTAGCCGCCGCAGCCACGGCTGCGCCCGCACGTGGTACCTGGCGCGCGCAGGGTGCGGGACGGCTGCTGGCCCCACTGAAAACCCCGCTGATCGTGTCGGGCGTGCTGCAGGCGATCATCACCCTGATCCAGCTGGCGCCCTTCGTCCTGCTGGTCGAGTTGGCCCGGCTACTGCTGTCCGGAGCCGACGAATCCCGGTTGTGGACACTGGGTTTGACCGCGGTCTGGCTGTTGGGTCTGGGCGCACTGCTGGGTGCCGGCCTGACCTTGTGGCTGCACCGGCTCGACGCGAAGTTCGCCCGTGAGTTGCGGACCCGGCTGTTGACGAAGATGGCCCGATTGCCGCTCGGCTGGTTCACCGCCCGCGGTTCGGGCTCGATCAAACAGCTGGTGCAGGACGACACCCTGTCACTGCACTACCTGGTCACCCACGCCATCCCGGATGCCGTTGCGGCGGTGGTTGCCCCGGTGGCCGTGCTGGTCTACCTGTTCACCGTCGACTGGCGCCTGGCGCTGGTGCTGTTCATCCCGGTGCTCACCTACCTGGTGCTGATGTCGGTGATGACCATCCAGTCCGGCGCCAAGATCGGCCAGGCGCAACGCTGGGCCGACCGGATGAGTGGAGAGGCCGGCGCCTACCTCGAAGGCCAGCCTGTCGTCCGGGTGTTCGGCGGCGCGGCGTCGTCGAGTTTCCGCCGCCGCCTCGACGAGTACATCGGATTCCTCGTCGGCTGGCAGCGCCCGTTCACCGGCAAGAAGTCGCTGATGGACCTCGTCACCCGGCCCGGCACGTTCCTGTGGCTGATCGCCGCCGTCGGCACCCCGATGATCATCGGCGGCTCGATGGACCCCGTCGATCTGCTGCCCTTCCTGTTGCTCGGCACCACATTCGGTGTCCGGCTGCTCGGGGTGGGCTACGGACTGGGTGGGATCCGCGGTGGCATGCTGGCCGCCCGCCGCATTCAGAACGCACTCGACGAGGCGGACCTGGCGCTGCTCGAGCACCCGGGTGAGCCGGGTTCCGCGGCCGCCGTGGTGTTCGACGGCGTGACCTTCGGGTACCGGCCGAGCGTTCCGGTGATCCAGGACGTCTCGCTGACCTTGCGTCCGGGTACTGTCACCGCGCTCGTCGGTCCCTCGGGCTCGGGCAAGTCCACCCTGGCCGCGCTGCTGGCCCGGTTCCATGACGTGGGTACGGGATCGATCCGCCTGGACGGCAAGGACATCCGGTCCTTACCGGCTGACGAGCTGTACCGCCAGGTCGGGTTCGTGCTGCAGGAGACCCAACTGGTGGCGGGTACCGTCGCCGAGAACATCGCGCTGGCCGACCCGGACGCCGACCAGACCCGGATCGAGCAGGCCGCGCGCGACGCCCAGATCCACGAGCGGATCCTGCGCCTGCCCGACGGATATCAGACGGTGCTCGGGGCATCGTCGGCACTGTCCGGCGGTGAGCGGCAACGACTCACCATCGCCAGGGCCATCCTGGCCGACACCCCGGTACTGATCCTGGACGAGGCCACGGCCTTTGCCGACCCGGAATCGGAATACCTTGTGCAGCAGGCGCTCAACCGATTGACCAAGGACCGGACCGTGCTGGTGATCGCGCACCGGTTGCACACCATCACCCACGCCGACCAGATCGTGGTGCTCGACGGCGGCCGGGTCGCCGAAACCGGCACCCATGAAGAACTGCTCGCCGCCGAGGGGCGTTACCACCAGCTCTGGCAGACCGGTCAGTCACTGCATCCCGGCGACGCCGTCACCGCAGGAGAGGCCGCACGATGATCCGCACCTTGATCGCTCTCATCCCGGCGGATCGCCGCGGCCGGGTCGGCGTCTACGCCACGCTGACCCTCGTTTCGGTGGTGATCCGCGCGGCCGGCACCGTGCTGCTGATTCCCCTTGTGGCAGCGTTGTTCAGCGATGCGCCGCGTGACGCGCTGCCGTGGCTGGGCTGGCTCACCGCCGCCACGGTCATCGGCTGGATCGTCGACACCGCAACCTCACGGCTGGGATTCGATCTGGGCTTCGCCCTGCTCGACAACACTCAACACGATGTGGCCGATCGGCTGCCCGGCATCCGGATGGACTGGCTCGGGAGCGAGAACGGGGCGAACACCGCCAACGCCCGCCAGGCCATCGCGGCGACCGGACCCGAACTCGTCGGCATGGTAGTCAACCTCCTGACGCCGTTGATCGGGGCGATTCTGCTCCCCGCAGCCATCGGCATTGCGCTGCTGTTCATTTCGGTCCCACTCGGGTTGGCCGCGCTGGCCGGTGTCGTGATCCTGCTCGGTGCGTTCTGGGCCTCGGGCCGGCTGAGCCGCAAGGCCGACACGGTGGCCGACGAGACCAACCGGGCATTCACCGAACGGATCATCGAGTTCGCCCGCACCCAGCAGGCGCTGCGCGCCGCCCGGCGGGTGGAACCGGCCCGCAGCATGGTCGGCGACGCCCTGGCCGCCCAGCACGGCGCCAGCATGCGGCTGCTGCTCATGCAGGTGCCGGGACAATTGCTGTTCAGCCTGGCCAGCCAACTGGCACTGCTGATCCTGGCCGGCATGGCCACGATGCTGACGGTGCGCGGCGCTCTCGGCGTGCCCGAGGCGATCGCGATGATCGTCGTCGCCGCGCGCTACCTCGAGCCGTTCACCTCACTGTCGGAGCTGGCCCCGGCGATCGAAACCACCCGGGCCTCGCTCGGCCGGATCCGAGCCGTGCTCGATGCCCCCGTCATGGCCACCGGCAGCGCGACGCTGGATACGAACACCGCACCCCGCATCGAATTCGAAGGCGTGAGTTTCGGTTACGGAACCACCCCGGTACTGGAGGACGTCAGCTTCGTCCTGGAGTCCGGCGGAACCACCGCGATCGTCGGTCCGTCCGGATCGGGCAAGAGCACGATCCTGTCGCTCATAGCCGGCCTGCATCATCCGAGCTCCGGCCGGGTTTTGATCGACGGAGTCGACACCGCTCAGATGGATGCCGAAACCCGTAGGGCGGCAACCAGTGTGGTGTTCCAGCATCCCTACCTGTTCGACGGATCGATCCGGGACAACATCCTGGTCGGCGACCCGGACGCCGACGCCGGGCAGCTCGCCACCGCGGCGCGGCTGGCCCGTGTGGACGAGTTGACGGCGCGGCTGCCCGACGGCGACGGCGCCAAGGTCGGTGAAGCCGGGACGGCGCTGTCGGGCGGTGAGCGTCAGCGGGTCAGCATCGCGCGCGCCCTGGTCAAGCCGGCGCCGGTACTGCTGGTCGACGAGGCGACCAGCGCGCTGGACACCGAGAACGAGGCCGCCGTGGTCGACGCCCTGACCGCGGACGAGAAGTCGCGCACCCGTGTCATCGTCGCGCACCGGCTGGCCAGCATCCGGCACGCGGACCGGGTGCTGTTCCTCGACGGCGGAAAGGTGGTCGAGGACGGCAGTATCGACGAACTGTTGGCCGCGCGAGGACGTTTTGACGAGTTCTGGAACCAGCAGCGTGAGGCCGCCGACTGGCAGATCACCCACTGACTGAACTGTGTTATCCCTGAACACAAATTGGTGTCCGGACCGTCGTCGCACCGTTGCTAATGTCACCGGTGTCCAGGCAGACGAAATTTGGGGGTACCGCATGCGTGGGTCGGAGGCGGAATCCGGTGGGCACCGTCGAAAGTGGTGGCCGGCCACGCTCGTCAGCATCGCAGGTGTCGTCAGCGGCTGTTGGCTCCCCTTTCCGTCCGCTGTTGAACTCGATCCGGTCAGTTACCCCGGCCGGGTCGGCGTACCAGGTCAGGTGTTGTTGCCGTCGCTGCAGTCGGAGCCGGTGCCAGGATGGCGGGTGGATCTCAACAAGATCCTTTCCCAACCGGTCAAGATCAATCCGGAATACATCGGCAACGACGGCGACCGCGCCTACTTCACCGTCGAGTATCTGGTCCGCACAAAGGGGCTGAGGAAGACCGCGGTGCTGGGCATCGATGTCTCGAACGGTACGACGCTCTTTCCTCCGGTGGATATCCCCGATGCCCGATCCGCCGACTGCTTTCTCAATGGCCCGCGACGGCTGGTGTGTGTCAACGATCTGTTGAGCGATGATCGCGACGATGTGTGGGTTGTCGACAGTGACGCGGGCGCCGTCATCGCGCACGTTCCGACCGGACTTCGTCCACAACAGGAAGGCGCGCGAGCGCTTGAAGTGAAGCAGGTGGGCAACTATGCGGTCGCGTTGGAAAAGGGTGTCGGAGCGCACGGCATCGGAGACCAGGGACAGCTGACGTGGTCGGTGGCGGGCGACGGTGACCTGCTGTCGACGTTCGACCAAAGCCGATTCCCGGGCGACCCGCCGACAACGGTCGCGGCGACCATGAATGCCGACGGTCCGGAGACCGTGTTCTCTGTCGTCGACGGGGCGGTGCTGGCCGAGAACGTCGACCGGCGAGTCGAACCCGTCATCGGCGGCTTCATGATGGATGAGCAGCGCGGCCGTGGTTCCCAGGTGTTCGGGTTCTACGACGAGAAGGGCACCAAGGTCGGCGAATATCGCCCACCGAAGGGGGCATCGGCTGTGCCGACCGGCGAAGGTGAGCTGCCGGTGTTGGCGATCAACCTCGACGATGCGCAACTGGTGCTCGACAATCACGGCACTCCGATGTCGGTGGTCAAGACCGAGAACGCCGTAGCGGACCGATTCATCGGCGAACACCTCTTCCTCAACCACGATCTCGGTGTCCACGGACGTGACGTGGTGTGGAAGAAGTTCGACCTGACGACTGGAGACCAGGTGTCGGCGTGTTCCGGGGTACCGCTGGGTTCGATGGACTTCGTCGGCTCCGACGGCACGGTGGTGATCGGTCGATTCGAACGTGACGGGGCATTGACGGCAGTCGACACCGATACCTGCGAGACGCTGTGGCAGATCGCCGATCCGCCCGCCATGTGGGCGGCCGGATCAACCCTTGTGCAGCTACTGCCGCAGAGCGCCGAGTTCACCGCGCTGGTACCGCCGACCAGGTGACTCCATCTGGGGTGCCACCCGCACGCCCGTCGGCGTACTAGCCGATCGGATACTTGAACCACACCTACTGTAACTATTACAGTTGGGCGTCCCACAATGATGTCGGGGCGGGTTGGGTATTCCAGCGGGAGGCCATGTTGACGACGGCGCAGGTGGTGTTCGACCCGTTCTCGGCGGATTTCTTCAACGGCCCGTACGAGACCTATCGGCGAATGCGGGAGGAAGCCCCGGTCTACTACAGCGCCGAATACGACTTCTACGCGCTGACCCGGCACGTCGACGTAGCGGCCGCATTCAAGGACTTCGAGACGTACTCGTCGGCGTACGGCGTCGACCTCGCCATGGTCCGGACGGGACAGAAGGCGCCGGCGAAGATGATCATCTCGCTGGATCCGCCCGAGCACCGGCACATGCGCAGCCTGGTGAACAAGGTCTTCACCCCCAGGGCGATCACGGCGTTGCAGGACATGGTGTCCCAGCAGATCGATCGCTACCTCGGAGCTGTCGATCCGGCGGGATTCGATGTGGTGTCCGACTTCTCGGCGTACTTCCCGGTCGAGGTCATCACCACCATGCTCGGGGTGCCGCCGGAATCACGCCAGCAGGTGCGCCTGTGGATCGATGCCTCGCTGCACCGGGAGCCGGGCCAGATCGAGATGTCGGAATCCGGGATCGAAGCGATGGCCCAGTCCTGGCTGTTGTACTACGACCTGATCAAACAGCGCCAGGCCGAGCCGCGCGGCGACATGATCAGCAGGTTGATCGCCGCCGAGATCGAACGCGAGGACGGCGAGCTGACCCGCCTGCGCAATTCCGAAATCGCGGGATTCGCCACCCTTCTCGGCGGTGCCGGGGCCGAGACGGTGACCAAGCTCGTCGGTGCGGCCACCGTGATGTTCGCCCGTCACCCCGAACAGTGGCAGCGTCTGCGCGAGGACCGCAGCAAGATACCGGCCGCGATCGAGGAACTGCTGCGGTACGAGGCTCCGGCTCAGTACAACGTTCGACGTTCGCAACGTGAGATCGACCTGCACGGTGTGACGATTCCGGCGGGCAAGCCGGTGTTCCTGGTCGGCGGTTCGGCCAACCGTGATCCCGATGCCTGGACGGACCCCGACGTGTTCGACATCGACCGGGACCGTACCGAGGCCCAGAACCTCGGATTCGGATACGGGATCCACAGCTGCCTCGGTGCCGCACTGGCCAGATTGGAATGCAGCATCGCCCTGGACAAGCTCCTGGACTTCATGCCGCGCTACGAGGTGGCGTGGGACCGCTGCGAGCGAGTGAGTATGCAGAACGTGGCGGGCTGGGCCCACGTCCCGGTGCGAGTACTGCGATGAAGGGCGAAAAAGGCGGCGGCGCAGTCGGATACCGTATGCACGTGGTGGCCCGGGACGCTGCGGAACTGGCGGCCAACGCCGGCGGCCTGATCGTCGACCGGACGATGAGTGGTTGGCGGGTCACGGTGGCACTTTTCGACGCGGTCGACGTTCGGCCGCTGCAGATCCTCGGTGCCGAGTTGGTCGATGAGACGACCGCACCGGGGCATCCGGACGAGGAGCAGTGCGTGGTGGTCATGGGCGCCGACGCGTACGCCCGCGCGATTTCAGGCGACAGTCGACAGCTCCCCGCAGGGTGCGCCGAAGTACTGGTCTGGGGAGAATCACCGGACCCGAGCCGTCGGTTCGGACACAACCTGAGCGCGGCTGCACGGGCATTCAAGACACTGGCCGTCGCCGCAGCGCATCTCACCGTGGAAGTAGCCGTCTCTGAGGCCTTCACCTCGGTGGCTACCAAGACCGGCGACGTAATCCTGCGTGCCTAACGCCGCCGGTCAACGGCGGCTCAGGCCTTGGCGAGCTGCTTCTGCTCGTAGAGGCGGGCCCATTCCGCGCGCGGGCGGATCGAGGTGTCGACGTCGGTTGCCTTGGCGCGCAACGCACCAACGGTGGCCTGATCCCGCGGCGTCAGTGCAAACGGATCCCAGCCGAAGAACCGTGCCGAATTCTGCCAGGTGATCTTGTTGATGTCGGAATCGCTTGCGCCGGCGGCATTCAGCTCGGCGAGTACCTGCTCGGGGGCGTCGGGCCAGAAGCAGTCGCTGTGTGGGTAGTCGCATTCCCAGGCGATGTTGTCGATACCGATCTCGTGACGCAGCTTCAGCGACGTCTTGTCGGTGACATAGCAGGCCAGTGAGTGCTCGCGGAACACGTCGGACGGCAGCTTGTCGCCGAAGTCGCGGCGCAGCCACTTCTGGTTGGTGTAGTGGCGGTCGCTTCGGTCGAGATAGAAAGGAATCCAACCGATTCCGCCCTCGGAGAAGGCGAACTTGAGGTCGGGGTAGTTGCGCATCGCCGGTCCCCACAGCAGGTCCTGGGCGCACATCGCCGAGACCTGGGTGGCCAGGATGATCAGGTTGTCGATCGGCGCGTTGGGCGCCATGCTGATCGCCCCGAAGCCCGTGCCGATGTGCAGACACATCACCACGTTCTCTTCGGACAGGGTGCGGAACACCGGGCCCCAGTAGTCCTCGTCGTGGTAGCTCGGCAGGCCCTCGAGGTGTGGCAGTTCGGGCATCGTCACCGCGCGGCAACCCTTGGCGGCCACGCGGCGGATCTCGGCGCACATCCCCTCGGGAGTCCACGTCGGCAGGATCGCGATCGGGATGAAGCGTCCGGGCGCCGAACCGGCCCACTCGTCGATGTGCCAGTCGTTGTAGGCCGACACCATCACCAGCGTGACGTCTTCGCGGGTCATGTTGAGGTGGCGCGCGGAGAACCCGGTGAAGGTCGGGAAGCACATCGAGGCCAGGATGCCGTTGCGGTCCATGTCGCGGACCCGCTCGTGGACGTCGTACACACCGGGCCGCATCTCGGCGAACCCGGCCGGATCACGACCCCACTCCTCGGCAGGCCACGACACCACCGCGTTGAGACCGGACACGCCCTGCGGGCGGCCCTGGTACATCCACTGATCGACGCCCTTGTCGTCGGTCACCACGATGGGTGCCTCGGGCTTGTATTTCGCCGGCACGTGGTTGAGAAACATGTCGGGCGGCTCGACGACGTGGTCGTCGATGCTGATCAGGATCAGGTCGTCAGTCTGCATAGTTCAGTAGTACCGTCTAGCAGTGTGACCGTCTCTGCACTTTCGGACAGGGGTTTGACCGAACCGGCCAACATGCCCCGGCCGGTCATCGAACTGCGCCGTGGCGGCCACGCGCCGGCCGGCAGCTACCTCTACGAAGGCGACGGACTGATCACCGGCTGGCACTCCCACGAGGTGCACCAGATCGAGTACGCGCTGCACGGTGTGGTCGAGGTCGAGACCGACGCCGCGCACTATCTCCTTCCGCCGCAGCAGGCCGCCTGGATTCCCGCCGGCCTGCAACACCAGGCCGTGATGAACCCCGACGTCAAGACCGTCGCGGTGATGTTCGATGCCGAGATGATCGCCGATGGCGGCGATCGGGCTCGGATCATCGCGGTGTCCCCGCTCATTCGCGAGATGATGATCTACGGGTTGCGCTGGCCGGTCGACCGCGCCCATGGCGATGACACATCCGACACGTTCTTCCGAACGTTGGCCAACCTGGTCGTCGAGGCGCTCGATCACGAAGCGCCGCTGAGCCTGCCGACCACCGACCATCCGATCGTGGCCGCCGCGCTGGCCTACACCAAGGAACACCTCGCCTCGGTGACGGCCGAGGACGTCAGCCGGGCCGTCGCGGTGTCCGAACGGACGTTGCGCCGCCTGTTCGCCGATACGATCGGAATCTCTTGGCGGACATATCTTCTGCATGCCCGGATGCTGCGAGCCATGGCATTGCTGGCCGGGCCCGATCAGTCGGTGCAGGCGACCGCGACGGCGGTGGGGTTCGAGAACCTCAGCTCGTTCACCCGGTGCTTCACCCAGTTTTGTGGTCAGACGCCGTCGGCGTATCGGAACCGCTCGCGTGAGGAGCATCAGGCGTCGCCAACCCGGCCCGTTCGACACTGAGCAGGCTCTCGGTGTGATGCTCGGCGCGGTAGGCCTCGCCGCCACCGTTGATCCCGAAAAGCCTTTTGCTCCAGAGCAACCAGACCACTGCGGCCAGGTTGATCACCAGGGCTCCCAGACGCAGGGCGGTCACCTTCTCGGTGAGCTCGTAGATTTCCAGCGGCAGGAAGACGCCGGTGGCGATCACCGCGAAGTACTCGCCCCATCGTTTCATCAACCACAGGCCGACGGCCTCGGTGAACTCGACCAGGGCATAGGCGGCGACGCCGACGGCGATCCACAGCAGGGTGGCCGACGACAACGTGAACGCCTCGCCGATGTGCCGCACGATCTTGGAATCGTCGATGTTCCAACCGATCTGGTCGGCCAGCGGCCGCATCAGCGGAATGTCCTTCTCGAACGCGTCCTGCAGCTCACTGCGCGATGCGCGCACCTTGAGGATGCCCACTGCCAGCAGCGTGAACACGATCCCGCGCACCGCCCGCTCGGCGGCGAGCAGTCGCATGATGGTGCGGTCTCGCAGCAGCCGGCCGCGGGGGATCTCCGGTGCGGTGTCGGCGGGTCCGTGACCGCGGGGCGGGCCGACCACGAACGTCTCGCACCGCAGACAACGCCACGCCTCCCCGACCGGGGTGTCGACGCGCAGCCGGTCGCGCAGTTCCGGTTCGTCCGGGGCGAACGTGGCGTGACCGCGCAGCCCGCATGACCGCAGCGCGAAATCGACCATGTCAGCACCGTAGCCCGGCCGAACCGGCTAAGCGCGGCAGCTGAGCTCCATGCTGTCGCTGTCGCGGGCCAGGAAGTTCACGCTGACATACCCGTTGGCTGGCTCGCGGACATGGTCCAGATACGGCTGGGTGTCCGCCATCGACGTGTTGTCCGCGACCAGCAGTGCGCCCGTGGCGAGCTGGGGCTCGAGAAGTTTGAGCACCGGCAGATAGAGCTCCTTCCAGCCGTCGAGCAGGACGAAGCCGATGTCGCCCGTCACCGTCTTGAGCGTCTCCAGCGCGTCGCCCTCCAGCACGGTGATGACGTCGTCGAGGCCGCTCTCGGCGAAGGTCTGCTTGGCCGCAGCGATCTTCGCGGCACTGAGCTCGGTGGTGAAGACCCGGCCGGTTCCGTTGTCGCGCACGGCCGATGCCAGGTGCAGCGCCGAGAGGCCGAACGACATGCCGAACTCGACCACGATCGCGGGCTTGGTGGCCCGAACCAGGGAGTAGAGCAGCCGGCCGGCCTCCCGCGTCACCGGCATGTAGATGTCGCTGAGGGCATCCGCACGTTCCTGCGCGGTGGCACCGGACAGATCGGCGAAGCGGCCCGACCCGCCCTCGCGCATCTTCTTGAACTGCTCGTCGGAGGCGGCGTACATCCGGTCCAGCGCGTCCGCGACGCGCGCGTCGTCGAGAGTGGTAGTCACGCTGACGAACCTACGCCGAAGGGTGAATTATGGCCGGTGTGCGAAAACTACGAGCACTCCCGCTGTCTGCCGCCATCGTTCTAGTCCTCGCCACGCTGCTGGCTCCGGTCGCGGCGGCGGGCGGCTACCGCTCCATCACCCTGACCTTCGTCCGGCACGCCCAGTCGGCGGGGAACGCCTCAGGTCTCATCGACAGCTCCACGCCGGGGCCGCCGCTGACCGATCTGGGCCGGCAACAGGCCGTCGCCAGTGCAGAACGCCTGGCGCCGAACCACTACGACGGCATCTTCGCCTCGACGATGATCCGGACCCAGCAGACCGCTCAGCCGATGGCCGACACTCTGCACGAGTCGATCACCGTGTTGCCCGGGCTCCACGAGGTCGAGGCAGGCATCTACGAGGGCCAGCCCGAGGCGAGCGCGGTCCAGACGTACTTCACCGCCCCCGAGCAGTGGCTGCGTGGTGACCGCAACGCCCGCATTCCAGGCTCGATCGACGGAAACGAGTTCGACGCCCGGTTCGACGGGGCGGTGCAGCAGATCTACGACAGCGGCGACGACGAACCTGTCGCGTACTCGCACGGCGCCGCGATCATGCTGTGGGTGCAGATGAACGTCCGCAATCCCAATCCTCAGCTGCTGATGCAGCACCCGCTCGACAACACCGGCTATGTCGTCATCAAAGGCAATCCGACCGACGGCTGGACCCTGACCGACTGGGACGGAGCGGGAAGCTAGCTGCCGAAGTGATCTACCCGCCATAAACTGGCGGAATGCGGCGCCGATCACGTCTGGGTCGAACACCGGCCGGGCGCGGTTACTGTGTGCCAAGGCAAGCGGAGATGGGAGCGCGGCTATGAGGTTTCTGTCATGAGGTTTCGGTTGTTGCCCTACGTGACCGTCGAGGTCGACGACCGGGTACGGCTGCGGGCACGCCGGGCCGGTGAGCGGCTCCGGATCAATCTCAGGGCCTACCTGCGTAGTGCCGCCGACGAGGTCGAGACCGCCAGCGGCCGGGTCCGCGACATGTGCGACAACGCGGTGAACCGCGTCGACCTGGCCGTGGCCAGCGTCAACGACAAGATCGCTCCCGCCCCGCCGACCGCTCCCACAGACTCTGCCGACGAGCCCCCGAAGCGGCATCTGCAGGTCGTCTAGCCCGGAGCAGCGCGCAGCGCGTCCGCGCTCTACGGTTGAAGGGCACTGGCCTTCTCTTCTCGAGAGGTCGACACATCGGCCCGGGAGGGGTTGACGAGGCTTGCTCGGCAACAGTCTTGCGGTGCTGTTCGCCCTGTGCGCAGCGGTTTTCGCGGCTGTCGGCATTGTGGTGCGGCAGCGCGCCACCATGGACGTGCCGCCCGAAAAGGGCGTCAGCACCGTCATGCTGCGGACCCTGCTGCGCCGCAGGCTCTGGTGGGCCGGGACCGCATCGGCGGTGGCCGGGTACGTGTTCCAGGCGCTCGCACTCGGATTCGGCTCGCTGCTCCTTGTCCAGCCGGTGCTGGTGTCGGCCCTGTTGTTCGCGCTTCCGCTCAGCGCCCGCCTGGCCCACCGGAAGGTCAGCCGCGCCGAATGGCTGTGGGCCCTGTTGCTGACCGGCGCGCTGACCGTGTTCGTGGCGCTGGCCAGGGCCAGCACCGGAACCTATGGGGTATCTGTGGCCACCACGGTCACCGTCGTCGTGGTCTGCGCCACGGCCGTCGGCCTGTGTGTCCTGGCCGCCACCCGGAGTACCAACTGGCGCCGTGCGGTGCTGTTGGCACTGGCCGTTGGCGTGATGTTCGGCGTGGTCGCCGTACTGACCAAGATCGTGATGCACACGATCGCGGTCGACGGTGTGCTCGCGGTACTCACCACGCCGGCCCTCTACCTGGTGGTGACTCTCGGGGTGGTTGCGACGCTGTTGCAGCAGTCGGCATTTCACGCCGGCTCCCTGCAGACCTCGGTGCCGACCATGCTGGTGCTCGAGCCGGTCGTGGCCGTCGTTCTCGGTTCGGTGGTGCTGGGGGAGCACCTGTCGATCACCGGGTGGGAGCCCGTCGCACTCGCGGTGGCAATCGGTGCGATGGCCGCCGCCACCATCGCACTCGGCCGGGACGAGGGCGCGTACGAGGAGAAGCTCGAGGCCGAACTGGAGGTCAAGACCACTCGGCCCGTCTGAAATTGGTGCGCCGTGACGGTCGACTCGTCATTGACCGGACTCCTGGTCACCGGTAGTGACTTCCCGGCCGGTTGGCATGTGGAGGACGTCAGCCAGAAGATGGCCGAGGAGTCGGGCAAGACCTCGCTGTCCAGCGGGGTGGCCGCCATGGTCAGCGAACGGCAGGGCACCCCGGGGGTGATCGCCACCCTCAGCCGTGAACCGGACTCCGGACTGGTGGCGGTGACCGAGAAATGGCTGAGCCAGTGTCAGGCGTTCAGCGTGGAGAAGGACGGTGTGAAAGCCGAAGCGGCGGTGCACCGCCTCGAACCGCCGGCCAGCAAGGCCGATGCCCAGGTCGGCTTCGACATGACGTCGACCGCAGGCGCCGTCGGCGAGACCATGAAGATGATGATCAAGGGCTACACGGCGCAGGTCGGCGACATCGTCGTCATGTGCATCGCGGTGGGCGGCGAGTCGAGCAGCCGCAGCGTCGCGCCGGATGTCGAGATGCTCAACGCGGTGTTCACCGAGCAGGTGACCAAGGTCCGCAACGGCTGACGCGCTACGGGTTGATCGTGTTCTCGCCGATCTGGCGGCCCCACACGTACTCGGACACGAGCGGCTGGCCGAGTTCGAAGTGGTTGTACGGCGCGATCGAGGCACCGATGTCCATGACCAGGTAGGGAGCCGGCCACAGGTCCTTGGTGATCGGCTGCCAGCAGCCGGGCCGCCCTTCGGGCCCGCCGGTGGCGTTCACCCGGGGCAGGTTGTCCGGATAGACCCACGCGTTGGGTGCACCGACGAGGAAGTCCTGAAGCTCGAATCCGTAGCCGTTACGGGTCTGCTGGGCGAACTTCGGTGCGGCCTCGGCGTAGTTGTGGATCATGCAGTACAGCGCCGGGCTGTTGCGGTCCAGCATCGCGCTGACCGGCAGCAGGTCCTGCGCGCCGCGGACCAGGTACGGGCCGCCGCGCTCGAAGATGTCGCCGCCGGTGTTGCCGAAGCCGACCGCGGCCACCAACGCCTGGTCGAGGTTGCCGCGCTGCTCGTTGAGGGTGCGGGCGGTGGTGACGGCGTTGGTCAGGCCGTCGAACAGGTCGGGGGCGGCGTTGGCGTAGACCTCGCCGAGGTCGGCCAGACCGGAGATGTCGCGGCGGATCTGGGGCATCCGCGGATTGAGGTCCGCCAGGATGTCGTTGCCGTTGATGATCGACTGGCCGAACTTGTCACCCAGCCCGTCGAGGGCCTGCGCCGTCGCGGTCAGGGTCTCGTTGAGCTTGATCGGGTCGATCTGCTCGGAGATCGCGGTGATCGTCTCGAACAGCGTGTTGAACTCCGTCGTCACGCCCTTGGCGCGAATCGGGATGGACGGGTCGACCCGTGCCGACGACGGATTGTCCGGTGCGACGAACGAGATGTACTTGTTGCCGAACACCGTGGTGGCCTTGAGTTCGGCGGTGACGTTCTCGGGGATCAGCTTGAGGTATTTGGGCTTGACGTCGAGCGTGAGCTGGGCCTGCTGCTCGCCGTCGACATCGGCCACGTCCACGGCGGTCAACCTGCCGATCGGCACACCGTTGAACGTGACCTTCGAACCAGGATCCATCGACAGACCAGAACGGTTGGACAACACCGTGAGCTGCGTCTTTTCCTCGAACACGCCGCGGAACTGCATCCACGTCAACACCAGCACCGCGATCACCAAGATGACCATGCCCGCGCATGCGGTCTTGTACGGCGGGTCGTACCGCCAGTGCTTGAACCGCTGTTGAAAGCGGTCCCGCACCGTCGCGGTGGATGAGGCCACGCGCAAACCTCCGACATATTGACGCAGCCAGCTAGTAAGTGAGCAAAACTGTCGCAAACAACCAGAGACAACTGCAACTACAGGCCGCCCAGTGCGGCGAACATCAAATTGCCAACTCTGGGAGACCCCCGTCACAGCGTAAGCGCTGATCAGGTATTTCTGCCGCCGTTCACGCCGACGACCTGGCCGGTGATATAGCCGGCCTCCTCAGAGATGAGGAACGAACACGTTGCTGCAATGTCCTCCGGCCGCCCTATCCGCCGTACCGGGGTGGCGTCGATGGTGTTCTGGATGTCGCCCAGCTCGCCACGAGATTCGGCGGCGCGCAGCATCGGCGTGTCGATGAAACCCGGCGGAACGGCGTTCACCGTGATGCCGGCCGGGCCGAATTCCAGGGCCAGCGACTTGGTCAGCCCGTTGACGGCGGACTTGGCTGCCACGTAGTCCGACATGTACGGCACGCCGGAGTGGGTGCTCGACGAGGAGATGTTGACGATGCGGCCCCAGCCCGCGGCGATCATGTCGGGCAGTGCGGCCTGGACGACATGGAAGACACCGTTGAGGTTGACGTCGACGACCCTCTGCCAACGCTCGAAGGTGAGTTCGGTGAACGGCGTGAAATCGCTGAGACCGGCCGAGTTCACCAGGATCGTGACGGGGCCCAACTGCTCCCGGACCGCCTTGAAGACCGCGTCGACCTGGGCCCGGTCGGTGACGTCGGCCGCGTAGGCGTGCGGGTCGTCGGAGGCGTTGAGGTCGAGGGTGGCCACCTGGTACCCGTCGGCGGCCAGCCGGTCGGCGATCGCCTTGCCGATTCCGGAGGCGCCCCCGGTGACCAATGCTGTCTTGGCTGTCATCTCTGTTCCTTTTCGTCAGCGCCGGGTGATGCGCAGGCCGAGAGCGCGGCGAGCGGCCTCGGTCAGATGGTGGTAGAGCTCCTCATCGGTGAGGCCCGCCGAAGCGATGCCCGCGCCGCCGGCGATCCCCGAGAACACCATCGCCGCCTTGACGGTGCCGGCCGGACCAGGATCGACATCGGCCAGAAGAGCCATCTGGCGGTCGATCACGGAGTCCCACTCGGGCCGGGTACGCAGGGCCTCGTTCACGCTCGGGTCGGTGCCCAGCACCGAGACCATGGCGCGGTTGTGCACGGCCAGGTCGGCGTAGCCGCGCACCATGCGGTCGGCCCGGTTGTGTACGCCGCGGAGGTTCTCGGCCTCTTCGACGATCCGCTGCATCTGCCGCAGGAGCGGGTCCAGCGCCGCCGTCAGCAGTTGTTCACGGGTACGGAAGTGGTAGTAGATGGCGGCCTTGGTGAAGCCCAGCTCGTCCGCGATCATCTGCAGCGACGTGCCCGCGAAGCCGTGTCGGGTGAACAGCCGGACCGCAGCCTCGACGAGGCGTTCTCGGGTGGTGCTCGAGCCGGCCGGTTCGGCCGTGGCGGCGTCCATCGGTGCTTCCCCTCGTGTGCGCTGCGGCAAAATCTCCTTTACGATCGTAAAGGAGATTACTAGTCGATCGTAAAGTGGGGCCATCACATGTTGACGCCGTTGCCGGCCGAGGACTGGGACGATCAGGCACGCGAGGCGTTGGCCTCCACGGTGCCGCCGGAGCGTCGCCGCCCGGACAAGGTGGGCAACGCGTTGTCGACGCTGGTGCGCCATCCCATGCTGGCCGGGGCCTTTCTGCCGTTCAACACCTACCTGCAGAAGGACTCCACGTTGCCCGAGCGCATCCGTGAGCTGGTGATCCTGCGTACTGCCTTTCACCACGGCTGTGTGTACGAGTGGGGTCATCACAGTGCAATGGCGCGGCAGGTGGGGCTGAGCGAGGTCGACGTCGAGGCGGCCCGAAGTGGCTCGGCGACAGATGAATTCGACCAAGCCGTGCTGGACGCGGTCGACGAACTGCACGCCGGATCCCGGATATCGGCCGGGGTCTGGGAGCGCCTCGGGCAGCGACTCGACGACCGGCAGCGGATGGACCTGATGTTCACCTTCGGTGGCTACAGCACACTTGCCTTCGCCCTGAACACCTTTGACGTCCAGCTTGAGAACGGCGCAGGCAGCGACGAGTTCTACGCCTCGATGAGGAGCTGAGCTGACCGACGACTACGCGGAGCGGCGCACCCGGGCGGCGGCCGATTCTGGCATCGGCTCATAGCGGGCGAACTGTCGGCTGAACGTCCCGGCGCCATGCGACAGTGACCGCAGGTCGATCGCATACCGGGTCAGCTCGACCTCGGGAATTTCCGCCTTCACCACGGTCCGGTCCTCGTCGGCCTTGTCCGTGCCGAGTACGCGGCCGCGCCGCGCGGCCAGATCGCTCATCACCGCGCCCACGAGATCGTCGGGCACCACCACGGTCACGTCGTCGATGGGCTCGAGCAGGTTCACCCCGGCAGCTTCGGACGCCTCCCGCAACGCCAGCCCGCCCGCCATCTGGAAGGCGAAGTCAGAAGAGTCGACGCTGTGTGCCTTGCCGTCGACCAGCGTCACCCGAATGTCGACGACGGGATACCCGACCTCGGAACCGACCCCCTTCTCCATCTGCGCGCGTACGCCTTTCTCGACGCTCGGGATGAACTGGCGCGGTACGGATCCGCCGACGACCTTGTCGACGAACTCGAACCCGGTGCCCTCCGGCAGCGGCTCGACCTCGATGTCGCAGACCGCGTACTGACCGTGCCCGCCGGACTGCTTGACGTGCCTGCCGTGTCCTTTTGCCTTGCCGCCGAGCGTTTCTCGCAGTGGTACCCGCAGCTCGACCGTGTCCACCGACACCCCGTAGCGCCGCGACAATCCATCGAGCACCACCCCGGCGTGCGCCTCACCCATGCACCACAGCACGATCTGGTGCGTTTCGGGATTCTGCTCGATGCGCAGCGTGGGATCCTCGGCGGCCAGCCGCTGCAACCCGACCGAGAGCTTGTCCTCGTCGGTCTTGGCGCGTGGCTGCACCGCGATCGGCAGCAGCGGGTCGGGCATGGTCCACGGGCGCAGCACCAGGGGATCAGCCTTGTCGCTGAGGGTGTCACCGGTCTCGGCCCGGCTGAGTCGCCCGATCGCACAGATGTCCCCGGCCACCACCGACGGGGCCGGGCGCTGCTGCTTGCCCAGCGGGAAGGACAAGGTGCCGATGCGCTCGTCCTCGTCGTGATCCGCGTGGCCGTGGGATCCCTCAGGTGCCACAGCGTCGTTGAAGGCAGAAAAATGGCCCGACACATGCACGGTGGCGTCGGGCCTGATGGTGCCGGAGAACACCCGGACCAGGCTGACCCTGCCGACATAGGGATCCGACGTCGTCTTCACCACCTCGGCCAGCAGCGGCCCGGACGGGTCGCAGGCCATCGGCTTGCGGGCCGCGCCGCTGGCCGCGAACACCTCGGGCAGACGGTGCTCGGGCGGCGACGGGAAGCCACGGGTGGCGATCTCCAGCAGCTCCAGCGTGCCGACCCCGGATCCACTGCACACCGGGATCACGGGGAAGAACGAGCCGCGGGCCACCGCCTTCTCTAGGTCGGCGATCAACACCGCCTCGTCGATCTCCTCGCCGCCGAGGTAGCGCTCCATCAGCGTCTCGTCCTCCGACTCCTCGATGATTCCCTCGATCAGGGAGCCGCGGAGCTCGGCGATCTCGTCGTCATAGGCGCCGTCGGGCGGCCGGGTGGTGCGGGTGCCGTCGCTGTAGCAGTAGTAGGTGCGGGTGAGAAGCCCGATGACTCCCTCACCGGCAGGGAAGTACAGCGGCGCGACCTTGTCACCGAATGCCTGCTGGGCGCCGGCCAGGGCACTGGCGTAGTTGGCTCGGGCGTGATCGAGCTTGGTGATGACCACCGCCCGCGGCATCCCCACCGCCGTGCATTCCTGCCACAACGCCTTGGTCGGCTCGTCGATGTCCTCGTTGGCCGCGATCACGAACAGTGCGCAGTCGGCGGCGCGCAACCCGGCGCGGAGTTCCCCGACGAAATCCGCGTATCCGGGGGTGTCGATCAGATTGACCTTGATCCCGTTGTGCTGCAACGGGGCAAGCGCCAGCCCGACCGAGCGCTGCTGGCCGATCTCAGCCTCGTCGAAATCGCAGACCGTCGATCCGTCGACCACCGAACCCGCCCGGGTCAGCACACCGGCGGCGACCAGGAGAGCCTCGACGAGGGTGGTCTTGCCGCCACCCGACGGGCCGACGAGCGCCACGTTGCGAATGGCGGCGGGGCTGTCCGCGGTGGGAACAGCCCCGTTGCCGGCCGAATGGGTCTTGTCCGCCATGGCACTCCTCCTGGTGTCCCCGGGGCGTCCCCTGGGCCCGCCGGACCTGCTCTCCACCATTCCCCGATGTGATCTGGAGCACAAGGGCTGCCCGGTCGGGCCGCAGGTGAACATTCCGAGGAAGTGCACAGCAAGCTGTCAGAATGTGGCCATGACGCATGCGTTGGATGCGGTGGGCACTGTCGCGGTGGTCGATCTTGAGGCAGCCTGCGAGCTGTACGGCCGCGACACGTTGCCGTACCCGTTGGGCCGTAGCCGGCCGGTGGGGTCGGTATGGCTGCTCACCAGAGACGTGGGGCCGATCGAAGATCGTCTCAACGGTGGTGATCTTGCGCGCGTGCGCGCGTGGGTGGAAGCCTTTGTGCGGGCTGATGTTTGCGTCGGTTGTCGGGTCAGCCTCTCCGGTCGGGACACCCCCGATCTTCGGTTGAACGGCCTGCTGGCCGGCGACTCAGGTTTTGTCGCGGTGCAGCACAGTGACCCCGATGGCGTCGACGCTGTCGACGTCTACGCGGTATCACCGGGGGCCGTCGGCGCGGTGATCGCTGATTCGGTCGGCTTGGCCGGTGCCGGTTCCCATCTGCGTATCGCGGTGGCAGGCCTGGACGATCGCCTTCCGGCTCCACCGCCTGGGGCGGTCGACGAATATGACGACCTCGGCTTCCTGATTCCACATGCCGAATCGGACGGTCCGCCCGTCCATGTGGTGGACGGGCGTGATGTCGCAGCGATCGGGACAGTGCAGTCGCTCTCCGGTTCGACTCGGTACTGGGTCACGGTCGACGATGACGGCGACTACCTGTACGCGCCCGGCGGTGCCGGTTACGCCGAACCGCTCGATGCCGAGACGCTGCGTGCGTGCCTCGATGGACCTGTCGCCGATGCGATTGTCGATGTGGGCGGCGAGATGTCAGGCCAGTGGGACGATTCAGTCGGGTGGGACGAGTGATGAGAGCTCGTTGTTGACACGCTGGACGAGTGTCGTGTTCACCCGCCAGAGGTCTTTGGCTTCGTCATCGGTCGACCCGGGCAGCGTCCACAGGATTTCGCACGTCGTCAGATCCATGGCCTGAGCCAGAGCCAGGGTACGACCACCGCCCATGACCACGACATCGCCGCTTGAGCCGATGTAGGAGTACCACAGAGCCTCGTTGTCGCAGGTCTTGGCTTCTTCACCGGTCCGCAGATCGAACTGTCGCCACATGCGGCGGTCCTCATCTGTGGACACCAGCAGTGTCGTGCCGGCCAGGCGCGTGTAGGGCATCAGTTTCGGGTCCGACAGCTCCAACAGGGGCTTGCCGGCCATCGTGAGGACTCGGTCGGCGTCGGCGGTTCGTGCCACAGGAATGACTTCAGAGCCGGAGAGTAGCTCTGCGGCACCGTCGAATTGGCCCTTCTCGGTGCCCGCATTATCGAAGAATGTGATGCCGGTGTCTTTGTAATCGAGCTGGCGCTGGTAGGCAAAGCCATCCGGGTATACGACAGCTCGGCGAACTTCTTCGCCGGCGGGCACCTTCGGTGTGAGCACCTTGCCGTCGGCGACGGAGAACACCACGTCGGGCTCACGGAGGCGGGACGCCACCGCCAGAACAGACGCGGGGACATCGCTGGCGTCGTCTGTAGGGAAGTCCACCAACCCGGTGCCCGGCACGTGCCAGGTCAGTTCGGCGCGTGGGCCGACGCCGTAGACGCCCCGATCATCGACGGTGGCCACCAGGTAATCGCCGAGCTGCTGGACAGCCGGATCTGCCTTGGGCATGGACGACCTCAGGTCGGTGGGGCCGTCGTACAGCAACGCACCGGTATCGGTGTCGATGACCCAGGCATGTGTCGGGGCATCCTGCGGGGTGTGACCCCGCAGGCACACGACCATCTTCGGGCCATTGGCAAAACAGGCCGAGGCCAGCATTCCCTCGGCGCTTTCGTGACGGCCCAACCGGACCGGCTCGAACAGTTTGTGTCCGTTGCTCACGTCGATGCCGATCACCGACCAGTCCGCAGTGGTCATCGCCAGAAAGATGGCCCGGTCCCCGACGTTGCGGATCGGTGAGTAGCGGATGTGGGCTTTGGCATCCAATCCGAGTGTGGCTGCGCCGATCCGCCAGCCGCGCACGGGTTGGCGCTGCATCGGCATCGCCAGTCGGGCCTGTTCAGGTAAACCCAGCTCCTCAGCTGTGGGCAGTTTGTTGCGCACCGGTTGTCCGTCAACGACGCAACCGGCCGTCAGCAGCATGAGCACGACGAGCGTCGCTGTTGTCAGTCGAGACCGGGTACTCGGAGTCACTGGATAGTGAACTTCTCATCATCAAGCCGCTGTAGGGCCCGACCATCGGTCAGTTCGTCGCGACACTCGGGATGCTGCCAGTAGAACCGCACCCACTCACGCAGTGCGTTGCTGTTGTCGGTGATGCCGTCGGCGAGGAGTGTGGCGCTTCTGCCCTCGGGCAGCACCAGGACGATTAGTTCGCGTCCCCGAATTTTGCGATGGAGGGGATGGTCCTGAATCTGGGCGATCTCGTCCCAGCCAGCGCGCCTGAGTGCTAGCCACTGCCCGTTCCACATTTCGCAGCCATCGGGCGTCAAGCGAAGATAGCTGTCACCACCGTGAGCGATCATCCGCCACAGCGTCGGCACCCCGGCCAACAGAATAAAGGCGGCCAGCCAAGGCGTGGATCGGTAGACAGGCATGTGGAGAAGGCCAAACGGCGCCAAAACTGCATAAAGCAGGGCCCCTAATACGGCGGCACCCACCCAGGTCAGGGAAAGCGTGTCGAAGAGTTTCCTCGGCCGAATGGTGATGCCTTCCGAACCGACCTCAGCGCGTGGATGAGCCGACGATCTCATGACCGCCCATTGGAATGCAAAGCAGAAGAAGGCGAGAGCAAAGAATATGGCGATCGCCCCGGAAAAGGTGTTCCCGTCAAGGATCGCCGCAATGCCCCACCAACCGAACACGGCCCCGAATACTGGGACAAGGATGAATGCGGCTAAATTGCTGATAAATTTCATCGTGAGCAGAACTGATTTCCAAGGTAAGTGCCGAATGCGCCACCGATTTGTGAGCCACCTATTGAGATCAATCCTGCACCCACCCATCCCACCCCCGGGACCAACAGTGGAGCAAATCCGCCAGCAACAGAACCGGCGCCTGAGTATATATCGACACACCGTTCGAAGGCGGTTTTGGCGCCGGCCACGTTGAATACCGCCTCAGCGATACCCACGGCGGGGCCCGCAAATTTAGCGCCAGCCCCAAGACCGTGGAGCGCTTCTGCGCTGAGTTTGGGAATTACCCCACCTTGTGCTGCGAAAGTGTCCAGCCCGGTAAGTGCGCCGCCTGCGATAGCTGTGGGCGGGTTACTCAAAATTTCAATGGGGATATCGGCTTCTCGGTGGTCTGGCGTAATTACTTTCGACTCGGCTCGGCCGCCGGGCCATTCATGGCTTTCTAGTGTTGTGCCATCTGCAAGTAGTGTTGACGTCGTTGTGGCGCCGCTATAGTAGTAACCTGTACCCTTTTTCCAGGTGAAAGTACTTGTTTGCGAGACAAAATTTCCATCTTTGTCGTGCTGGGTCACCCGTAGTGTGGGTCCTCGGTCCCATTGGTATTCGTTGTCCTCGGTAACGACTTGAGTACTGCCATCCTGCATGGTGTGTGTGGTTGTCGTGATATCACCGTTTGTCTCCACTTTTGTGTCGCGGATCGTTTGTGCCATGTCGATATCTCGGAGCGTGGCCTGTTGCGTGGCGCCAACGTGTGAGAACGGGTTAGGTACTTCGTCACCTGGCTCCAGCGCCCCGGGATACAAGCGGTCCAGACTGGTGGGATCAGGTAACTGGAATCCGTGCGATTGTCCGGCGGCAGTCACTGCTGCGGCAGCAGCTTCGTCGGCAGCTCCCACATCCGTCAACAACAGATTGACAGTGATCTGTTCAGACTGCGCACGCTTTTCCAGAGCGGCCACCTGTTCGATGGTCATCTGGCCGCCGGTGATCAGGACTACCCATTGGTCGCTGACGTGCAACTGGCCGCTGTTGTCGATCTCGTCGGCCTTGTTCAGCAGTGCCGTGCGGGCGCTACCGATCGGGCCGGCGGCGCCGCTGAGCGCATCCCCCACGGCCGCGGTGTATCTCGAGAATTCATCGGTCTGTATTTTGGCTCGACCGAACATCGCCGTGGCTGCCTTGTGCGCATCACCAGACCACGCCTTGGTGTCTGCCATTTTCGCTAAGTTGGAGCTCATCCCGGATACTGCGGCACCGACGGCCTTGCCGGCGTTCTTGACCGCATCGCCGGCGGGTGTCAGAGAATCTGGATTCCAGCGTTCCAGCCTGGGGCGCGAGGGCAACACGTGTCAGAAGATCCCTTTGAAGCTGCCTGCCAGGTCAGCGTCGCTGACCTCGTAGGTGCCCGCCGCGCCGCGGACCGCGGTACCCATGTTGTTGACATTGGTGGCGATCTTCTCGGCGACCTGTTTGACGTGCGAGCCGACGAGTCGTGCCGCCCACTGCGTGGTCGATCCGTCCAGGCCGTCGGCTGCGGTGGCGACCTTGTTGCCGACGTCCGCTTCGCGGATCAGCCCCGATGCGATCTCCACCTGACCGGCGAAGGCGCGCAGGACCTCGGGGTCGACCTCCATGACAGCTCCGTTCAGCCGTTGGTTCGTTGCATCATCAATGATGTTAGGGCAGGTCGGTGGCCCCGCTGATCACCAATTTGGCTGCTCTGGGCGCTGTCACACCTGCCAGGACGACCAGCGCGTGACCTCGACGGTGACGACCGGGCCGTTCAGTGCAATCCGCTCGTACTGCGGATATTTCGCGCGTAACAGCCCGTAGCAGGCCGCCATCTGATCGCCGCCGTGATGGACCGTGGCCAGTCCGTCGGCTCTTACCCACCACAGGTCCGCCCACTCGTCGGTGTAGTGGTCGACCAGCAGGCTGACCCGGGAATCGTTTTCGATGTTGGCGAGTCGGCGCAGTCGCTGGGTGGACTTGGGTTTGGCGTCCACAGCGGAGTAGATGGTGTCGCCCTCGGCGGAACGATGCACGGCGAAGACCACCGGGACCAGGTGCGGTGCGCCGTCCGGTCGCAGTGTGGCCAGGACGGCAGTGGGTGCAGCGGCGAATCGAGTTGCGGCATCGAGATCAGCCATCGCTCGAGACTATGTGGCTGACACCGTCGACGTCTCAGGGCGGCGGGACATCGCCGGGCACCGCAGGGGCGTCCGGCAGTGGCGGCAGCTTCATGAGCTCGTCGTAGTTCGCGTCGCCCTCACCCGGTGGCGTGGGCAGGCTCGGCATGACGATCGTGGGCCGGTAGTCCTCTGGTGGATTCTCGACGGGCGCGACGCAGCCCACGCCGTATTTGGTGTCGGCAGGGACTCCGGCGTTGTCGACGCAGCAGGTCGTGGCGACGGAGTCGATGTTCTGGTCGGGACCGGGCGCCGCCGTCGCGGTACACGTCTCATATCCCTGCACGTCGAAGGCCGCCGAGGCCGGTGCGATCGCCGCCTGACCTGCGGCGCAGACGGCCACGAAGGCGGCAGCCGTGGCGAGCGGACGCCGCCGACTTGTGAGGCGGATGCGGATGGACGTCATGGGCGCCAACCCTAGCGCGATGCGTCTCACGTTCGGTGGGGCCGCGATAGGGTGCCGGTGCGCGCGCTTGGTGGCCAACGGAGGGTTTGGTAATGATCACGTCCCGGATCGTGACAGCATCTGCGGCTCTGGCCGCATCGGCACTCGTCGCGGTGGGTCTGGCGGCGTGCGCGCCGCCGCAGAAGGGCGCTGCCGGTGGTGACACCGATACCGGCGTCAAGGTCGCCGAGGCCAAGTCTGCGGCCGACTTCGGCGGGATGGACAAGCTCATCGCGGCGGCCAAGGCCGAAGGCGAGCTCAATGTCATTGCGCTGCCTCCGGATTGGGCCAACTACGGCGCCATCATCAAGGCCTTCGAGGAGAAGTACGGCATCGAGGTGAACTCCGCACTGCCTGACGGCTCCAGCCAGGAAGAGATCAACGCGGCCAACCAGCAGAAGGGCAAGAGCACCGCACCCGACGTGTTCGACCTGGGACAGTCGGTCGCGCTCGCGAACACCTCGATGTTCGCCCCGTACAAGGTGGCCACCTTCGACGACATCCAGGAGAACCTCAAGGACCCGGATGGCACCTGGGTCAACGATTACGGCGGCTTCATGTCCATCGGCTTCGATTCCACGAAGGTTCCACCGATCACCTCCGTCGAAGACCTGCTCAAGCCCGAGTACCACGGCAAGGTCGCGCTCAACGGCGACCCGACCCAGGCCGGCGCGGCGTTCGCCGGGGTCCTGATGGCCGCGGTGGCTCAGGGCGGGTCGGCCGACGACATCGCCCCCGGCGTCGCGTTCTTCGAAAAGCTCAACGAGGCAGGCAACTTCCTGCCGCTGGATCCGACCCCGGCCACCATCGAATCGGGGCAGACCCCGGTGGTGATCGACTGGAACTACCTCAACGGCACCGAGAGTCAGAAGGTCCCGGGCTGGCAGGTGATCGTTCCCCACGAGGCGCTGGTCGCCGGGTACTACTACCAGGCGATCAACAAGGATGCGCCGCATCCGGCCGCGGCCCGGCTGTGGCAGGAATTCCTGTTCAGCGACGAGGGGCAGAACCTGTACGCCAAGGGCGGGGTTCGCCCGGTGCGCGCCGACAAGATGATCCTGGCCGGGACCGCCGACCGCGCGGCGTTCGGTCAGTTGCCTCCCATCGACGGCCCGGTGACCGTCGCGAGCCAGGCCCAAACCGACGTAGCCAACAAGTATCTGGCCGACAACTGGGCCAAGGCGATCGGCTAGGTACGCCAGTGCCGGGTAGTACTTCTCGCCGGGATCTCCGCGCGGACATCCGTGACGCGCTGCCATTGCTGCCGTTCGTGGCGGTGGTGACGATCTTCCTGATCGTTCCCACCGCGACGGTGATCGTCATGGCGTTCTTTGCCGACGGATCCTTCTCACTGGATCGGATTGCCGCGCTGTTCTCCGGTACCGCCCTGGCGGCTCTGGCCAAGAGCATTGCGCTGTCGGCCAGCACGGCGTTGATCGGGGCGGTACTGGGTGCGGTGCTGGCCTGGCTGATCGTCAGCAGCCCACACGCCTCGATGGTTCGTCGTACGGTGCTGGCCCTGTGCAGTGTGCTGGCTCAGTTCGGCGGTGTGGCACTGGCTTTCGCTTTTCTGGCCACCATCGGGCTCAACGGCGTGCTGACGCTCTGGGTCAAGGAGAACCTCGGCTGGGATCTGGCCGGTTCGGGCTGGTTGTACGGGCTCGGCGGGCTGGTCCTGGTGTACAGCTACTTCCAGATCCCGTTGATGGTGATCGTGTTCCTGCCCGCCCTCGAGGGGTTGCGTGAGCAGTGGCGCGAGGCCGCCGTCAGCCTCGGCGCGTCACGGTGGCAGTACCTGCGGGAGGTCGCGGTGCCGCTGCTGACCCCGGCATTCTGGGGGGCGGCGTTGTTGTTGTTCGCCAACGCGTTTGCCGCCTACGCCACCGCGGCTGCACTGGTCAGTCAGGGCAGTCCGATCGTGCCGCTGTTGATCCGCGCCGCACTCACCAGTGAGGTCGTGCTGGGCCAGTCCGGCTTCGCCTATGCGCTGGCCTGCGAGATGATCGTGGTGGTGGCCGTGGTGATGATCGCCTACAACGCCCTGGTCCGCCGCACGGCGAGGTGGCTCAAATGAACCGCGCTGTCCGCGTGGCGCTCTGGGTGCTGTTCGGCCTGTTCTTCCTGTTTCCGCTGTATGCGATGGCCGACTTCTCGACCCGGAACCTGATCGCAGGCGGGCGCACCGGCGCGGCGTGGCGCAATCTGGTGGCCGACGAGGCTCTGTATCACGCCATCCTGATCTCATTGCTGCTCGCGGTGTTCACCGTCATCGCGATGCTGGTGTTGCTGGTGCCGACGATGATCTGGGTGCGCGTGCGGGTCCGCTGGGCCGCACCGCTGGTGGAGTTTCTGTGCCTGCTGCCGCTGACCATTCCGGCCCTGGTGATCGTGGTGGGCCTGCGCAACGTGTACCTGTGGGTCACTTATCTTCTCGGCGAGTCGGCGCTCACCCTGACGTTCGTCTACGTGGTGCTGGTGCTGCCGTTCGCCTACCGGGCCATCGATTCCGCGCTGTCCGCGATCGACCTGCAGACCTTGTCGGAGGCCGCGCGGTCGTTGGGGGCCGGCTGGATCTCGACCATCACCCGGGTGATCGTGCCCAACATCTGGTCGGGGATCCTGTCCGCTGCCTTCATTTCCATTGCGGTGGTGCTCGGTGAATACACCGTCGCCTCCCTGAGTGGCTTCGAGACGCTCCCCGTCCAGATCGTGGCGATCGGGAAGAGCGACGGCGCGACGTCGGTGGCGGCCTCGCTGGCCACGCTGCTGCTCGGATTCGCTCTGTTGTTGGTCTTGGCGGCGCTCACGCGGGGCCGCCGCCGGACGTTGGGAGTTCAGGCATGAGTCTCGGTGCCGGTGTGCGCGTTGAACTTCGTGACCTCACCCGCACTTACGGCAACGTCCACGCACTCGACGGGCTGAGCCTGTCCATCGAGCCGGGGGAGTTGGTCGCGCTGCTCGGGCCGTCGGGATGCGGTAAGACCACGGCGCTGCGCATCCTGGCGGGGCTGGAGGAGGCCAGTTCCGGCGCCGTGTTCGTCGGCGGCCGTGACATCAGCTCGGTGCCGGCCAACAAGCGGGATATGGGCATGGTGTTCCAGGCCTACAGCCTGTTCCCGCACCTGACCGTGTTGGACAACGTCGCATTCGGTTTGAAGATGCGCGGAAAGTCTAAGCAGGACAGGCTGTTTCGAGCTGCAGACATGCTCGATCTGGTAGGCCTGGCAGCGCACAAGAGTAAGTATGCGAGCGAGTTGTCCGGGGGTGAACAGCAGCGGGTCGCATTGGCCCGGGCCCTGGCGATCGAGCCGCGGGTGCTGCTGCTCGACGAGCCGCTGTCGGCACTCGATGCGAAGGTGCGCTCGCAACTGCGTGACGAGATCCGGCGGGTGCAGCTCGAAGTCGGCATCACGACGTTGTTCGTCACCCATGACCAGGAGGAGGCCCTGGGGGTTGCGGACCGGGTCGGGGTGATGAGTCACGGCAAACTCGAGCAGCTCGCCACTCCTGCCGTGGTCTACGCCCGCCCGTCGACGCCGTTCGTCGCCGAATTCGTCGGCTTGCACAACAAGGTGCGCGCACGGGTGGCGGGCGGACGGGCCAGACTGCTGGGCGCCGAGTTGCCGACGCTGCCCGGATCGATCAGGTCCGGGTCGGGTATCGCGATGGTGCGGCCGGAATCGATCCGGGTGCGCGCCGATCCGGACGGGCCCGCGGTGGTGGAATCCGTGTCGTTCCTGGGCCCGACGTCGCACGTGTACATCTCACTGCCCGACGGCTCGCTGATCCACGCGCAGCTGCCCAGCTCGCGGGCCCGTGCCTTCGGGCCCGGTGTCGTCGTCAACCTTGCTCTGGAGCGGGCGCCGGTGCTGGTGATCTAGCGCAGTCTCGCCGCCGCCCGCCGTTTTCCACCGGAGGGCGGCAACTTTCGTGGATGCACCGCCATGGCGTGGAAAACGGCGACGGAAAGTCGGGGCGCAATACCCTCCGACGTCGGCTCTAGACGTCCTTGACCGGTTCGATCCCCAGATCGCGGTAGGTGACCAGCGCCGCGAACGGGACGCCGCGCTTGGCGAACCGTCCGGTCGCGACGTCCCCTCGGTCGACCATCGGGATCACGCCGGTGACGACGGCGCCGACGGCGGTCACGCGTTCGTAGGCGATCTCGGTGGAGCCGCCGGTGCTGATCACATCGTCGACCAGCAGCACGCGGGTACCGGGCTCGAGCCGGGTGCCCTCGATCCACTGCTCGCGGCCGCGGGACTTCTGTTCCTTGCGTACCGAGAACCACGCCTTGCCGGTCACCATCGCGACCCCGTGGGCCAGTGGGTCGGCGCCCATGGTGAGGCCGCCGACGGCGTCGAACTCGATACCGGTCGCGGCAGCCAGATCGGCGACCGCGCGGCTGACGATGGCCATCCGCTCTCCGGTGTCGATGGCGAACTTGCCGTCGATGTAGTCGTGGCTCAGCTGTCCGCTGGCCAGCCGGAACGGTTCCTCGCGGTGTTCATAGCCGCGGGTGCGGATCAGGTCGAAGGCGGCTTGCCAGGTCTCCGGGCGCTCAGGCATACCCGCGATCGTATTGCACGGGCTGACGGGGTCGCGGGCCCAGCCGGCGCGGTGCGCCGATCAAGCCCGAGCGCGCCGGGCCAACTCGACGGTGGCCGCCCGCAACTCGCCATACGAGCTGATCGGTGCGGCGTAGCCGACGCGGGTGTAGGCCATCCCGCGCTCGGTGGTGACCCGCAGATCCAGGCCGTATCGGTCGGCGCCGGTACACACCGCCGTGGTCGTGTCGGGGTAGCCACCGAGGGTGCGGGCCATCTCGGCCAGCGAATCGGCATGGTCGGCGTTGAGGTGCTCGATCGCACCGGCGGCGTGCGGTGCGACGGGGTCGGGTCCGGCGGCGGCATAGGCCTCGCCGGTGGTCGAGTCCATCCGGCCGTATCCGCCCACCCAGCGCACGCGCTGCACGCGCAGCACCCAGAGCGAGAAGTCGCTGAAGTCGATGTAGTAGCGGGCCGCCGCGACCGCGTCCAGATGGGCCTGGCGGGCCGCGGCGAGCTCGTCGCCACTGGGCCGCTCGGCGACACCGGCCAGCGTGATGCGGCTGCCGGCCAACGGATCTGACCCGGTGTCGGGGGCGACGACGGAGATGCTGGCCCGGGGATCGCCGGCGAGGTTGCGGCCGTGCTCGGCCATGTTCGACACACAGAGCACCGGTGCGCCGGCCAGCAGCCCGTAGGTGACGAAGGACGCCCACGGGGCGCCGTCGGAGGTGAGGGAGGCCAGGGTGCCCGCGTTGGTCGATGCGGCGACGGTCCGGGCTTCCTCCGCTGCAGACGGACGTGCCCCCGCGATCACCTCCGTCAGTGGGGGAGGAACCGAGGGGGCATCACCGGGGTCGCCATGATCTCGCGTCACGCAGCGACCCTACCGCCGTGGGCTCAGCCGCCGAGCGCGGCGATGAGGTCCTTGATCTGAGCGGTCTCGGCTTCGGTCGCGGGCTCCTCGGCCTCGACGGCCTCGATGAGGTCCTTACGCAGTCCGACGCCGTTGGCGGCTTCCTCTGTGGACAGCTTCGCGTTGCCGCGTGCGACGTACAGACGCTGACCGAGCGTGGCGCCGGGGCCTTCGGACGCGGTCGTCATCAGCTCGTCGTAGCGGTGCCGCACACCGCTGAGCGCCACGATGACCGACGGGGTGACGCGGCTGCGGCCCGCCGCCTCCGACAGCGACGTCTGCAGCTTGCGCAGACCGCTGAGGACGACCGCGGCGCGGTCGGCGTACTCCGGGTCGCCGACCGGCGGTAGCGCGTCGATCGCGGCGATGTACATGTGCATCGCTGCATCAGAAAGTCCAACGATTACTGGTGCTTCACCGTCATTAGGTGCCGACTCACCCACAGGCCATCCCTCGTCGAAAGTTTGTGCTCGCCGGCCCATAGCCGACGAGGAGATCAAATGCGGGAAAAACGTAACCCGTTGCTGTCTCTTATTCAACCGTTAGTTTTCCCGCAAACACCCGCTCGGTGGCGAATCACGTTGCTGCAGGATCCATTCGGATCGCCACGGCAGGTGCGAGGTTTCGTCCAGGTGTCGAGGCCGGACGAAGTGGGTACGTTGGAAAGCTGATGGACAACGTTCAAGACGAACACCCACTGGTCGAACATCCGACCGCCGAGGACTTCGGCCATGCCAGAACGCTGCCCACCGACCGCGACTGGTTCAAGCGGGCGGTGTTCTACGAGGTGCTGGTCCGGGCCTTCTACGACTCGAACGCCGACGGCGTCGGTGATCTACGGGGTCTGACCCAGCAACTCGACTATCTCAAGTGGCTCGGTGTGGACTGTCTCTGGCTGCCGCCGTTCTACGATTCGCCGTTGCGTGACGGTGGCTACGACATCCGGGACTTCTACAAGGTGCTACCCGAGTTCGGCACCGTGGAGGACTTCGTCGCGCTGCTCGACGGCGCGCACCGCCGCGGTATCCGCGTCATCACCGACCTGGTGATGAACCACACCTCCGACTCCCACGCGTGGTTCCAGGAGTCACGGCAGAACCCCGACGGTCCCTACGGCGACTTCTATGTCTGGAGCGACACCAGCGACCGGTACGCCGACGCGCGCATCATCTTCGTCGACACCGAAGAGTCGAACTGGACCTTCGACCCGGTGCGCCGTCAGTTCTACTGGCATCGGTTCTTCTCGCACCAGCCCGATCTGAACTACGACAATCCTGCGGTGCAGGAGGCGATGATCGACGTCCTGCGGTTCTGGCTGGATCTCGGCATCGACGGTTTCCGGTTGGACGCGGTGCCCTACCTCTTCGAGCGCGAGGGCACCAACTGCGAGAACCTGCCCGAGACGCACGCCTTCCTCAAGCGGTGCCGCAAGGTGGTCGACGACGAGTTCCCGGGCCGCGTACTGCTGGCCGAGGCCAATCAGTGGCCTGCCGACGTGGTCGAGTACTTCGGCGACCCGAACACGGGCGGCGACGAGTGCCACATGGCCTTCCATTTTCCGTTGATGCCGCGGATCTTCATGGCCGTGCGGCGGGAGTCGCGGTTCCCGATCTCGGAGATCCTGGCGCAGACACCGGCGATTCCGGACATGGCGCACTGGGCGATCTTCCTGCGCAACCACGACGAGCTCACGCTGGAGATGGTCACCGACGACGAGCGCGACTACATGTATGCCGAGTACGCCAAGGATCCGCGGATGAAGGCCAACGTCGGTATCCGACGTCGGCTGGCCCCGTTGCTGGAGAACGACCGCAACCAGATCGAACTGTTCACCGCGTTGCTGCTGTCGCTGCCCGGGTCGCCGATGCTCTACTACGGCGACGAGATCGGCATGGGCGACATCATCTGGCTCGGTGACCGCGACAGCGTGCGCACGCCGATGCAGTGGACGCCGGACCGCAACACCGGGTTCTCGACGGCCAACCCCGGCCGGCTGTACCTGCCGCCGAACCAGGACGCGGTCTACGGCTACCAGTCGGTGAATGTCGAAGCGCAGCGGGACAGTTCGACGTCGCTGCTGAACTGGACCCGCAGCATGCTGGCCATCCGCGGCCGCCACGACGCGTTCGCCGTCGGGACGTTCCGTGAGCTGGGCGGCTCCAACCCGTCGGTACTGGCCTACGTTCGCCAGATCGAAGGTGACGGCGCCGCGGTGCTCTGTGTGAACAACCTGTCGCGCTTCCCACAGCCCATCGAACTGAATCTGCAAGAGTGGAGCGGATATACGCCCATCGAGATGTCCGGCTACGTCGAGTTCCCCAGTATCGGTCAGCTGCCGTACCTGCTGACCCTGCCCGGGCACGGGTTCTACTGGTTCGAGCTCCGCGAGCCCGAGCGAGAGGCTGCACAGCAATGAGTCTCGAATTCGCTGACTGGCTGAGTCAGCAGCGCTGGTACGCCGGCCGCGGCCGCGAGTTGGCCGCCGCCACACCGGGTCTGGTGCTCGGCTTGAACGAGGACCTCGACCTGACGTTGCTGCAGGTGTCCTACGCCGACGGGACGGCCGAGCGTTACCAGGTGCTGGTGTGCTGGGATGCCGACCTGATCGAGGAATACAGCTCCGTGGCCACCATCGGCAGCGACGACGGGCGGACGGCCTCTGACGGCCTCTACGACCAGGACGCCGCGCGGTATCTGCTGGAGATGGTCGACCGTTCGGCCACCGTGGGCGGGCTGACGTGCAGCAAGGAGCCAGGGGCCGCCCTGCCGCTGGATGCGCTGCCCCGGGTGTCGGCGGCAGAGCAGAGCAACACCAGCGTCGTGTTCGGGCAGGATGCCGTGCTCAAGGTGTTCCGCCGGATCACCCCGGGCATCAACCCCGACATCGAACTCAACCGCGTGCTGGCCCGGGCCGGTAACCCGCACGTGGCCAGATTGCTCGGATCGATCGATATCGATTGGGACGGTGAGCCTTTCGCGTTGGGGATGGTGACCGAATTTGCCGCCAACTCTGCCGAGGGCTGGGACATGGCCAACGCCAGCACCCGTGACCTGTTCGCCGAGGGCGATCTCTATGCCGACGAGGTGGGCGGTGACTTCGCCGCCGAGTCCCACCGGCTGGGGGAGGCGGTGGCCTCGGTACATGCCTGTCTGGCCGAGCAGCTCGGCACCGAGTCGGTGCCGTTCCCGACCGAGCTCATGACCGCCCGGCTGGCCACTGCCGCAGAGGCGGTACCCGAACTGCGCGAGCATGTCTCGCTGATCGAGGACCGCTACCGCAAGCTCGCCGACGAGCAGGTGAGGGTCCAGCGGGTACACGGCGATCTGCATCTCGGGCAGGTGCTGCGCACCCCGGAGAACTGGCTGCTGATCGACTTCGAGGGCGAGCCCGGCCAGCCGCTGCAGCTGCGGCGCAGCCGCGACTCGCCACTGCGTGACGTCGCGGGCATGTTGAGGTCCTTCGACTACGCGGCGTATGCCCGCCTGGTGGACCTGGCCACCGACGACGACCGGGCCCGGCAGTTGGCGGCCCGGGCCCGGGAGTGGGCCGACCGCAACAGCGCGGCATTCTGTGACGGCTACGCCGAGGCGGCCGGCGCCGATCCGCGCGAGCATGCCGCGCTGTTGGCCGCCTATGAGCTGGACAAGGCGGTGTACGAGGCCGCCTACGAGGCCCGGTTCCGGCCGAGCTGGCTACCAGTCCCACTGGGATCGGTGACCCGCCTGATCGGCTGATATCTTCATTAGCATGCCTAATCAGCCTGCGCGCCGATCGGCGTCCGACGGGCTGCTGATCGCCGTCCTCGCGGCCGCCGGTATCAGTGTCTCGCTGATGCAGACCCTGATCATCCCGTTGATCCCGCAGTTGCCCACCCTGCTCGGCACCACCGGGGCCAACGCCTCGTGGGCGATCACCGCGACCCTGCTGACCGGCGCCGTCGCGACACCGATGTTGGGCCGTCTCGGGGATATGTACGGCCCCAAGTGGATTCTCGTGTTGTGCGCTGTCCTGCTGTTCGTCGGATCGGTGATCGCCGCCATGACGACCTCGCTGATCCCGTTGATCATCGGGCGTGGGCTGCAGGGTTTCGGGGCCCCGGTGATCCCACTGGGCATCAGCGTGCTGCGCGCCGCCCTGCCTCCTGAGCGGGTGGCCTCGGCCATGGGTTTGATGAGCGCGTCCCTGGGTGTCGGTGGCGCGCTGGGCCTGCCGTTGTCGGCGGTGATCGCCGAACAGTTCAACTGGCACGCCCTGTTCTGGTGTGCGGCCGGGCTCGGCCTGGCCTCGGGCATCCTGTTCGTCGTGCTGGTGCCCGCCCTGGAACCCGTGTCCGCCGATCACCGCTTCGACCCCGTCGGCGCCGTCACGCTGGGCATCGGCCTGGTGCTGCTGTTGCTGCCGATCTCCAAGGGCGCGATGTGGGGTTGGACCAGTGCCACCACGTTGGGCATGTTCGCCGCCGCGGTGGCGACCTTCAGCGTGTTCACCTGGTGGCAGTACCGGGTGCCCTCGCCCATCGTGGACATGCGCACCACGTTGAAACGGCCTGTGCTGCTGACGAACCTGGCCTCGATCGCGGTGGGCTTCGGCATGTTCGCGCTGTCGCTGGTGGGACCCCAGCTGCTCGAGATGCCCCGGGAGACGGGTTTCGGTCTGGGACAGAGCATGATCGCGACCGGTCTCTGGATGGCGCCCGGTGGCCTGGCGATGATGGCTGCGGCGCCGGTCGCCGCACGGGTGGTGTCGGCGCACGGGCCGAAGATCGTCCTGGTGATCGGCAGCGCGATCATCGCCGCGGGCTACCTGGCCGGCACCCTGATGCTGGGCAGCCCCGTGGGTCTGATGGTGCTCGGCCTGATCGTCAGCTTCGGCGTCGGTTTCGCCTTCGCTGCGCTACCCGCCCTGATCAATGCCGCGGTGCCGGTGTCGGAGACCGCGTCCGCGAACAGCATCAACTCACTGGCCCGCTCGCTGGGAACCTCGACCTCCAGCGCGGTGATGACCGCGGTGTTGGCCCAGATGACCATCACGTTCGCCGGCCACGCGCTGCCGTCGCCGGCCGGGTTCCGCACTGCGCTGCTGATCGCGGCGGCCGCGGCTGCCGGTGCCGCGCTGATCGCCCTGGCGATACCGAAAGCGCCGGCCGGCCGGGAGGTCGTAGAAGAACCGGCCGAGGCGCTTTCAGAAGCCGCTGAGCGGTTGATGTCAGAGCGTGGCGATCTCGTAGCTGTCGAGCTGGCCGACCAGCGTCCGTAGCTGATCCGACGACGAGCCCAGGGTGTGCTCGATCGCGGTCAGTCGTGCGGCGTAGTGGCCGACGGGGTACTCCGCGGTGACGCCGATGCCGCCGTGGAGCTGGATCGACTCCTGCGAGATGTGCCGACCCGAGCGGCCGATCTGCAGCTTGGCGCGCGCCGCGATCACCGGGTTGAGCTCGCCGTCGGCGATCGACATCGCGGCGTAGGTGCCCATGCTGCGCGCCAGTTCCAGCGACATGTACATGTCGGCGGCGCGCTGGGTCAGCGTCTGGAACTTGCTCAGCGTGACCCCGAACTGCTTGCGCTGCTTGAGGTAATCGGTGGTCAGGCGCAGCGATTCCTCCATCACGCCGACGGCCTCGGCGCACAGCGCCGCCGAGATCCGCACCAGGGCGTTGGCGATCGCCTCACCGGCGTCGGCGGCCTCGCCGAGCGGTTCGGCAGGCGTGGCATCGAAGGTGATCTGGGCGCCGCGCTGGCCGTCGAAGGTGCGGTAGCCGGTGCGGGTCACGTTCGCGGCGTCGACCAGGAACAGTCCGGTCCCGCCCTCGGGCAGTGCCGCGGTCACGACCAGGGTGTCGGCGACGTCGCCGGCCAACACCGGATTCTTGGTGCCGCTCAACACCCATCCGTCGCCGCTGCGCGTCGCGGACGTCGTCACCCCGGCCGATCCCCGCACACCAGGCTCGGCGTGCGCGAAGGCCAGGATCCGCTCACCCGCGGCGACCTCGTCGAGCAGGGCGCGCTGGGCGTCGGTGCCCACCTCGGCGATGATCGCGCCGGGGCCGATCGCCCCGTGCAGGACGGGTTCGGGAGCCAGCCGGCGCCCGATCTCGTTGAGCACCACCATGATCTCGATCTGGCCGCCGGAGTCCTCATCGAAACCCAGTCCCAGAACGCCGATCTCGGCGAGCTGGCCCCAGACCTGGCGGTCGAATCCCGGCTCGGACTCCACCACCTTGTTGCGCTTTTCGGTGTCGTAGCCCGACAGCAGGTCACGGGTGGTGTCCGCCAGCAGGGTCTGTTCGTCAGTCAGCTGAAAGTCCATGGCTCAACTCACAATCCGAGAATGGTGGACGAGATGATGGTGCGTTGCACCTCGTTGCTACCGCCGTAGATCGAGGTCTTGCGGTAGTTGAGGTAGTGCGGGGCGGCGTGCTGTGCCCACTCCGGTGAGGCGATGTCGCCGGCCTCGTACGGCAGGGCGTCGGCGCCGGCCACCTCGACGAGGAGCTCGGTGGCGGTCTGCTGAAGCTGGCTGCCGCGCAGTTTGAGCACCGAGGATGCCGGGCTGGGCTTGCCGTCGGCCGAATCCGAGGTCACCCGCATCTGGGTGAGTTCCAGTGCCAGCACGTCGTTCTCGGCCTCGGCCAGGCGCGCGGCGAACAGCGGATCGGCCAGCAGGCCGTTGACCGCGGCACGTTCCTTGACCTCGGCGAGGCGCACCTTGGTGCGGGCCACCTGGGCGATCCCGGTCCGCTCGTTGCCGAGCAGGAACTTCGCGTAGGTCCAGCCCTGGTTCTCTTCGCCGACGAGCTGGTTGGCGGGCACCCGGACGTCTTCGAAGAAGACCTCGTTGACCTCGTAGCTGCCGTCGACCAGCTTGATCGGGCGCAGCGTGACACCGGGGGTGTCCATTTCGAACAGCAGGAACGAGATGCCTGCCTGCTTCTTGGGTGCCTGCGGGTCGGTGCGGACCAGGCAGAAGATCCAGTCCGCGTGCTGACCGAGCGTCGTCCACGTCTTCTGGCCGTTGACCACGTAGCTGTCGCCGTCACGCACCGCGGTGGTGCGCAGCGAGGCCAGGTCGGAGCCGGCCTCTGGCTCGGAGAAGCCCTGGCACCACCAGATGTCCAGCGCCGCGGTCGGCGGCAGGAAGCGCTCCTTGACCTCCTGCGAGCCGAACTCGGCGATCACCGGGCCGACCATCCTCGCGTTGAAGGTCAGCGGCTCGGGGACGCTGGCCAGCTGCATCTCGTCGAGCCAGATCTGATGCTGGTTGGGCGTCCAGTCCTTGCCGCCCCACTCGACGGGCCAGTTGGGCACCGCAAGGCCGTGCTCATGGAGGATTTTGTGCGCCGTGATGATGCCCTCTTTGCCGATCGGCAGCCCCAGCCGGTTTCGTTCTCGAAGCTCGGCGGGAATCTTCGTCGTGTAGAAGGTGCGCAGCTCATCGCGGAAAGCTGCTTCCTCCGGTGTGAGCGCCAGTTGCATGACCGTCTCCCTGTCGGTGGATCTGAGTGCACACTAAACCACCCGGTTGGTTGGGGGCACCTGGGTCCGGGTTAGCGCACCAGTCGGCGCAGCAACGACGAGGCGACGACAACTCCGAGCACCGCGGCCACGATCAGGACGCTGATGTCGAGTGCCCAATTGGTCGGGGTGCCGATCAGCAGCCCGCGTAGCGCGTTCACCTCATAGCTGAGCGGGTTGACCGTGGAGAGCCATCGCAGCCAGGTCGGCATGATGTCGACGGGATAGAGCGCATTGGACGCGAAGAACAACGGCATGGTGATGGCCTGGCCGATCCCCATCAACCGGTCACGCTTGCGCACCAAACCGGCCAGCGTCATCGACAGGCACGCGAAGAACGCCGCGCCGAGCGCCACCACGGCCATCGCGGCCAGGATGCGCAGCGGATTGACCGTCATCGCGATGCCCATCAGATAGGCCAGCAACACCACTCCGAGCACCTGGACCACCGAACGCACCCCGGCTGCGAACGCCTTGCCCGTCACCAGGGCAGAGGCCGGCGCCGGAGTAACCATGAGTTTGGCCAGAATGCCGGCGTCGCGGTCCCAGATGATCTGGATGCCGTAGAAGATCGAGATGAACAGGGCCGACTGGGCGATGATGCCCGGCGCCAGGAATGTCAGGTAGGGAACGCCACCGGTGTCTACGAGATGCAGCCGGCTGAAGGTCTGGCCGAAGATCAGCAGCCACAGCGCGGGCTGGACCATGCGGGTGAAGAGTTCGGTGCGGTCGTGGCGCAGTTTCTGCAGTTCGACGAGGGCGAAGGCCGACATCCGCAGCGCCATCGCGCGGACCCGACGCATTCCGCGCGGCGCCAGGACCAGGGACTCAGCTGACACGGCGGGCCGTCCTTCGGGTCGCACGCACCTCGCGCATGGCGCCGTTCTGTTGCCCGTCGTCGGTCAGGTCCGAGCCGGCGTAGTGGCGGAAGACGTCCTCGAGCGTGGCATCGGGCGCATCGGTGGCCTTGACCACCCGCTCCTTCAGCTCGCCGGGCGTTCCGACCGCCTGCAACCGGCCGTGATGCATCAGTGCCACCCGGTCACACAGCGCGTCGGCCTCGCCCATGTAGTGCGTGGTGAGCAGCACCGTCATCCCGAACTCGGCCTGCATCCGGCCGACCTGCGTCCAGACGCTGTCGCGGGCGATGGGATCGAGCCCGACCGTGGGCTCGTCGAGGATCAGCAGCAGCGGGCGGTTGACGAGTGCCTGGGCCAGCTCGAGGCGGCGCACCATGCCTCCTGAGTAGGTGCCCGCCACGGCATCGGCAACGTCGAGCAGCTGCATCGACTCGAGCGCCTGGTCCACTCGCACCCTGCGTTCGGCCCGCGGCACGTCGTACAGACGCGCGAACAACTCGACGTTCTGTCGGCCAGTCAGCGCCGCCTCGATCGAGAGTTGTTGCGGCACATAGCCGATATTGTGTCGGATGTCCATGGTGCGCCGCTCGGCGTCGAGGCCGAAGATCCGCACCTCGCCCTCCTGCACCGGAGTCAATGTGGTCAGCACCCGCACTGCTGTGGTCTTGCCCGCCCCGTTCGGGCCGAGCAGGCCCAGGGTCTCGCCGCGATGTACCTGCAAGGTGAGGTCGTCGACGGCGGTGAAGGTGCCGTAACGATGGGTTAGGTGCCGGCAGTCGATGGCCGGGTCGGTCATGTGTCCCCCTCGCGCAGGAGCCGGGTCAGTTCGGTCATCACGTCCAATCCGTTTGCCAGGTCATTGATCTGGTCGTCATCGAGTTGTGCCAGCACGGCCGACAACGCGGCGCGGCGGGCCGCCCTGGACTCGTCGGCGATCGCCTGCGCGGGCGGGGTGAGTCGCAGACGGACCACCCGTCGGTCCGAGTCGTCGGTGGTTCTCGCCAGCAGTCCGTCTCCGACCAGGCGCGACACCAGCGTGGACGCGGAATTGGGCACCAGGCTGAGTTCGGCGGCCGCTTCGCGCACCGAGATGTCGGGCCGTCGGCCGACCAGGCGCAACAGTTCGCCCTGGGACTGGGTCAACCCGGTGGCATCGAATCCGCCGCCGGTGGCCCGGCGTAACTGTCTGCGGAACCGGCCGACGACGGTGAACAACTCGCCGACGAGATCTCGATGTGCTTCCACGCCGACACAATACCTCTGTAACAGAGGTATTGCATGATGCGTGACTGCGAGATGAACGCTGAATGAACCAACTTGCCAGGCTCGGAAGGGGGCGCGGCAAACCCGCTGAGACGCCGCAGCCGTGGCCGCAGGGTAGTTGCCGCCGCTCTTCGGCTCGTACCCCCCAGCCCGCCCGGCCGGTGACATCAAGCAAGCGCTCAACGTCTACTTAGGCGGCCACGGCTGCTACATGTTCAAGGTACCAGATTTCCTGGTTAGGGCACGGACATTGGACCAATTAGCAACGCTTTGAATTGACGCTCAATCTGATTCGGCCTGCAGCACCAGGACGGCGCGCGCATCCACACTGACCGTGTTGGCGGCCGGGGTGGCGTCGCGTGTGGAGTTTGCCGAAGTGCTGATCGCGGGAATCCAGCGGGCGCCGAATTGCGCCGGTGGTAACGCGAACTCGATGGGCTCGTAGTGCGCGTTGAAGCACAACAGGAACGAGTCGTCGACCACCCGTTGGCCCCGGACATCCGGGTCGGCGATGCCCTGACCGTTCAGGTACATGGCAACCGACTTGGCGTACCCCGTCTCCCAGTCCTCGGCGGACATGTCGGAGCCGTCGGGGGCGAACCACGCGATGTCGGGCAGTGCGGCCGCGCCCGCCTCCCGTACCGGTCGACCGTCGAAGAACCTGCGGCGCCGGAACACCGGATGCGCCGCGCGCAGCGCCGACACCGACCGGGTGAACTCGATCAGGTCGAGATCGGCTGTGGCCCAGTCGATCCAGGAGATCTCGTCGTCCTGGCAGTAGACGTTGTTGTTCCCGCGCTGGCTGCGGCCCAACTCGTCGCCGTGGGAGAGCATCGGAACACCCTGGGACAGCAGCAGAGTGGCCAGGAAGTTGCGCTGCTGACGGGCGCGCAGGGTGTTGACCGCAGGATCGCCGGACGGGCCTTCGGCCCCACAGTTCCACGACTTGTTGTTGCTCTCGCCGTCGCGGTTGTCCTCGCCGTTGGCCTGATTGTGTTTTTCGTTGTAGGACACCAGATCACGCAGTGTGAAGCCGTCGTGGGCGGTGACGAAGTTGATCGAGGCGAACGGGCGACGGCCGGTCTGCTCGTAGAGATCGGCCGAACCGGTCAGCCGGTAGGCGAACTCGTCGAGGGTGGCGGGCTCGCCCCGCCAATAGTCGCGCACGGTGTCGCGGAACTTGCCGTTCCACTCGGTCCACTGCGGCGGGAAGTTGCCCACCTGGTACCCGCCGGGGCCGACGTCCCACGGCTCGGCGATCAGTTTGACCTGGCTGACGATCGGATCCTGTTGCACCAGTTCGAAGAACGCGCTCAGCCGGTCCACGTCATAGAACTCGCGGGCCAGCGTGGCGGCCAGGTCGAAGCGGAAACCGTCGACATGCATCTCCGTCACCCAGTACCGCAACGAGTCCATGATGAGCTGCAACGAGTGGGGATGACCGACGTTGAGACTGTTGCCGGTACCGGTGTAGTCCATGTAGTACTGCTTGTCGTCGTCCACGAGTCGGTAGTAGGCGGCATTGTCGATACCACGCATCGACAGCGTCGGCCCCAGGTGGTTGCCCTCGGCCGTGTGGTTGTAGACGACGTCGAGGATCACCTCGATGCCGTTGGCGTGCAGTTCACGCACCATGGCCTTGAACTCCTGCACGTGACCGCCCGGCGTGCCGGCCGAACTGTAGCGCGGGTCCGGCGCCAGGAACCCGATCGTGTTGTAGCCCCAGTAATTCGACAGACCTTTGTCGACCAGGGTGGAGTCATCCACGAAGTGGTGTACCGGCATCAGCTCGACGGCGTTGACCCCCAAGGCTTTCAGATGCTCGACGATCACGGGGTGGGCAACGCCGGCGTAGGTTCCGCGCAGCTGCTCGGGGATATCCGGGTGGGTCTGGGTGAGGCCCTTGACGTGGGCCTCGTAGATGACGGTGTCGGCGTACTCGTGGCTGGGCGGGTGGTCGACACCCCAGTCGAAATACGGATTGATCACCACGGCTTTCGGCATGTGGGCCGCCGAATCGTCGTCGTTGCGAGTATCCGGCTCACCGAAGTCGTAGGAGAACAGCGCCTGGCCCCAGTCGAAGGCACCTTCGATGGCCTTGGCATACGGGTCGAGCACGAGCTTGTTCGGGTTGCAGCGGTGCCCGGCCGCCGGATCGTACGGGCCGTGGACCCGGTAGCCGTAGCGCTGGCCGGGCTCGATCCCGGGAATGAAACCGTGCCAGACGAATCCGTCGACCTCGGGTAGCGTCACCCGCGTCTCGTGCAGTTCCCCGGATTCGTCGGGATCGAACAGGCATAGTTCCACCCGGTCGGCGACCTCGCTGAACAACGCGAAATTGGTACCCGAGCCGTCATAGGTCGCACCGAGCGGGTAGGGCTTGCCGCGCCACATTTCCAAGGTCACAAAATCGACGATACGGCGCTCGGAGACCTGCGGCCGGGTGAATGTTCGGCGGTACAGTCAGCTGTGACCACTCGCTCTGACCTGTCGGCGTACCGGACGGTGCGGGTCACCCTCGACCATTCGGTCGCGATCATCACGCTGGACCGCCCAGCGCAGCGCAACGCGTTCGGCGGCGGCATGCGCGAGGAGTTGGCCGATGCCTACCTGCGGTGCGACGCCGACGACGCGGTCCGGGTGATCGTGCTGACCGGGGCCCCACCCGCGTTCTGTGCCGGCGCGGATCTCGGCGCGGGGGAGCAGACCTTCACCGAGCCGGGGCAGGAGTTCAGCGCCGCCGGCCTGGCCGTACCGGCCTGGACCCTCGGCAAGCCGGTGATCGCGGCTGTCAACGGACACGCCATCGGCATCGGCCTGACACTCGCATTGCAGTGCGACATCAGGTTTTTCGCCGCCGATGCCCGGTACGGCGTGGTGCAGGCCCGGCGCGGCATGGTCGGCGACGCCTACTCGCACTGGGTGCTACCCAGGCTGGTGGGCCTCGCCAATGCGGCGGAGATCCTGCTGACCGGAGCCACATTCGACGGACATCGCGCGGTCGAACTCGGCCTGGGCAGCCGGGTGCTGCCGGCGGAGCAGGTGCTGCCCGCCGCACTGGAACTCGCACACGACATCGCGGTCAACACCGCGCCGATGTCCGTCGCGGCCAGCAAGCGGCTGCTGTGGGATTCGTACGACCTCGACCGGGCCGGCGTCGGTGCCCGGGAGACCGAGATCCATCTGCGTTTGATGGCGCACGACGATGCGCGCGAAGGGGTTCGTGCCTACGTCGAGCGTCGGGATCCGCGCTGGTCGGGCCGGCCGGTCGACCCGACTAGATGACTTCCACTCCGGCGCTGCGAAGTTCATCGATTGCCGCAGTGCTGCTCTCGGGCGCGACACCCGCGGTCAGATCGGTCAACACCCTGGTCTGCAGGCCGGTTCGAGCCGCGTCGGCTGCGGTGGCCGCGACGCAGTAGTCGGTGGCGATGCCCACCACGTCCACCGCCTCGACGCCCCGCCCGGCCAACCAGTCCGCCAGCGGCGTCCCCGAAGAGTCGACGCCCTCGAAGCCGCTGTAGGCGGCCGAGTGATGCCCCTTCTCGAACACGGCCTCGACCGCGGCCGGATCGAAATCGGGGTGGAACGCCGCACCTGGGGTGCCGGCCACGCAGTGGCGCGGCCACGAAGTCCGATAGTCGGGGGTGTCGGAGAAATGGTCGCCCGGGTCGATGTGGAAATCCTTGGTGGCCACCACATGGTCGTATCCGTGGTCGCCGGCGAGCAGTGCGGTGATGTCCCGCGCCACCGCCGACCCACCGGTGACCGCCAGCGAGCCGCCTTCACAGAAATCGTTCTGCACGTCGACGACGATGAGTGCGCGGGACGTGTGCATGATCCCGACGCTACCCGCCGAACAGCAGATAAAGACCGGTGAAGGTGTAGCCGACCATCACCAGCATCGTCGCGAGTTGGCCGGTCAGCTGATGCTGTTTCGGCAGCAGGCGTAGGGCCCGGTCATGCGCCGCGATCACCCCGGCCACGTGTCCGGCGAGCACGAACCCGACCTTGAGGGTGGCCAACAGCGTCGGATGACCGGACAGGAAGTAGCTGACCTGCACGTCGTGGAGCCCGAAGAGCAGGATCACCGTCTGCTGGCCCCGCTCGACCAGGTAGGACAGGTAGTGCGCGAACACGTAGCCGATGACGATCGGGATCAGCGAGTGCGCCATCAGTCCGGGCAATTGGCGGCGCAGCAGGCGGTCGACCCCGCCGGTGGTGCGGGTGGCCGCCCAGAACGTGACCGCCACCGTGGCGGCGAACACCAGCAGGCCCGCGGTCCGGATCAGGCTGGAGCCCAGTGGCGATCCTGAATGCGCGTCGACGAAGTTGCGCCACTGCGGCATCGCCGAGAAGCTGTCGAACGCGGTGGATCCCAGGAGCACCGCCAGCACGGCGACCAGTCCCGGCCGCACCGTCAGCGACGGCAGGTGATCGAACGGGTTGCCCAGCACGAACCGGCCGTCGTGGCGGCGCACCGGCGAAAGCTTCGACGCCACCGTGCTGTACACCTCGAACGGGTCGGCGCTCTCCAGCCAGCGCGGACCGCAGCACAATGCTCCGGCGAGTGTCACCGCCAGGTAGACCAACAGCCAGTTGCGAATCGCCACAACCGATCCCGGGTCCGGGCTGGCCAACTCCAGCCATACGAAGGCGAACAACCCCGCGGCGGCCGGCCAGTAGCCGAGCCGCTCGGGGTAGTGCCACCGCGACGCGACGGGCACGAAGCGGTACAGGGTCCGGACCGGAGAGATGAGCCGCCACACCGGGCCCAACAGCACCGAGGTCGCGACCAGCCCGACCCACAGCAGGACATAGAAGACACCCGGCAGGGGGTTGGCGCCCGCCGCCCGGGCGAAGCCGGTGTAGGCCACCCACCCGGCGAGGGTGAGCGCGAGCAGGCCCACCACCCAGCGCGTCACGGCGGCGTCCACGGCCGTCGTCACCCAGGACGGAAGGGGCAGGCCCGGCTTGTCCGGATCGAATCGGGGCCGACGCCAGGCCAGTGCCACCACCGCGAAGGTGAACGTCAGCGTCCACGCCGCGCCGATCAGCGCATAGGTGTACGGGATCGGGAGATCGGTCGAACCGCCCAGACCATGGGCCAGTACCGCGGTCGACCCGGCCGTCACTGCTGTACTTGCACGCTGGCGATCGTCCGGTTCAGCTGGTGCAGTTCGATGTCGACCGTGCCGGGCACATCGACGGCGAACTGGAACTGCTGACCGTTGCGAGCCTCGATCTTGAAGCTGTGCTCGGGGTTGGAGTGCACGTGCAGCTCATCGGTGGCGTCGCTGTTGACCCGCACCACGATCGGCTCGCCGACCTTGCCCTGCACCCGCTCGTTGGTCGGGGTGACCTCCCCGCCCTTGATGGTGACGTCGATCAGCAGCCGGGCGGGTGCCTGCTGCTCATTGGTCATGTCTGACGGGTTCACCGTGGTCACCGAGGGGGTGGCCGAACCGGCTGAGCCGTCGGTCTTCTCGGACCCGCCGGAGCCGCCGCAACCGGCCGTCACCAGGGCGAGGGCGGACGCCATTACGATGACACTGCTTTTGAGGTTGATCACGGTGAACCATCTTCGCCTGAGGAGTCCATACCTTCATCTTGAACGTCGTCTTGGTTCGCGTCGCTGTCATCTCCGCGGCGCCTGTCCCGCATGGCCACGTACACCACGACGCCCACCACGACCACGGCCGGAGCGAACGCCGGCAATGCGAGCAGCAGCGTGTGGTCGGCCTGATACGTCATGTGCGCCCGGCGGGTTCACGGCCTGCGGCCAGCTCCCTGGCGTTGATCCGGCCCGCACCCCAGGTCAGCCCGGCGATCAGGATCAGGGTGCACACTAGGACGACCAGCGAAGCCGCGTTGTACAACCAGGACGGATGATCGAGATTGCGTTCGCGCTGCAGAATCTCGATCTCCTGCACGAACTCCCGGTTGCTGGAGGTGAGTGCCGGGGTTTCGGTGGCACCGATGCCCGGATCGGCGGGCAGGAAGATCGGCACACCGGCCATCGTGGTGCCGTCCTGCACGCGTAACAGGGTCTTCCAACTTCCGGAAACGGGGATGGGCTGCGTCGAGCGGTAGTGCCCCGGGCCCACCTTCTCCAACCGGTCGATGATCAGGCCGCGATGGTTGGCCAGGCCGCCCTGCCACGCCAGGATCGACACCCACTCCGGGTTGTCGCCGATCAGGCCGGCCGGGGTGATCTGGACATCGGCCGAGGCCATCCGGTGCCCATTGTCAGCCGGGAGGTCCGTCAAAGCGATGGTGGCAGTGGCATTTTGCGGAACTTCGGTGCGTAACCCGTTGGCCACCGCGCCGCCGATCACCAGGACGGTGAGCACCACGATGGAGATTCCCACCGCGGGCCGGGGTAACGGCTGCCCGGTGAGGACCAGGGCCAGCAGCGCGCCGCACAGACCCATCGCGACGGCGACCGGGATCGCCATGGCCAGCGCCTCGCCCCACATGCTGGTGGGCCACGGGTAGTGGTAGACCGCGCCGATCCACAACGATTCCAGCCAGAGTCCGACGGTGGCCACACCGAGACCGGCCACCGCGCCGAACAGGATGGGGCGCTTCACAAGTGGGGTCAGCGCGATGAGTTCGACCACCAGTGCCGGGCCCAGGTAGAGCGCGAACCAACTGATCGGCGCTCCCAGGACCGGGCCGACGATGAAGGCCACGGCTCCGCGCAACGCGATCGCGAATGCGGCGGCGATCAGCGCGGCGCCCGGGCCGAGAACCAGGCGTGCCGCGACCGCGGCAAAGGCCGCCGCGGCCGCGATCATCATCGGCTGCAGCACCAGGCGGAACTGCTCGACACCGAAGTCGTATTCGATCTGGAAGACCGAGAGTCCGATGAACAGGCCGCCGAAGGACAGGAAATAGAGGAACTTGTTGAACTTGCTGTCCTCGGCCATGCCGTCGGGCCCCATTGCCACCCGGCCCTCGTGTTCGAGTAACAGCACGGCTATCAGAGACAACCCGGCTCCACCGATGAGCATCAAATGGGTTGGGCCCCAAAGGGTGACGTCCTGCCCGAAGATCCGGTGCCAGATGTCGTCGAGCGGGAAACCGATGAGCGCGTACAGCCCGCACAGCGCCATCAGCACACCGCCGACCGGGGCGTACCAGGTACGGGTGATCCGGATGGCGGCCGGGCCGGGCTTGTCATACGGCAAGACGATGGCCATCGACCCGGCGATGAACAGCAGGAACAGGCCGATCAGGATGAAATAGTGCGCGGGATTGGCCAGCGGACCGGCATCGCGGCCCTTGCCGATATGGAGGCTGACGTCCCAGATGAAACCGAACAGCGCGCAGATGATGGTCGCAGTGAACAGGAACACCTGCAGCGCCACCCACGGCGGCCGGTGGAACTTGCGGCCCAGCCATTCGGCGAAATTATTGAGCCAGGTGATACGCCGGTTGCGGTGCAGGTAGCCGATCCACAGCAGCGCGACGGTGACGATCAGGGCGACCACCGACATCCCGATCACCTGGTCGAGTGCGGCACCACCGCCTTCTGTGCCGGCGGCCGCGGTGAGCGTGACGTCCGATGGGCCCATCATGACCTCCGGTCAGCTGACATTGGTGTCGGTGTCAGATGTTGCCAGAACCGGGCGGCCGCAAACAGACGTTCCGTCAGTCCTGCGCCGTCAGCTCCACGCGGTGACAGGGCGATCCATCCGTTCACCGTCGACGAATACGTCGACCCGCTCGTCGAAGAAGCAGATGTGGTCGCGGACCGGCACCGCCTCGATCAGCGGTTCGTGATAGGCCCAGGCCAGATCGGCAGGTCCGCCGGGCAGTGAAAAGTAGGTGGCCCGGCCTTTGTACGCGCAGTAGGTGACGGTGTCGCTGACGTCGAGAACGGCCGTCACGTCTTCGCGGGGAAGGTAGTGGCGGGTCGGCAGTCCGGTCTCGAATAGCAGCATGGGACTGCAGGATTCGGCCAGCACCTTCCCGTCGAGTTCGATGCGGATCCGTCGGCGGCTGCGCCGGACGTCTATCCGGTGGAACGGGTCGTGCGGGTGCGCGACGATCGGCTCATCCTCTTCACGCCATTCGAACGTCGCGAAATCCAGGATCACGTACTCGGTCAGCTCCGGGTCGTCCGGCTGGAACGCCGCGGCGGCACCGGTTTCTTCACCGGCGATGACGTCGAACGCCGTGCCCGGACAGGTGTGCGCCGTGAACGGCACCGACGGATCGAGGAAGCCGGGGATCTCGTCGTCCCCGACATCCCCGCCGGCCGGAACAAGTTGCGCCGTCAATGCCGAGCGCGGCACCGCATACGTCGGGACCACCCGGCGTGGCTCCCAGACCAGGACGGCCTCGCTGGTGTCGGCCACCGGCTCACCGCCGAGACAGATCCGAATTCTCTTGGGCGTGGGCTGATATCGCAGAGCGCCCAACTCGCTGCCGAGCAGGTCCGCCACGTTCACTGCCATCGCATCATTATCGACGCCGACGGCGGCCGCTGTCTGCTACTTGACGTCGACGTAAACCGTGCGCTGCGTGACCGCGCTGAGAGTGTCGGTGCGGCTGAAGTTGGGGCCCGGCCGCACGGCCACGACGGATGCCTGATCCAGTGGGGACGAGCCCACGCGGTTGACGATCACCGTGTAACCCTGCGACTGCAGCTCTTTGATGGTCTGCTGGGCATTGCTGGGGCCGTTGGGCGCGGCCGAGGCCACCCCCGCCGAACCGATGATCGCGGCCACCGCAACGCCCAGCGCCGCGGCGATGATCCGAGAGTTTCCGATGGTGTTTCGCACCTGGAGTGTCCTGACTTCCGATAGTCGCTTACGCTGCCATGTACCGGTAAGAACCGGCAGTTCAGACGCTTTAATTCCGATGGCAGAAATTGATCGCTCCGATGACCGGATCTGTGTGAAGCCAGGCAAACTGGCGGCCTTGCGGCTACGGCAGCGCGACGGGGTCACGTGTGGCCCGACCGTGGCGGTGGTGGCCGGTGCCCTGCTGGATCACACGTATCGTGCGGAGTTGCTGAGCCCCGAGGGGCACACCTGGTTCGCCGCGGAGCAGGGGCGAATTCACGCCGCTGTCAACCGGATCTGGCCGCGACAGCTCGGGACCACACCCGCGGGCATGGCCCGCGCATTGACCGATCACAGTGCGAAACGTGGAGTGGCATACCGGTGGCGGCGGTTTTGGGGTACCCGTGACTCGTTGTCGGATGTGCGACGCGCGGTCGCGGAGGGTTGGCCGGTGGCGATGCTGATCGGCGAGCGCGGCATCCCACGGCACTGGGTGTTGTTCGTCGGCGAGGGCCGCGAGGTTCTGGAGTGCTACGAACCCTCGTCGGGCCTGGTGTTGCCGGTCGATGTCGCGGATATGCGGGGCGCCAGGCTGACCGGGCTGGGTTTCCCACGGCCCTTCGCCTTTGTCCTACCGTCGAACCATGACCAGAAAGTACGCGACCGCTGACACCGTAGGGATCGACGAACTCCTGGACTTCGTGCGCGCCAGGCACCACATGGTGCTGACCACGTTCCGGGCCGACGGCTCGCTACAGACGTCACCGGTGACCGGTGGGGTAGATGAGCAGGGACGCATCGTGATCGCGAGCTATCCGCAGCGGGCGAAGGCAGCCAACCTCCGGCGTACGCCCCGGGCCAGCGTGACGGTGCTGTCCGATGAGTTCAACGGTCCGTACGTGCAAGTCGACGGTGACGCCGAGGTGATCGGACTGCCCGACGCGGTCGAACCGCTGGTCGACTATTTCCGGGCGGTGGCGGGTGAGCACCCGGACTGGGATGAGTACCGGCAGGCGATGGTGGAGCAGGGAAAGTGCCTGATCCGGGTCACCCCGGTGCGCTGGGGCCCGGTTGCCACGGGCGGCTTTCCTCCCGGCTGACCGCGGGCCGACGCGTTGCGTTGGCTAGCAGGTCAAACTATAGTCTGGACACATGTCCAGAGGGTTCGGAGTTGACGCGTGAGCGTGTATTCCCAGCTCAGCACGATTTCGGCCGTCGGGTGATCTGATTATGCGTATCGCGTTGCTGTCCTATCGGAGCAAGACTCACTGCGGTGGCCAGGGCGTCTACGTGCGCTATCTGAGCCGCGGGCTCGCCGAACTCGGCCACGAGGTCGAGGTCTTCTCCGGCCAGCCCTATCCCGAGGGCCTGGATCCCCGGGTCAAGCTCACCAAGGTCCCCAGCCTCGATCTCTACCGCGAGCCGGACCCGTTCCGGGTGCCCCGGCCCAGCGAGATCCGCGACGGTATCGACGCCCTGGAACTGGCCACCATGTGGAGTGCCGGGTTCCCTGAGCCGCGGACCTTCACCATGCGGGTCGCCAGGATTCTGGCCGAGCGCCGCGACGAGTTCGACGTCGTCCACGACAACCAGAGCCTGGGCTCGGCGCTGCTGAAGATCGCCGCCAGTGGCCTACCCGTCGTGGCCACGGTGCATCACCCGATCACGCGTGACCGGGTCGTCGAGATCGCCGCGGCCAAGTGGTGGCGCAAGCCGCTGGTGCGGCGCTGGTACGGGTTCGCCGAGATGCAGAAGAAGGTCGCCCGCAAGATCCCCGAGCTACTCACCGTGTCGTCGTCCTCGGCCGCTGATATCGCCGAGGACTTCGGCGTGACTCCGGATCAGCTGCACATCGTGCCGCTGGGTGTGGACACCGAGCTGTTCAAACCTGCCGAGCACCGGGTGAGCGGCCGGATCATCGCGATCGCCAGCGCCGACGTTCCGCTCAAGGGTGTCAGCCATCTGCTCCACGCGGTGGCCCGGCTGCGGGTGGCCCGCGATCTCGACGTGCAGTTGGTGTCCAAGCTCGAACCGAACGGGCCGACCGAGAAACTCATTGCCGAGCTCGGTATTTCCGACATCGTGCACAGCTCGAGTGGGCTGAGCGATGAGGAACTCGCCGCGCTGCTCGCCTCCGCCGAAGTGGCCTGCATCCCGTCGCTCTACGAGGGCTTTTCGCTGCCCGCCGTGGAGGCCATGGCCAGCGGCACCCCGATCGTCGCCAGCCGCGCGGGGGCACTGCCCGAGGTGGTCGGTGACGACGGTGCCTGCGCCCGGTTGGTGCGCCCGGCCGACGTCGACGAGCTGACCGCCGTCCTGGGTGAACTGCTCGACTCGCCGTCGGAACGGCGCAGACTCGGCGCTGCCGGGCGCCAGCGCGCGCTCGACGTCTTCAGTTGGGAATCGGTTGCCGCACAGACGGTATCGGTGTACGAGATGGCCCGTGCGCGGGCAGGGAAGGAAGCGCGATGCTGACCGTCGATTTCGATCGTCTCGGTGTCGGACCGGGCACCACGGTGATCGACGTCGGCTGCGGCGCGGGCCGGCACACGTTCGAGGCGTACCGGCGCGGAGCGTCGGTGATCGGCTTTGACCAGAGCGCGTCCGACCTCAACGACGTCGACACGATGCTGCAGGCCATGCGGGCAGAGGGCGAGGTTCCGCTGTCGGCCAAGGGTGAGGCCGTCAAGGGTGACGCGCTCGACCTGCCGTACACCGACGCCAGCTTCGATTGCGTCATCGCCTCGGAGATCCTGGAGCACGTCCCGCAGGACGAGCAGGCCATCGCCGAACTGGTACGTGTCCTCAAACCCGGTGGCTCCCTGGCCATCACCGTGCCGCGCTGGCTCCCGGAGAAGGTGTGCTGGCTGCTGTCGGACGAATATCACGCCAACGAGGGCGGACACATCCGCATCTACAAGGCCGACGAGCTGCGCGACAAGGTCCTGGCCCATGGGCTCAAACTCACCCATACGCACCACGAGCACGCGCTGCACGCGCCGTACTGGTGGCTGAAATGTCTTGTCGGCACCGAGAAGAACGACCACTTCGCAGTCAAGGCCTATCACCAGCTGCTGGTGTGGGACATGATGGGGCGCCCCTGGCTCACCCGCACCGCCGAGTCGCTGCTGAACCCGGTGATCGGCAAGAGCGTGGCACTCTATTTCCGCAAGCCGGAATACAACGGGTAGGCCGCCGCGGTGCTTTTGCCTGAGATCCCCGGTGTGCCCGGAGTTTTGACACCAGACGACTGTGTGCAGACGGCACGGTCGATCGCCGCGACCCAGGAGTCCTCAGGGGCCCTGCCGTGGTTCGACGGCGGCCACACCGACCCGTGGGACCACGTCGAGAACGCCATGGCGCTGACCGTGGCCGGCCTGATCGAACCGGCCCGGGCGGCGTTCGACTGGTGCCGCACCGTGCAGCGTGCGGACGGTTCCTGGCCGATCCAGCTGCGCAACGGCGTCATCGAGGACGCCAACAGCGACAGCAACTTCTGTGCCTACGTCGCCACCGGCGTCTGGCACCACGTGCTGATCACCGCGGACCGGTCCTTCGCCGAGCTGATGTGGCCGGTGGTGACCCGGGCGCTCGACTTCGTCCTCGGCCTGCAGGCCTCCGGCGGCGAGATCTACTGGGCTGCAAGCCCCGCGGGTCCGGTCGAGGAGGCGCTGCTGACCGGCTGCGCCAGTGTGTACCACAGCATCCGGTGCGGGCTGGCGCTCGCCGATTACCTCGACGATCCCCAGCCGGAGTGGGAGGTCGCCGTCGGACGTCTCGGCCACGCCATCGCTGCGCATCCAGAGGCGTTCTCCGCCAAGGACACCCACGCGATGGAGTGGTACTACCCGGTGCTCGGCGGGGCCCTGCACGGAACTGCGGCCCACGCCCGGATCGCCGATCGGTGGGACGACTTCGTGGTGCCGGGGCTGGGCATCCGGTGCGTCGATCACCGGCCCTGGGTGACCGGCGCGGAGACGTGTGAGCTGGTGATGGCGCTGGATGCGATCGGTGACACCCGCAGGGCGCACGAGCAGTTCGCGGCCATGCAGCACCTGCGCGAGGACGACGGATCCTATTGGACCGGACTGGTTTTCGCCGACGGCAAACGCTGGCCCGAGGAGCGCACCACCTGGACCGGCGCGGCCATGATCCTGGCCGCCGACGCGCTGTCGCAGACCACCGCGGCCAGCGGCATCTTCCGGGGCGTCGGGCTACCGCGCGGCCTGGAGGGCGAGTACGACTGTGAGTGTGTCGGCGGGAAGGCCGGCGACCGCTAGTCCAGCTGTCCCGGCTCGCCCGAGGTCCGCTCCAGGACCCTCATCGAACCCATCGCGGCGACCTCGTCGAAGGCGCCGGTGGCCAGCGCGCGCTGGTAGATGTGGAACGGCGCCTGGCCGCCGTCGTTCGGATCGGGGAACACGTCGTGGATGATCAGCGCGCCGCCGACCTCGACCCAGCGGGCCCAGCCGTCGAAGTCCCGTTGTGCGGCCTCTTCGGTGTGGCCGCCGTCGATGAACAACAGCCTCAACGGCGTTCGCCAGCCCCGTGCCACCACGGGTGAGCGGCCGACCACGGCCACCACATGCTCGTCCAGCCCCGCGGCATCCAGGGTGTGGCGCATCGTGGGCAGCGTGTCGAACAACCCGGTGACCGGGTCGACCATGGTGGTGTCGTGGTACTCCCAGCCCACCTGGTGCTCCTCCGAGCCGTGGTGGTGGTCGACGGTGTAGATGACCGAGCCCGTCTCCTGTGCAGCCGCGCCGAGCATCACCGTCGACTTGCCGCAGTAGGTGCCGATCTCCACCCCGACCCCACCGTCGAGGTAGCGCACCCCGGCGTCGTAGAGGGCACGGCCCTCGTCGGCCGGCATGAAGCCGATGACCTGCTCGGCGAGGGTGAAAAGGCGCTCGGCGCGGGGCGGCAGGGCGGTGTCAGCGGTGCTCATGAATGCCCAACCTACCGTTGCTGGCCTCAGGCGGTTGTAGTAGCGTCCGGACACGTGTCCGAGACGGCTCTGGAGTCGACGCGCCGCCGTCTGAGTGCACGGCAGGCCGATACTGTCGAGCGCCTGGGTAAGGCCGCATTACAGCTGATCACCCGGGATGGATTCGCCGGACTGACCGTGCGCCGGGTGGCTGCCGAGGCCGGCGTCGGAGCAGCGACGGCATACACCTACTTCTCGTCGAAAGAACACCTCGTCGCGGAGGTGTTCTGGCGCAGACTGTCCGCCGCGCCGCCGGCCGCGCACGAATCGGCCGACCCGGCCACGCGGGTGGTCGAGGTGCTGCAGCACATCGCCTCGCTGGTGGCCGACGAACCGGAGTTCGCCGGCGCGGTCACCAACGCGCTGCTCGGCAAGGACCCCGATGTCGATGTGCTGCGGCAGCGTATCGGTGCGGATATCCGGGGCCGCCTGGTCGCGGCCCTCGGACCCGACGTGAACCTGGACGTGATCGAGGCGCTGGAATTGCTCTACACCGGCACGCTGGTGTGGGCGGGCATGGGGTACGAGAACTATTCGGGCGTTGTGCGCCGGCTGGAGAAGTCAGCGCGGTTGGTGCTGAGCTGAATTCGCCGTCATGATCGCCGTCGATGCGGCGACCGCGGGCCCGTAGATCTCCTGGATGTCCCCGCCGTCCTCGACGATCAGCGCGGTCAGTTCGCGAAGCCCGCCCAACAGGATGATGGCCATCGGCTCGGTGAGCCGGGGGAGGCCGGCGCGCTCGAAGCCGGCGCTGCCGCTGAGTTCGATCAGCAGATCGGTCAGTTCGCGTAGGGCTGCGCGTTGCAGCGGTCGAGCTCTGCTGCCCAGCGCCGGCAGCTCACGGATCCAGCTCAACGTGATGGCCGGCGCGGACGCGATGTGGTCGACATAGGCGCCGACGGCCTGGCCGATCTGGTCTTGCCAGGGCGCCTCCGGGTCGACGGCGGCCTGGATGCCGTCGACGAGTGCGGCGTTGTTGGCGCGCAACAGTTCGAGGAAGCCGTCCTCTTTGGTGCCGAACTGGTCGTAGAACGTGCGCTTGGATGTTCGGGCGTGCCGGACGATGTCGGCCACCGTGGTCTCGCGATAGCCCTTGTCGCTGATCGCCGCGGCGAGACCGTCGAGAAGTCGTAGCCGGTAGGTCATCAAGGCCGACCCCCTTGCTTTGCCTGGTACCTGGGAGTACCGTACCTCATAACCGATTGGTACCGAGCGGTACCAGGACCTGGCTGGAGATGGTATGACCGAGCTGGCAGCAGCTGAGAAGACCACCGAGAAGTCCACCGCGACCACCGCAGCGGGGCGAGTGCCGCCCGACGCGCGGGTTCCGAAGCCGTTGCAGGCCATCGGCTTCGCCCTGGCCAGGCGCCGGGTGGTCAAACTGATCGCCCGCCGTCAGGGTGATGTCTTCAGGCTCAAACTCCCCATCTTCGGGCCCACGGTGATCGTCGCCGATGCTCAGTTGGCCAAGCAGCTCTTCACCGCCAACACCGACGACGTCGGCAACATCCAGCCGAACCTGAGCCGCATCCTGGGATCCGGATCGGTGTTCGCCCTGGACGGCACGGATCATCGTCGCCGGCGCAAGCTGCTCACCCCGCCGTTCCACGGCAAGAGCATCAAGAACTACGAGCAGATCTTCGAAGAGGAGACCCTGCGGGACTCGGCGAACTGGCCGGAAGGTCAGGAGTTCGAGACGCTCGAGCCGATGATGCGGATCACCCTCAACGTGATCCTGCGTGCGGTGTTCGGCGCCGATGGCGAACAACTCGACGAGCTGCGCCGGATCATCCCGCCATGGGTCACCCTGGGTTCTCGGCTGGTGGTGGTGCCCACCCCGACCCGCACCTTCGGCCGGTTCAGTCCGTGGGGCCGGTTGGCCAGATACCGCCAGCAGTACGACGCAGTCATCAACCGGCTCATCGACAAGGTCGAGGCCGACCCGGACATCGACCAGCGCGACGACATCCTGGCGCTGTTGTTGCGCAGCACCTACGAGGATGGATCGGCCATGTCCCGCAAGGACATCGGCGACGAGCTGCTGACCCTGCTGGCCGCCGGACACGAGACCACGGCGTCGACCCTGGGCTGGGCCTTCGAGCGGATCAGCCGTCATCCGAAGGTGCTGACCGAGCTGGAGGCCGAGGCGGCCACCGACGGCAATGAATACCGTCAGGCCACCATCCTCGAGGTGCAGCGCAACCGCACCGTCATCGACTTCGCCGGCCGCCATGTCTACGCACCGTCGATCCGACTGGGGGACTGGGAGATTCCGCGGGGACACTCTGTGATCGTGGCGATCTCGCAGATCCAGGAGGCGCAGAAGGAGTTCTCCGACCCGGAGCGGTTCGATCCACAGCGATTCGTCGGCAGCCGGCCCGGGCTGGGCTGGCTACCGTACGGCGGCGGTACCCGACGCTGCGTCGGGGCGGTGTTCGCCAACGTGGAGATGGACGTGGTGCTGCGAACGGTCCTGCGCCACTTCGAGATCGAGACCACCACGGCACCGGGAGAGAAAGTGCACTCTCGCGGCGTGGCCTACACCCCTGCGGCGGGTGGGCGCATGGTCGTGCGTCGCCGCGCCACGCCGCTGGGGGACTGACCCGCTATCCGGTGGTCTGGCGCTTGGGCAGCTTCCAGCCCGCGCGTGGGAAATGGCAGGTGTACCCGTTCGGGTAGTGCATCAGATAGTCCTGGTGCTCGGGCTCGGCCTCCCAGAAATCGACGGCAGGCGTCACCTCGGTGACGACCTTGCCCGGCCACAGTCCGGACGCGTCCACATCGGCGATCGTGTCCAGCGCAACGCGCTTCTGCTCGTCGTCGAGGTAGAAGATCGCCGACCGGTAGCTGGTGCCGACGTCATTGCCCTGCCGGTCCTTGGTGGACGGATCGTGGATCTGGAAGAAGAACTCCAGCAGTGCCCGGTAATCGGTCTGTGCGGGGTCGTACTCGATCTCGACGGCCTCCGCGTGGCCCGGATGATTCCGATACGTCGGGTGATCGTTGCGGCCGCCGGTGTAACCCACCCGGGTGGAGACGACTCCGGGCTGCTTGCGGATGAGGTCCTGCATGCCCCAGAAGCAGCCGCCCGCCAGGATCGCTGTCGAATAATTGCCCATGTGCCCCATTGTGCTCCGTGGTTACCGTGGTGGTCATGCGTGTAGTTGCAACCGCAGGCCTGGCCGGTTTACTCCTGCTGGCCGGCTGCCCCACCGCGATGGCCGATCCCACCCAGGTCGCAGTGCCGGAGGTGCCGCCCGACCCCGCGCGCACCCTGTTCGTCGACAACCCGGCGATCGTCGACCCACACCTGACCCGGATCGAATCGTTCAGCCGTGAGGGGGAACGCCTGCTGGTCAACTTCACCGCAGGGACCCCGGACTGCTTCGGCGTCCACGTGAGCGCACAGGAAACCGCCGATGCTGTCACGATCGACCTTCGCGGCGGGACGCCCCCGGAGTCCGTCGGCCGGATGTGTATCGCCCTGGCGGTGCACGGCACCGCGGAGGTGGCCCTGCAGGCCCCGCTGGGTTCCCGGCAGGTGCTGGCCGCGCAGTGACGGGTCTCGACAAAGGTCGATAGAACGTGTTCTAGTTTTGGGGTGACGAGCAGGTCTTTCAGCCGCGATGAACTCGCCGCTGCCTTTGAAACGTTCGAGCAGACCGTCGACCGGGCCGCGCAGACCAAGAACTGGGATGTGTGGGCCGACCACTACACCGTCGACGTCGACTACATCGAACACGCCGTGGGCACGATGAAGGGCCGTGAACAGGTGCGGCCCTGGATCTGGAAGACCATGACGACGTTCCCGGGTAGCTACATGACCTCGTTCCCGTCGCTGTGGTCGGTGATCGACGAACCCACAGGACGCATCATCTGCGAACTCGACAACCCCATGCGCGATCCCGGTGACGGCACCATCATCACCGCCACCAACATCTCGATCCTGACCTACGCCGGCGACGGCCTGTGGTCACGTCAGGAAGACGTCTACAACCCGCTGCGGTTCGCCTCTGCAGCCCGCAAGTGGTGCCGCAAGGCAGCCGAACTCGGCACCCTCACCGACGAGGCCGAGGCGTGGCTCAAGAAGTTCGGTGGCGGCAAGTGAGCGCCAAGCTGGTCATCGGCGCCAACGGATTCCTGGGCTCTCATGTGCTGCGGCAGTTGGTCGCAAGTGCCGACGAACGCGCCGGAAACAACACAGAGATCCGGGCCATGGTGCGTCCCAATGCCAGCACCATCGGGATCGATGACCTCGACGTCAAGCGGATTCACGGCGACCTCTTCGACACCGAGGTCCTGCGCGAGGCGATGACCGGTTGCGACGTCGTGTACCACTGCGTCGTCGACGCCCGCGGTTGGTTGCGCGACCCGGCGCCGCTGTTCCGCACGAACGTCGAGGGCACTCGTAACGTGCTCGACGTCGCTGCGGAAATCCCCGGTCTGCGCAAGTTCGTCTACACCAGCAGTTACGTCACCGTCGGCCGGCACCGCGGCAAGCGGTCCACCGAGGCCGACGTCGTCGACGTGTCGAAGGTGACGCCGTACGTGCGCTCGCGGGTACAGGCCGAAGATCTGGTGCTGCAATACGCGCGTGAGCGCGGCCTGCCCGCCGTCGCGATGTGCGTGTCCACCACCTATGGCAGCGGTGACTGGGGCCGGACCCCGCACGGCGCGATCATCGCCGGAGCGGCCTTCGGCAAGCTGCCGTTCGTGATGAGCGGGATCGATCTCGAAGCCGTCGGTATCGACGACGCGGCCCAAGCCATGCTGTTGGCCGCCGATCGGGGCACTCCGGGTGAGCGCTATCTGATCTCGGAGAAGATGATCAGCAACGCCGAGGTGGCCAGGCTGGCCGCCGAGGCCGCCGGCGTGGCACCCCCACAGCGATCCATTCCGCTACCCGTGTCGTATGCACTGGCCGCAGCAGGCACCCTCAAGGGCAAGCTGCGCGGTACCGACGAGCGGTTGTCGCTGGAATCTCTGCGGCTCATGCGGGCCGAAGCCGAGCTCGACCACTCCAAGGCCGTGCGTGAACTCGGTTGGCAGCCAAGGCCCGTCGAGGAATCGATCGCCGAGGCGGCAAAGTTCTGGGTGAGCCTGCGGGCGGCCAAACGCGCACAGAAGAGCAGCTGAACACCACGCCGAGAGGTGTTAAGCCACTGGGCGGCAAGCGTATTGCGGCCTAACCTGGCGATATGACCGACAAGCTGAAAGTCGACCTCACCGGGGCGCCGCAGACGATGCTGGCGACGTTCTACGCCAAGGCGCTCGATGCCGGGATGCCCCACCCGATCCTCGGTGACCAGCTGGCCAAGGAGATCGCCGACCGCATCGACTACGACTGGAGCCGCACCTCGATCACCGAGGCGACGTCGCCGTCGGTGACCACCCGCAGTGCCCACTTCGACCACTGGACCCGGCAGTTCCTGGCCGTACATCCCGAAGCCGTGGTGCTGCATCTCGGATGCGGTCTGGACGGCCGGTTTTTCCGAATCCAGCCCGGCCCCGGCGTCGAGTGGTACGACATCGACTACCCCGATGTCGCGCACCTGCGGGAGCAGCTGTATCCGTCAGCCGAGCACTATCACGTCATCGCCGCCTCGGTGACCGACCCGGCCTGGCTGCGGGACGTTCTCACCGACCGGCCGACCCTGATGCTCGGCGAGGGGTTGACGATGTACCTCACCGAGCAGGATGGCGTTGCGCTTCTGCGGCGCATCGTCGACGGATTCCCTTCCGGGGAACTGCAATTCGACGCGTTCAACACCCTGGGCATCAGGGCGCAACTGGTTAATACCGTGGTGCGTCGCTCCGGGGCCAAACTGCACTGGGCCATCGACAGCCCGGAGGACATCCTGCGTGCGGTGCCGGGTACCCGGCTGCTGACCCGGGAGTCGCCGTTCGACGATCCGGTGTTCGCTACCCTGCCCTGGTACTACCGGTTGATGCTGGCCATCATGAAGCCGGTACCGGTGCTGCGGTACATGGCGCAGTATCACCGTTACGCGTTCTGATCTTTCCTTGAAAAGCAAAGAGGGACGGCCCTTTCCGGGCCGCCCCTCTTTGTCTGTCGGTGTCAGCGGCCGCTGTGGCGAACAGTGGTGTCCACCTTGGGCACCATCGGCTTGGGGTGCAGTCGGTCGAGCCAGTCGAGCCGGTCGACACCCGCGGAGATGGTGACGCTGCTGGGGGTTGCGGTGTGAGCGGGCTCAGCGGCCAGGGCCGGTGCGGCCAGGCCCAGTACGGCTGCGCCCAATCCGCTGGCAGCGATGACGGCGAATCCGAACTTCTTCATTTCCCTGCTTCTCTCTGTCTCATGCCGGTTATGCCTGTGTAAACCGAGAGCTCAGGGGATCAATTTCCGTTGGCAGTAATTGATCGACTCATGGCAGAAAGAAGGATGTTCAGGCGGTTTTGCGGGGCCCTCGAGCGCCGAGAACAGGTTGGCGGGGACCGCCCCGATTGAACTCCGAACACCAAGGCGAGTGGCCGTGCTGGTCATACCAGACGATCTGCAGCGCGCGGATATCGCGACCGCACAACTCCACCGCGAACCCGAGATGGGCGGTGGGCTCACTGATTTCGACGAACTCGGCGAACCAGTCATCGGGCAGTGTGATGGTGTCGCCCGGGGCAGGTTCGGTCTGGTCCACCAGGTATTCCGCCACGGTGTTCAGTAGCTTGCATGTCATCAGCGGTGACAGGCCGGTGATCAGCAGCTCGGGGAGGCCGGCCTCGCTGAGCCCGATCGTGTAGCCGAACGGCCTGCGGTCGTGTTCGACGTAATGCACTGCCCAGCCGCGCTTGAAAGTCTTCTCCCGCAGGAGATCGAGATAGTCCTGTCTGGTTGCCTCGGGGTGGTCGCAGATCCAGCACATCAGGTCGCCCTTCTGTTGGTACTTGGCCGTGACGTTCCTCCAGGGGTACGACATATTCGGCAGGGCCCAGTCAATGTCGGTGGGTGGTGGCATGATCGAATGTATGTTCGAGTCTGATGTGGCGTTGATCGACAAGGTCGGTGCTGCCACGCGGGCGGAGTCGGCGGCGATCGCGGCCCGGTTGGCCGCGATCGGGGCGTTGGACACCCTGCGCGAACGAGAACTGGTCGACAGCATTTTGTGGCGCACCGACCCGTATGCGGAGGTGTGCGCCGAGGTGTCGGCGGCGATGCGCATCTCGCGGGGTCGGGCGGGTACCCAGGTGCATCACGCCCGGATGCTGCGCGACAAACTGCCGCTGGTGGCGGCCCGATTCGCCGTCGGGGATATTGATTATCGGGTGGTGTCGATGATCATCGCCCGCACCGAGACCGCGGACCGGTCGGTGTGGGCCGAACTGGATGCCGAACTCGCGGGCCGGGCGCATCGGTGGATGCGGTTCTCCGAGCGGCAGTTGCGGGATCGGATCGATCATTGGATCGCCAAACTGGATCCGAACGGGGTGCGGGTGCCTCCGGATCTGGCGCAGGACCGGTTCGTGCAGGTGGACCCGGGCAGCCCGGGTGCGGCCACGATCTGGGCGAATGTCGATGCTGAGGACGCGGCGGCGTTCGATCAACGGTTGGATGCGTTGGCCGACACGGTGTGTGAGCATGATCCGCGCAGCCGGGAGCGGCGCCGTTCTGATGCGGTCGGGCCGCTGGCGCGGCTGGAAGCTCAGTTGGTGTGCCGGTGTGGTCGTGAGGACTGCCCGGCGGCCCAGAAGCGCGCGGCCGCTGATGCGGCGGTGGTTCACGTGCTGGCCAGCCAAGCCACCCTGGATGGGATGTCGCAGGATCCGGGATATCTACCCGGGTACGGGATCCTGCCCGCCGACCGTGTGCGCGACCTCTCGAGTAACGCCAAGCTCAAGCCGGTGCGGGTACCCGCTGACACCTCTACGTCGCCCAGCGAATCCAGCGCGCCACCCGAGCTCGGCGAGTCGACGGGGCTGCCTGAGCCCGCCCAACCCAGCGAGTCCATCGCCCCTGACGGTTCCGAGCCGGGGTATCGCCCATCGGTGGCGCTCTCCGAGTTCATCCGCTGGCGGGACCTGACCTGCCGGTTCCCGGGCTGCGACGCACCCGTGGACCGCTGCGACATCGACCACACCGTCCCGTACCCGATCGGGCCGACGCATCCGTCCAACACCAAGCTTTACTGCCGGGCGCATCACTTGATCAAAACGTTCTGCCCCGGCTGGTCAGACCGTCAATTACCCGATGGCACAGTAGAAGTCACCACACCGACCGGCCACACCTACGCCACCGAACCCCACGGCGCCGGAATGTTCCCGGACCTGGCCCAACCGACCGGGGACCTCAACCTCCCCGAACCCGAGGCTCCGCACCCGAACTCGAACCCGAACCGCGGCGCGCGGATGCCCAAGCGCACACAAACCCGCGAACAAGACCGCCAAGACCGCATCAACGAAGAACGAGCGCTACGCGCCGAATTCAACAACGACCTCGAAAACGAACGCCGATACCAAGCCTGGCTCGCCGAAGAATACGGACCACCACCACCCTTCTGAGCGGGGGCGATCAACCTTCGGCGCGTTCCTTCAGCCGCTGCAGGGTCAGCTGGATGTGCTCGGCGTTGGCGCCGTCGCGGTCGGGCACGCCGGTGGCCAGCCCAGCGACCTTCTTGAACCAGCCCGCGCGACGGTCCCAGGTGGACTCGGTCACTGTGCAGCCGCCCTCGGTGGCAGTGATGTCGTAGCGCCAGTGCGCCACCGGGAACACCAGAGACTTCACGTCGAAGGCGAACGTCTTGTCCGGCTCGGCGTCGGTGACGGTGCATGTCGTGCTCCAGGCCTTCGAGCCATTGCGGTTGTGGCCCTTGAAAACTGATCCGGGAGTGGCCGAACTGCCCTTCTGCCACTCCATCGCATGAGCCTCCTCGGCGAGCGAGGCCAGCGTCGGCAGATCGGTGATGAGTGCGTACACGGCTGCGGGATCGGCAGCGATCGACACAGTGGCTTTCACAGGCGCGGTCATGGGCCGATCGTAGACCCGGGCTAGCGGTCGATCATCCGCATCTGGGCCTCGGTGTGGTGGTCGCCGGCGGGCGCGGCGAGATTGTCGAGCTGGGACAGCTGGTCGGGGGTCAGCGTGACTGCATCCGCCGCGACGTTCTCTTCCAGTCGTTCTACCCGCCTGGTTCCGGGAATCGGCACGATGTCGGGGCCACGCGACAGCAGCCAGGCAAGTGCGACCTGCCCTGGCGTCGCTCCCGAGGACTCGGCGATGGCCCGCACCTCGTCGGCCAGTCGCAGATTCACCGCGAAGTTCTCGCCGGTAAACCGGGGGTTGTCCCGGCGGGTGTCGTCGTCGGCGAGGTCGTCGACGGACCGGATCTGGCCGGTGAGGAACCCGCGTCCGAGAGGTGAGTAGGCGACGAAGCCAATGCCTTTCTCGCGCAAGATGTCCAGGATTCCGTCCTCGGGGTCCCGGGTGAACAACGAGTACTCCGACTGCAGTGCGGTGATCGGGTGGACCGCATGGGCACGCCGGATGGTTTCGACCCCCACCTCGGACAACCCGATATGGCGAATCTTGCCCTCGGCGATGAGGTCGGCCAGCACGCCGATGGTCTCCTCGATCGGCGTGGAGCGGTCCAGGCGGTGCTGGTAGTAGAGGTCGATGTGGTCGGTGCCCAGGCGATGGAGCGACCCCTCCACCGCGGTGCGGATGTTGGCCGGGCTGCTATCCGCGCCGTCGCGGCCGGTGTGGGAGATCATGCCGAACTTGGTGGCGAGCACGACCTCGTCGCGTCGACCCTTCAGTGCCTGCCCGACCAACACTTCGTTGGCGTACGGGCCGTACACCTCGGCGGTGTCGATGAGGGTGACACCGAGGTCGATGGCCCGGTGGATGGTGCGAATCGATTCGGCGTCGTCGCGGCCGGCGCTGCCGTAGGCGAAGGACATGCCCATCGTGCCCAGACCGATCCGCGCCACTTCGAGGTCACCCAACCGTGCGGTCTGCAAAGTTCCCATCGCTCCAGTCTGCATGGGAATCGGTGGCCGCGCCGTGGCGTTGTGCCGCATATGACCGAGCGCCAGGTGCTGCAGCCGAGCGCAGCCCACCCCATCACCATTGCCCCGACCGGACGTCGGGTCACCGTCACTGTCGGCGGAGCGATCATCGCGCAGACCGATGCTGCCCTGACCTTGCAGGAGTCGACTTATCCAGCCGTGCAATACATTCCGCGCGCCGACGTCGTGTGGGAAACGCTGACCCGTAGCGCCGCCACCACCTACTGCCCCTACAAGGGCGAGGCGAACTATTACCACGTCGGCGACCTCGAGGACGCGGTCTGGACCTATGAGAAGCCGTATGCGGCCGTCGCCGAAATAGCCGATCACCTGGCCTTCTACCCACAGAAGGCTGACATCGCGCTGGCCTAGTCTGGAGCGGTGCCCTCAATCAGCGTCACGTTCGACAGCCCGGCCAGTCCGGGGCTGACGCTGGCTCCCTGGCGGCGCGGCGGGTACGACCCGACCAACCGGATCAGTGCCGACGGCGCGATCTGGCGCGTAAGCGCGATGAAAACCGGACCGGTGACCGCGCGGATCATCAAATCGGCTCCCGGCACCGTGCATTGCGAGGCGTGGGGCCCGGGTGACGCGGAGTTCCTGGACGGTTTTCCGGCGCTGGTGGGTGCCGACGACGACGCCGGCGGCTTCGACCCCGTCGAGCCGACCATCGCCGAGGCGCACCGGCGTGTGCCGCACCTGCGCCTCGGGCGCAGCGGCCGGGTATTGGAGGCATTGGTACCCGCGATCATCGAGCAGCGGGTCTCGGGCGTGGATGCCTGGCGTGCTTGGCGGCGGTTGGTGACGAAGTACGGCGCCCCGGCCCCCGGTCCGGCGCTTGACGGCATGCGGGTGCCCCCTACCGCCGACGTGTGGCGTCGCATCCCGTCGTGGGAATTCCACCGGGCCAACGTGGACCCGGGCCGGGCGCGCACCATCGTCGGCTGTGCGCAGCGCGCCGACGCCCTCGAGAGACTCACTGCCGAGCGGGCAGTGAAGGCGCTGCGCTCGTTGCCCGGGGTCGGTGAGTGGACGGCGGCGGAAACCGTGCAACGCGCCTTCGGCGACGCCGACGCGCTGTCGGTCGGCGACTATCACCTGGCGACGATGGTGGGACGCACCCTGCTCGGCCGGCCGATCGACGATGCGGAGATGGTGGAACTGCTCGAACCGCTGCGGCCACACCGGCAGCGGGTCGTCCGCTTGTTGGAAGCCAGTGGGCTGGCCCACAACCCGCGTTTCGGAGCGCGTCAGGCCATTCCGAACCTGCGCGCGCTGTAACCCGGGGTGATTGCACGCCCTGGTTGACGGGTATCCCGGGGCGGAACCGATCGTGAACCGAAAGGAGCCGCAATGACCTCGTTCACCATTCCCGGCCTGACTGACAAACAGGGCAACGAAGTGGCCCAGCTGTTGCAGAAGCAGCTCAGCACGTACAACGACCTCCATCTGACGCTCAAGCACGTCCACTGGAACGTTGTCGGTCCGAACTTCATCGGCGTACACGAGATGATCGACCCACAGGTGGCGCTGGTGCGGGGGTACGCCGATGAGGTCGCCGAACGGATTGCTGCACTGGGCAAATCGCCGAAGGGCACGCCGGGGGCCATCATCTCGGACCGCACCTGGGACGACTACTCCGTCGGACGTGACAACGTGCAAGCCCACCTCGCGGCACTCGACCTCGTCTACAACGGGGTGATCGAGGACACCCGCAAGGCGATCGACAAGTTGGAGAAACTCGATCTTGTCTCGCAGGACGTTCTCATCGACCACGCCGCCGAACTCGAGAAGTTCCAGTGGTTCGTCCGGGCTCACCTGGAGAGCGCCGGTGGCACGCTGGCCCATGAAGGCGCACCCACCGAGCGCGGTGCCGCCGGCAAGGCGCGGCGCAAGAGCGCTTGACCTCAACAGCTGTTGAGGTGCCAGGCTCGGTGCCATGCCTACCTGGATTTGCACGGGATGCGGTGTGGAACACCCGGATTCCGCCACCGAACCGGCCGACAGCTGTGTGTTGACCTCGGAGGTCGTCTCGATCGAGGAGCGCGGGGACCTGCCGCCACACGGCACCTGGACGACGCTGGAGGAACTGGCGGCACAACCGCACCACACCGAACACGTCGACCACGGTCGCGGAGTGCACAGCCTGCGGCGCGCGCCCCAGTTCGCCATCGGGCACCGTTCGTTTGTGGTGCAGACCGCGCACGGGAACCTGCTGTGGGATGCGCCGAGCTATCTGGACGACGAGATCATCGGCCTCGTTCACGGCCTCGGTGGTGTCGACGCTGTCGCTGCCAGCCATCCCCACATGTTCGGGGCGCAACTCAGTTGGAGCAGGGCATTCGGCGGCGTCCCCGTGTACGTGAATGCCCTTGACGCAGAGTGGCTCCCGGCTCCCGATCCGCTGATCAAGCAGTGGACCGAGGAGTTGGAACCACTGTCCGGCGTACGACTGATCCACGTGGGCGGGCACATGCGAGGCAGTTCGGTGGCGTTGACGGCTGACGGCACGCTGCTGGTCGGAGACACCATCTCCGGCGGACTGGCCCGCAACTGGGTGTCGTTTCAGCGCAACTTTCCCAAGCACATCCCGCTGTCGGCCGCGGTGGTGCGCCGGATCGTGGATCGGCTCGACGGGTACGACTATGACCGGCTCTACACCCTTGGCGGCGACGAGATCGACAGCGCCGCCAAGGATGTAGTGCACCGGTCAGCCGATACTCATATTCGTTGGGTGAGTGGGGAATTCGACCATTTGACCTGATCTAGCGGGCGCGCTCCTGGTCCAGGGTGTCCTCTCGGACCGGGCGCTCGGCCAACGCCTCCGGGGCGCCGAACAGGAACGAGTAGGCCAGACCGGCGATGGCCGCGCCGACCAGCGGGGCCAGCCAGAACGCCCACAGCTGCGCGGGTGCCCCGTTTCCGTTGAAGAACGCGACCGCCGTGGACCGGGCCGGGTTGACCGAGGTGTTGGAGATCGGGATCGAGATCAGGTGGATCAGAGTGAGGGTGAGTCCGATCGACAGACCGGCGAAGCCCTTGGGCGCCCGATCGTCGGTCGAACCGAGGATGACCAGCAGGAACACCGCGGTCAGGATCACCTCGGCCAGCAGCACCGCGACCAGTGAATATCCGCCGGGGGAGTGCTCGCCGTATCCGTTGGCGGCCATGTTCCCGGTGGCAGACCAGCCGTCCTTGCCGCTGGCGATCACATAGATCACCACGCCGGCCACCAGGCCGCCCACGACCTGCGAGATCCAGTACGGCACAACGGCCGCCCACTCGACGCGGCGGGCGAGCGCGGCGCCCAGCGTGACGGCCGGGTTGAAGTGCCCGCCGGAAATGGTGCCGAAGGCGTACACGCCGGTCAGCACCGTCAGGCCGAATGCGAGGGCCACCCCGAGGAACCCGATCCCCACGGAGAAGCCGTCGGAGAGAAACTTCGCGGCGAACACCGCGCTACCGCAACCGCCCAGGACCAGCCAGAACGTCCCGATGAATTCGGCTGCCAATCGATGTGACATGCTCGGCGTACTCATGGCGAACTCCTCCGTAGATGTGGTTCATCCGGAGGGTTTCACGCCAGTAGCTGATGGCAGAGTCGTTGTTGCCGAATTGATCGCACAGTGAAATTTACGTTGCCGTGCCGAAATCAGCGGTAAGCGGTCAACCGGGCTACCAGTGCCACCGCACCGTCATCGCCGATGGCCTGCGCGTCAACTGCTCCTGAGCTGCGTCCGACCCGCAATGGGCGTGCTTCGTAACGTGATTCGTCACCACCACGGAACTGGCGCAGATAGTTGACCCGCAGCGAAGCTGTCCGCCACGGCTCGCCGGCGTCGACGCCGAGGGCCGCGGAGCCGACGAGTTCCAGTGCCGCCGCCGATACCCCGCCGTGAACGATGCCGATGCTGTTGTTGATGACGGGATCCGGCAACTGCCGCAGTACCGCGGCGCTGCCACCGGTCTCGGCGACCTGCACCGACATGCGGTCCTCGAGAGCTGCAGGTGGCGCCCCCTCGGTGGAGTCGGTGGGCCATTCGACGATGTGCCCCGGCGCGTGGATGTGAAACGACCGCACCGTCGCCGTCCCGACCAGTTGGTCTCCGTGGGACAGCTCGCAGAGCCCCAATGAACCGGTTCCCTTCGGGCCGAAAGGCCGGGCAGTCGCGACCACCGGAACTTCCGGTGTGGCCGTGACCAGGTCTATGGCATTCGGGGTGAGCTCGATGGCCAGCTCGCTGGACACGGTCCACTCGTCGTCGGCACGGCGAAGGTGGTTGATCAGCCCGCCGACGTGGTCGACCAGCATCGCCAGCGGGGCGATGGTCGGCACCCGGGTCAGGGGATTGAGCAGTCCGCCGACGGGGATGGAGGCCACGCAGCGATCCGGGCGCTCTTCAAGGGTTTGTACGCCCATGCGGCCCAACGGGGTATTCAGCGGATAGTGCATCGCCGTCAACAGTTACGCCCACCACGGTAGCCATATACCCCCTAGGGGTATACAGTGGGCGATATGACCACGACCGAACACGCGATGCACGAGCACGAACACACCGGTCACGCGGGACATGCCGGCCACGGCGACCACGTCGCCCAGTTCCGTCGGCTGTTCTGGGTCATGGCGGCCATGGCAGTGCCGACGGTGGCTCTGTCGCCGATGTTCGCGATGCTCCTCGGCTACTCGACCCCGGATTTCCCCGGCGCACGCTGGATCTCCCCGGTGCTCGGCACCGTGATGTACGTCTGGGGCGGCCGACCGTTCCTGACCGGCGCCGTCAGCGAGATACGTTCGCGCGCACCGGGAATGATGCTGCTGATCGGCTTGGCGATCACCGTCGCCTTCATCGCGTCGTGGGGTGCGAGCCTCGGCGTACTGCACCACCAGCTGGACTTCTGGTGGGAGCTGGCGCTGCTGATCGTGATCATGCTGCTGGGCCACTGGATCGAGATGCGCTCCTTGGCGCAGACGACCTCCGCGCTGGACTCACTGGCCGCGCTGCTGCCCGACGAGGCCGAGCGGGTCGAGGGTGACGGCGACTCCGAGCAGGTGGTGACCGTGGCCCCGTCGGATCTGCGGGTCGGTGACCTGGTGATCGTCCGGCCGGGCGGCAGCGTCCCCGTTGACGGCCGGATCACCGACGGTGCGGCCGATATGGACGAGTCGATGGTCACCGGTGAGTCGCGGACAGTGCGGCGGAGCGTGGGCGACGACGTCGTCGCAGGCACCGTCGCCACCGACTCCGGGTTACGGATCCGGGTGACCGCCGTCGGTGACGACACCGCCCTGGCCGGCATCCAACGACTGGTCGGCGAGGCGATGAACTCGTCGTCGCGGGCGCAGCGGCTGGCCGACCGGGCCGCGGGCTGGCTGTTCTGGTTCGCGCTGGGATCGGCAGTGCTGACGGCGCTGGCCTGGACTCTGTTCGGCGAACCCGATCAAGCCGTCGTCCGCACCATCACGGTGCTGGTGATCGCGTGCCCGCACGCCCTTGGCCTGGCCATCCCGCTGGTGGTGTCCATCGCGACCGAACGAGCCGCCCGCGGTGGCGTGCTGATCAAGGATCGGCTGGCGCTGGAAACCATGCGCACCGTCGGGGCGGTGCTGTTCGACAAGACCGGCACGCTGACCAAGGGCGAGCCGGCCGTCACCGCCATGGCGACCACCGACCGTCCGGACAACGATGTGCTGGCGCTGGCGGCGGCCGCCGAGGCCGACTCCGAACACCCGCTGGCCCGCGCCATCGTCGACGCGGCCCGGCGCCGCAACCTCGACATTCCGTCGGCGAGCGACTTCAGCTCGTCACCCGCGGTCGGTGTCAGTGCCGTGGTCGGTGGGCGCAGGGTGCAGGTCGGCGGACCCGCATTGCTCGATCAGGAGGGGCAGTCTGCGCTGCCCGATGCCTCCGGGTGGGATGGCGCCACGGTGCTGCACGTGCTGGTCGACGGGGAAGTGGCCGGCGCGCTGGCGCTGGCCGACGAGGTGCGCCAGGAATCCAGGCAGGCCGTGGACGCGCTGCACGACCTCGGGATCGAAGTGGTGATGATCACCGGAGACGCGGCTCCGGTGGCTTCGGCGGTGGCGGCAGAACTGGGTATCGACCGGGTCTTCGCCGGTGTGCGGCCCGAAGACAAGGCAGCCAAAGTCGCCGAACTGCAGGGCGAAGGTCTGACCGTTGCGATGGTGGGTGACGGCGTCAACGATGCGCCGGCGCTGGCCCAGGCCGACGTCGGCATCGCGATCGGCGCGGGAACCGACGTCGCCATCGCATCGGCAGGCGTCATCCTCGCCAGCTCGGATCCCCGTTCGGTGCTCTCGGTAATCGAGCTTTCCCGGCAGTCGTACCGGAAGATGAAGCAAAACCTTTGGTGGGCAGCGGGTTACAACCTGATCTCGGTGCCGTTGGCCGCGGGAGTGGCCGCTCCGCTGGGCTTTGTAATGCCGATGTCGGTCGGAGCGATACTGATGTCAGCGTCGACGGTTGTCGTGGCACTCAACGCGCAGTCGCTACGTCGCCTCGACCTACGGCCCGAGGCCGGCGTGCGCAGCGTTGCGCGGGCCTCGGGACGTTGATCATGCAATTCTAAGAATCTGACTAAGCTTTCGTGCAAATATTGATTGTTGATATAACGGCACTATAACGGCACAATGTGATGTGTATGGCAAACTAAATTGACGCATGGGGCTACTGCCGGGCCCGACGGGTGCTGAGATGCCCCCGATGGAGTCGGCATGAAACCCTAAGGGCTGCACTGGAATTCGCTGGTTTTTCGATCGGTCGGCAAGCGCGTTCCAAAGCCGCCAAGCAAGTATAGTTAGGCTTGGCTAAGTTGGCATCTGCCACGGTAGTTGCCTTATCGTTTTCTCCACTTATGGCGTGTGGGACATAGCCGTCGTCCAGTGCTGCACGGAGGCGCCCACGCCGAGCCGGCTTCTTCGTAGAAGCGTGTTGAAGGGCAAGGTGGGAATGGCGCCCAGCAAGGTCGGGCTGTACAACCCCGCATATGAACACGATGCGTGTGGTGTGGCAATGGTGGCAGACATCCATGGTCGCCGCAGCCGGGACATCGTGGACAAGGCGATCACAGCACTGGTGAATCTGGAGCACCGCGGTGCCCAGGGCGCAGAACCGAACACCGGCGACGGCGCAGGCATCCTGCTGCAGGTCCCGGATTCGTTCCTGCGCGAGGTCTGCAAGGACCTGGGCTTCGAGCTCCCCGCAGAGGGCAGCTACGCCACCGGCATCGCCTTCCTGCCGCAGTCGTCGCGTGACGCGTCGACGGCAGCCGAGGCCGTGGAGAAGATCGTCGAGGCCGAGGGCCTGACGGTGCTCGGCTGGCGCGAGGTGCCGACCGACGACTCGTCGCTGGGCGCACTGGCGCGCGACGCCATGCCGACCTTCCGGCAGCTGTTCATCGGCGGCGCCTCCGGCATGGACCTGGAGCGCAAGGCCTACGTCGTGCGCAAGCGCGCCGAACACGAGTTGGGCACCAAGGGCCCGGGCCAAGACGGCCCCGGTCGCGAGACGGTGTACTTCCCGAGCCTGTCCGGTCAGACCTTCGTCTACAAGGGCATGCTGACCACGCCGCAGCTCAAGGCGTTCTACCTGGACCTGCAGGACGAGCGGATGACCAGCGCGCTGGGCATCGTGCACTCCCGCTTCTCCACCAACACGTTCCCGTCCTGGCCGCTGGCCCACCCGTTCCGGCGGATCGCTCACAACGGCGAGATCAACACCGTCACCGGTAACGAGAACTGGATGCGCGCCCGTGAGGCGCTGATCCGCACCGACGTGTTCGGCACCGACGGGCTCGACAAGATCGTGCCGGTCTGTACTCCCGGCGCATCGGACACCGCCCGTTTCGACGAGGTGCTCGAGCTGCTGCACCTCGGTGGCCGCAGCCTGCCGCACGCGGTGCTGATGATGATCCCCGAGGCGTGGGAACGCCACGAGTCGATGGATCCGGCGCGCCGTGCGTTCTACGAGTTCCACGACTCCTTGATGGAGCCCTGGGACGGACCGGCCTCGGTGTGCTTCACCGACGGCACCGTCATCGGCGCCGTGCTCGACCGCAACGGCCTGCGCCCCTCGCGCATCTGGGTGACCGACGACGGCCTCGTCGTCATGGCGTCCGAGGCCGGCGTGCTGCCGCTCGACCCGTCCACCGTCGTCAAGAAGCTGCGCCTGCAGCCCGGCCGGATGTTCCTGGTGGACACCGCCCAGGGCCGCATCGTCTCCGACGAGGAGATCAAGGCTCAGCTGGCCAGCGAGCAGCCCTACCAGGAGTGGATCGAGGCGGGCCTGTTTCCCCTCGACGAACTGCCGCCGGGTGACTACGTCCGGATGCCGCACCACCGCGTGGTGTTGCGCCAGCAGATCTTCGGCTACACCTACGAGGAGCTGAACCTGCTGGTCGCGCCGATGGCGCGCACCGGGGCCGAGGCATTGGGCTCGATGGGCACCGACACGCCGGTCGCCATCCTCTCGGCCCGGCCGCGGATGCTGTTCGACTACTTCCAGCAGCTGTTCGCGCAGGTCACCAACCCGCCGCTGGATGCCATCCGTGAAGAGGTGGTCACCAGCCTGCAGGGCGTGATCGGGCCCGAGGGCGATCTGCTCAACCCGGGTCCCGAATCGTGCCGTCAGATCGTGCTCTCGCAGCCGATCCTGCGCAACGCCGACCTGTCCAAGCTGATCTGCGTCGACCCCGACCACGAGGTCCGGGGCCACAAGCACGGCATGCGCGCCGCCGTGATCCGCTGCCTCTACCCGGTCAACCGGGGCGGCCAAGGCCTCAAAGAGGCGCTGGACAACGTCCGCGCCAAGGTGTCGGAGGCCATCCGCGAGGGTGCCCGCATCATCGTGCTGTCCGACCGCGAATCCAACGAGACCATGGCGCCGATCCCGTCGCTGCTGTCCGTGGCCGCGGTGCATCACCACCTGGTCCGCGAGCGCACCCGCACCAAGGTCGGCCTGGTGGTCGAGGCCGGTGACGCCCGCGAGGTGCACCACATGGCCATGCTGTGTGGCTTCGGTGCCGCCGCGGTCAACCCGTACATGGCCTTCGAGTCGATCGAGGACATGGTCGACCGGGGCGTGATCTCCGGAATCAACAGCGATAAGGCCAAGGCCAACTACGTCAAGGCCGCGGGCAAGGGCGTGCTCAAGGTGATGTCCAAGATGGGCATCTCCACCTTGGCCTCCTACACCGGTGCACAGCTGTTCCAGGCGATCGGCATCTCCCAGGGAGTGCTCGACCAGTACTTCACCGGGCTGAGCTGCCCGGTGGGCGGCATCGAGCTCGACGACATCGCCGCCGACGTCGCCACCCGCCACTCGCTGGCCTACCTTGACCGTCCCGACGAGCGCGCTCACCGCGAGCTCGAGGTCGGCGGCGAGTACCAGTGGCGCCGCGAGGGCGAGTACCACCTGTTCAACCCGGACACGGTGTTCAAGCTCCAGCATTCGACTCGCACCGGGCAGTACTCGATCTTCAAGGAGTACACCGCCCTGGTCGACGACCAGAGTGAGCGGATGGCCTCGCTTCGCGGTCTGCTGAAGTTCCGTGACGGTGTCCGCCAGCCGATCTCGATCGACGAGGTCGAGCCGGCCTCCGAGATCGTCAAGCGCTTCTCCACCGGTGCCATGAGCTACGGCTCGATCTCGGCCGAGGCACACGAGACGCTCGCCATCGCGATGAACCGCCTTGGTGGACGGTCGAACTCGGGTGAGGGCGGCGAGAGCGTGCACCGCTTCGAGCCGGAAGAGAACGGCGATTGGCGCCGTAGTGCCATCAAGCAGGTGGCCTCCGGCCGGTTCGGTGTCACCAGCCACTACCTGACCAACTGTTCTGACATCCAGATCAAGATGGCCCAGGGTGCGAAGCCTGGTGAGGGCGGCCAGCTTCCGGGGCACAAGGTGTACCCGTGGGTGGCCGAGGTGCGGCACTCGACCCCGGGCGTCGGCCTGATCTCGCCGCCGCCGCACCACGACATCTACTCGATCGAGGATCTGGCGCAGCTGATCCACGATCTGAAGAACGCCAACCCCAGTGCTCGCGTGCACGTGAAGCTGGTGTCCGAGAACGGCGTCGGAACCGTCGCCGCGGGTGTCTCCAAGGCCCACGCCGACGTGGTGCTGATCTCCGGCCACGACGGCGGGACCGGAGCGACTCCGCTCACCTCGATGAAGCACGCCGGTGCCCCATGGGAGCTGGGCCTGGCCGAGACGCAGCAGACCCTGCTGCTCAACGGCCTGCGCGACCGCATCGTGGTCCAGGTCGACGGTCAGCTCAAGACCGGCCGCGACGTCGTGGTCGCCGCACTGCTGGGTGCCGAGGAATTCGGTTTCGCCACAGCGCCGCTGGTGGTTTCGGGCTGCATCATGATGCGGGTCTGCCACCTCGACACCTGCCCGGTGGGTGTGGCCACCCAGAACCCGGTGCTGCGCGAGCGGTTCAACGGCAAGCCCGAATTCGTCGAGAACTTCTTCATGTTCATCGCCGAAGAAGTCCGGGAACTCATGGCGCAGTTGGGCTTCCGCACAGTCAACGAGATGGTCGGCCAGGTCGGCGCCCTGGACACCACCAAGGCCGCAGAGCACTGGAAGGCCCACAAGCTGGACCTGACGCCGGTGCTGTACGAGCCCGAGTCGGCGTTCATGAACCAGGACCTGTACTGCAGCTCGCGTCAGGACCACGGCCTGGACAAGGCACTGGATCAGCAGCTGATCACCCAGAGCCGGGATGCCCTGGACAAGGGCGCCCCGGTCCGATTCGCCGCCAAGATCACCAACGTCAACCGCACCGTGGGCACCATGCTCGGCCACGAGGTCACCAAGGCCTATGGCGGGCAGGGACTTCCGGACGGCACCATCGACATCACGTTCGACGGGTCGGCCGGCAACAGCTTCGGTGCGTTCGTGCCCAAGGGCATCACGCTGCGGGTCTACGGCGATGCCAACGACTATGTCGGCAAGGGTCTGTCGGGTGGCCGCATCGTGGTCCGCCCGGCCGACGAGGCACCGGCTGACTTCGCCGCCGAGGACAACATCATCGCCGGCAACGTGGTGCTCTTCGGCGCCACCAGCGGCGAGGCGTTCCTGCGCGGCCAGGTCGGCGAGCGGTTCGCGGTCCGTAACTCCGGCGCCCACGCGGTCGTCGAGGGTGTCGGCGACCACGGCTGCGAGTACATGACCGGCGGCAAGGTCGTCATCCTCGGACCCACCGGCCGCAACTTCGCGGCGGGCATGTCCGGCGGTGTCGCCTACGTCTACGACCCGGCCGGCGTGCTGGGCGAGAACCTGAACACCGAAATGGTGGAGCTGGAAGGCCTCGAAGATTCTGATGTCGAATGGCTTCAGGGAATTCTCACCGCCCATGTCGACGCAACTGATTCGGCTGTGGGACAACAGGTCCTGTCTGATTGGGATGACAAGTTGAAGCACTTTGTGAAGGTCATGCCGCGCGACTACAAGCGCGTGCTGGCCGCGATCGCCGAAGCCGAACAGGCCGGGGCCAATGTGGACGAGGCGATCATGGCGGCCGCCAATGGCTGATCCGCGCGGTTTCCTCAAGCACACCTCGAAAGAACTCCCGACCCGCCGGCCGGTTCCGCTGCGCCTGAAGGACTGGAAAGAGGTCTACGAGGACTTCTCCCACGACAAGCTGCAAGACCAGGCATCGCGATGCATGGACTGCGGTATCCCGTTCTGCCACAACGGTTGCCCGTTGGGGAACCTGATCCCCGAGTGGAACGACCTGGTCTACAAGGACCGGTGGCGCGACGCGATCGAGCGGCTGCACGCCACCAACAACTTCCCGGAGTTCACCGGGCGGTTGTGCCCCGCCCCGTGTGAGGCTTCCTGCGTCCTCGGCATCAACCAGGATCCGGTGACCATCAAGCAGGTCGAGGTCGAGATCATCGACAACGCCTTCGACCAGGGCTGGGTTGTTCCGAAGATGCCCGACGTGCAGACCGGCAAGAAGGTCGCCGTCGTCGGGTCCGGACCGGCCGGACTGGCCGCCGCCCAGCAGCTCACGCGGGCCGGCCACACCGTCACGGTGTTCGAGCGTGCCGACCGCATCGGCGGCCTGCTGCGCTACGGCATTCCCGAGTTCAAGATGGAAAAGCGCCACATCGACCGGCGTCTGGAGCAGATGGCGGCCGAAGGCACCCAGTTCCGGCCCGGTGTCAACGTCGGCGTCGACATCACCGTGGCCCAGCTGCGGCTGAACTACGACGCGGTCGTGCTGGCCGGCGGTGCCACCGCCTGGCGCGATCTGCCGATCCCCGGCCGCGAGCTCGACGGCATCCACCAGGCCATGGAATTCCTGCCCTGGGCCAACCGCGTTCAGCTCGGCGACGACGTCCTCGACGAGACCGGCCAGCCGCCGATCACCGCCAAGGACAAGCACGTCATCATCATCGGCGGTGGCGACACCGGCGCGGACTGCCTGGGCACCTCGCACCGTCAGGGCGCGGCCAGCATCCACCAGTTCGAGATCATGCCGCGTCCGCCCGAGACCCGCGCGGACTCGACCCCGTGGCCGACCTACCCGCTGATGTTCCGCGTCTCCTCGGCTCACGAAGAGGGCGGCGATCGCGTGTTCTCGGTCAACACCGAGGAATTCACCGGCGCCGACGGTCGCGTGACCGGCCTGCGCGCGCACGAGGTCAAGATGAACGCCGGCAAGTTCGAGAAGGTCGAAGGCACCGACTTCGAGCTCAAGGCCGATCTGGTGCTGCTCGCGATGGGCTTCGTCGGGCCGGAGAAGGAAGGCCTGCTGAACAAGCTCGGCGTCGAGCTGACCGACCGCGGCAACGTTTCCCGCGACGACAACTTCCAGACCACGGTGCCCGGCGTGTTCGTCGCCGGCGACATGGGTCGTGGACAGTCGCTGATCGTGTGGGCCATCGCCGAGGGCCGGGCCGCCGCCGCAGGTGTCGACCGCTACCTGATGGGCAAGACCGCCCTGCCGGTGGTGATCAAGCCGACGGCAGCGCCGCAGCGCTAGGTTTCCGCGGTTCGACTCGCCAACCGGGGGTGGAGAGGTGAGGCTGCGACGTCGCATCGTCTCAGGTGCGGTGCTGGTGGCTGTGCTGGCACTGGTGGTGCACAACCACCTGGTGCCGTTCGGGACGCATTTCTTCGGGTTGACCGGGAACAATTTCGACCTGGACACCTACCGCGCCGGCGTGCACGCTTCCTGGGACGGTAGGAGCCTCTACCAGGAACCGGCGCTGCGCGGCGCCTGGTTTGTCTACCCGCCGTTCGCGGCCTTCGTCCTCGCGCCGTTCGCCTGGCTCGGTTTCGACGTCGCCAAATACCTTCTGCTGGCACTCTCGGTCTGCTTGTTGGCGCTCATCGCATGGCGGATCCTGCGCCTGGCCGGCATCCGCGCCGATCTGCGGCTCGGCGTGATGAGCGCCGCGCTCGCGGTGATCGTCGTCGACGTCGAACCGGTGCAGGCCACCCTGTGGTGGGGACAGATCAACGTCCTACTCATGGCGATAGCGGTGCTCGACCTGCTGCGCCCGGAACAAGCCCGATGGCGGGGGATCGGGCTGGGGATCGCCGCGGGCATCAAGCTCACCCCGCTGGTGTTCCTCCCGTACCTGTTGCTCACCCGGCAGTGGCGGGCCTCGGCCACGGCCGGGATCACCTTTGTCGCAACGGCGGCGTTCACCTGGCCGCTGCTGCCGAAAGACAGCGCCTGGTTCTGGACTCACCTCGGCGACACCGCCCACATCAGCTCGATCGATCACCTGGCCAACCAGTCGATCAACGGATTTCTGGCCCGGTACTTCGCCCCGAACCCGCGGCCGGAATGGCTGTGGATCGTGGTGAGCCTGCTGGTACTCGCGGCGTGCATGGCCATCGCGGCGTGGGCGCACCGACGAGGCGAACGAGCACTGGCCGTGGTGCTGGTGGGTCTGACCGGTTGCGCGGTGTCGCCGTTCAGTTGGGCGGCGCACTGGGTGTGGTTCGCCCCCGCCATCTTCTGGCTCGTCGCGAAGGCGTGTACGACGCAGGGGCAGTGGGCCCGTGGCTGGGCGTACCGGGCTGCCGGGCTGCTCACGTTGACCTTCATGTGGACGCTGCACCGGCCCGGCCGCAATCACACCACCATGTACTTCAGCGGGGTGTACTGGAATTTCCTGGACCTGCGACGCTTCTGGACCGGCCAGCTCGCGAGCGGGTGGTACCCGTTGGTGTTTGGGTGCTTCGTGATCGCGGCGGTCAGTTGGCTGCGGCTGAGCACGCCGCCGGAGCCGGACGATCCCGACGAGATCGCCATGACTACGGACGACCTCGACGACTACCCACCGGAGTTCCTCGACGAGGAGCTGGCTCGGGCCTAGATGTACACCTAGCGCAGCGAATACAGTTCGGTGCCGTCGTCAGACAAGCGCACCAGGGTGTCGCCCAGGCGGGTGACCCGGCCGAGTGGTCCGTTCCTCGGGATCGACCACACTCGTTCACACTTGGTGAGATCCCAGGCATCGGCCAGCAGGTCGGACTTCGGATTGACCGGAGCGCGCACCGCCACTGTGCCGTCGGATCCGAGATAGCCTGTGCTCAAGTTGAATTCGCACGGCTTGCCCTTGTTGCCGGTCCGCATGTCATACGGGCGATAGAGGTCTTGCTGGGTAGTTTTGTCGGTCTCACTTACCCACAGCGTGGTGCCGATCAGTTGTACGGCGGCACCGGATGGGCGCAGTAGTTTTGCGCCTTGCGGTGTGTACACCGCGTAGCCATCGGATCCATTGACCGTGATCAAGTTGGCTGTCGTGCTGGCGAGGGTGCCCTCGAAACGTTTGTCGGTGGTGAGTTTCCCTGTCGTGTCGAAGAATTGGACGAAGCCAGGACCTGGTGCGTCGGCGAACTGACCAACTAATCCGCCCTCGAAGAACTTTGCATTGCGTGTTTCGGCGTCGCTGGGAAACTCCGGGACGATCACCCCGCCGTCCTTGAGGGAGAACATGGTGGCGCTACCTTCTGTGCCCGTGCCCTGAACTACGAGACCATCGTTGTGGGGACCGATGACGCCGTTCCCGGGAACAAACCACGTGGTCTCGGCCTCGGAGCCCACTCCGTAGATGCCCTGCTTCTCGGTGGCCGCGACCAGATAATTGCCAACCTGTGCGGCCTTGAGCTTCCCCGTTATCAAACGCACGTCGGTCGGGCCCGTGAACGTCAGTTCCCCGGTGCGCTGGTCGATCACCCACGCGGTGGCTCGGTAATAGTCGTCTGCGATGCACATGACCGAAGGTCCGTTGATGAAGCAGCTCGGTGCTGTGTCCGTCACGTTCAGCGCGACTGGGGGAAACAACCGGTGGCCGTCCGCGGCGTCAACTCCGGTCAGCCACCACTGTGGTGCGGGCCCAGGACTACTGGCGATGAGGTAGGCGCGAGACGTTCCCGTTCTGACGATGGGGCCGGGCAGGCTCGGGTCGTCGCCGATGGTGATTCTCGAATCCGGGGGCAACCCAAGTGTTGCGACGTCAATCTTCCACCCAGGAACCGGCTTTGTGTGCATCGACGGCAGGAAAGTCTGCTCCGGGGGCGTCCAGCGATGCCGCGCCAAGGCTTCAGCGCCGGCCGAGAACCACCACATGATGGCACCGATGACGATAATGACGACCGTCACGAGTGCTGCGACAACGAATGGCCAACGTGAACGTCGTTTGGCCGGGAGCGGTTGGGAAATCAGTCGTCTCCGTCATCTCGGTACCGGGTAGCGAAGATCTGAGCTTTCTCGGCGAGCACGGCTTCGGCCGACGGTAGCCCTGCATCGTGCTCCAGATGGTTGCGGATCGAGGTTCGATCGGCGCCCAATCGCTCCAGGACGCTCGAAAGAATCAGGTTCTGTCCAGCCAGGGCTTGTTGTGCAGCGAGCCTCGCAATCACGAGGATCTCGTCGGCGAGTTGGCTTTCCGTCATATCGACTACTCGCGGTGAGAGGTCGACATGTGCAGGCTGACCACTCGTCATCGCACTGACCGACACTGTCCCTGGGGGATTTGTCACGGTGAAATAGACTGCCAGGACAGCGTCGTCGTCAGCATCGGGAGTCGGCGTCTCTGCTGCAGAGTTGTCCTCGGGCGGCTCGATCAGGTTCGTGAAGTCGAGTGCATCGAGCGACGACTCGTCTTCGGGATAGCCGTCCCAGGCGTCGTCATCCCAGTTGTCACCCACTCAAACCCCGCATGTATTGATGTTCCCGCCTTCGGCGGAGTCGGTGTTGTCGTAGTTGGCGGCCGCGGTGGTCAACTTCTCGGCGAGTTCGGTGGAAACCTTCTCCATCTTTCCACCGGCCGTCCGACGGGCAGCCTCGACCGCAGCCACAGCGAGATTCGTTGCACCGCAAATGAGTCCGTGGGTATCTAGAACATTCCGTGCAGGGTCGACAATCGACCGATTGGCTCCCGTGATCAGGTCGACTGCCGTGTGTTGCTTCTCGGACAGGTGTCGGATGTGATCGGTGAGGACCGAGAGGTTCTTCTCGTAATCGGTTGGCATTGAGATTCTTTCGCGATAATTCAGGATCGGGCAGTGGGCACGGGGGTTGTGCTTTCGGCGCGAACATCTGGGGTGACGGGCGCGCGTTGGCCGGTATGAGCGGCAGGTGCAGCAGCTGCCGGCACCTTGGGCGGCGGGGCCGCGGGTGGTGGCCCCGCAGCCGCTGGAGCTTTTGGTGTCGCGGGTGGGGGAGTACTCGGCGTGGTCGGGCTCAAGGGCGCTGGATTCCCGTAAGGCGTAGCCGGTGGGCCGTAGACGATGGGATCCTCGGGACTCGGAACGGTGTATTTCGTTTCGGGTCGCGACCGTGTCGGGGCCTCGATCGGGCTGTAAGGGTCCTCCGGCAGCTTGTCCGCCAACCTGTCATAGCGGGGAAGCTCTTCCTCGGGATTCTTTGGCATCGAAAATACTTCGCACGCACCGTCGGGGTTGCCTGAGGTGTCTCGTGCTCCGTTTTCGTACCCGTCGAGCTGATCGCGGATGCGCCAGGCGTTCTCCAAGCTGTTCTTGAACAGGACGCCGATCGCGGAACCCGCAATTCCCGTTGCGGTGGCGGCGGCGGCGGTATCCAGCAGCATCTTGAGTGCGGCGCTGGGACCGGTGGCATTCATCGCCATGGTTGCGTAGTCATAGACCTTGAGCCAGTCGATCTGGTCGTCGAGGGTTTCTCGGATGCGACCCACCTGTCCGGCCTCGGTGTCGAGGATGTTTGCAACTTCGATGTCAGCGTTCTGTACCTCGAACGTGACGCGTCGATGCGATGCGTTCACCGCGTTGTAGACCTGGGAGGCGGTTCCATCCCACCGATCAGTATGTGGCTCCGCGGCGATGAGAGTTGCTACCGCTGTCGCGAGGCGCTCGCTCGAGCCGCGGAACTCATCGCCGTTAGTGGGGTTTCCTGATCCCGTCGTCAACTTCATGCCGTCGATCGCCATTTGCGCTAGCCATAGGATCTTGGACTCGGCCGGCACAAGACTCTTCATCGATTTGAATGCTGTCGGTAGTGGCCCAACCCCGAATCCGAGGCTTGTGAGGCCCTCGACGATGTCACCGGCGTCGTCCGCAAGCTTCAAGCCATCTTGAAGGGCGCCCCCCATATCCCTGTCGAGTATGTTGTCGACGAAACTCGCGCCGTCTTTGGCACCGTTTACGACACCACTGACGAGTTTGAGTGGGCCCTCGGCGAAATTGGTCAGACCATCGACGAAACCCAACATGACCCCCTATATCCCGCGAGAAGTCTAGCGGTGGGACGAGTGGCTCCCGCGCGGCAATTTTCGTGTTCGCGCGCCGGAGCCTCACCATCGACGGTCGTAACTAAGCCGAGTTTGAGAGATCTCTTAATTAACTGCTGTGTGCTGCATCACAGCGCATGGACGCCTTGGCCAGCGTCTAGATGTGACCTGTATCTCGGAAAGGTCCGATTTTGCCGCCTCAATCACCACATCAGTAACATCAGAAACATCTGATTTATGTGCGGCGTGCCTCGCGCTGTTTGCCGGATGCCGGGTATTTAATGACGTGGTGAGAGTGCTGCGGTAACGTAGAACTACGGGTACAGCAACCAGTAATTCGCAGGAGTGATCACCGTGTACATCAATCCGATCAGCCGGTCGCGGATGGGTCGTATTGCCTGGTCATTGTTCCGTCATCCGATGAAGAGCCGTGAATTCCCAGCTAAGAGCGAACGCCTGGTCACGGCCGACGAGCTACTTCGCTTCGGGGTTTGACGGGTATCCGTCTCGATAGCTGAACGCCCTCGAATCGACGCAAAAGCGCCGATCCGAGGGCGTAGCCGTATGCGTCAGGCGGTGAGCTGGCCCGAGTCCCTGATCGCCTCGGCCAACGGTTCCAGCACGGCCGGATCGTAGGGCGGCGGCAGGTAGATGATCGCCAGATCCAGGCCTTCGGCGCCCAGCGCTGCGGCCTCGTCGACCACCTTCGCGACATCGTGGTCCGCACCGAGGCGCACGTGCGCCGACAGGGTGATCTCCTTGGGGTCGCGGCCGAGATCGGCGCAGTGCGCAGCCAACACATCGCGCTTGCGGGCGAACTCCTCGGGCGGACCGCCGACGAAGTTCCAGTGATCGGCGTACTTCGCGGTGATGCGCAACGTTCGCTTCTCGCCACTGCCGCCGATGCAGAACGGCGGATGCGGCTGCTGCGGGCCCTTGGGCTCGTTGCGGGCATCCTTGAGTTGGTAGTACTTGCCGTCGAACGTCGTCGTGTCCTGTGTCAGCAGTCCTTTCAGAACCTCGCAGGCCTCCTCGAACCGGTCGAAGCGTTCCTTGATCGAGCCCAACTCAATTCCGTAGGCACCCGATTCCTCCTCGTTCCAGCCGGCGCCGATGCCGAGCTCGAGGCGACCGTTGGAGACGATGTCGAGTGCTGACGCCATATTCGCCAGCACGGCGGGATGGCGGTAGTGGATACCGGTGACGAGCACGCCGACGCGCAACCGCTCAGTGGCCTGGGCCAGCGCGGTCAGCGTCGTCCAGCCTTCGAGGCAGGGGCCGGACGAGTCGGAGAAGATCGGATAGAAGTGGTCGAACGTCCAGCCGGATTCGAAGACGTCGATCGTGTCGGCCGCTTTCCAGATGGCAAGCATGTCGGCCCAGGTCGTGTTCTGCGGGGATGTTTTGAAGGCGAAGCGCACGCCTTCAGAAACTAGTCCCGTCGCGGCATTCATTCCGGGCGAACCGGTCCGTGCTGATTCCGTATCTTCGGTGCCATTTTGACGCCGCAATCGGTAGTCTCGGGCAGGGAAATATGCGGAATCACGCGATCAGACCATCTGGGAGTAGACATGAGCGAGTACGCAGTCACCGATCCGGCGACCGCAAAGGTGGTCGCCACCTACCCGACCTCGACCGACGCCGAGATCCAGGCCGCAATCGAAGCTGCCGCCAAGACCGGCCGCACCTGGGCACGTACCACCACGGTGGCCGAGCGGGCAGCACTCATCGGTAAGGTCGCCGCCCTGCACGAGCAGCGTCGCGAGCAGCTTGCCGACGTCATCGTCCGAGAGATGGGCAAGCCGCGCGACCAGGCCCTGGGCGAGGTCGACTTCAGCGCCGCCATCTACCAGTACTACGCCGACAACGCCGAAAAGTTCCTCGCCGACGAGACGATCACCCTGCTCGAGGGCGAGGGCAACGCGGTGGTCAAGCGGGGCCCGGTCGGTGTGCTGCTCGGGATCATGCCGTGGAACTACCCCTACTACCAGGTCGCCCGCTTCGCCGGTCCAAACCTGATCGTGGGCAACACAATTCTGCTCAAGCACGCTCCGCAGTGCCCCGAGTCCGCCGAACTGCTGCAGCTGATCTTCCTGGAGGCCGGGCTCCCGCAAGGCGCCTACGTCGACATCCGTGCCACCAACGACCAGGTCGCCGAGATCATCGCCGACCCCCGGGTGGCCGCGGTGTCGCTGACGGGTTCCGAGCGGGCGGGTGCGGCAGTGGCCGAGATCGCCGGCCGCAACCTCAAGAAGTGCGTGCTGGAACTCGGCGGGTCCGACCCGTTCATCCTGCTGTCCACCGATGATCTCGACGCGACGGTGGAAGCCGCCGTCGAGGGGCGGATGGAGAACACCGGGCAGGCCTGCAACGCCGCCAAGCGGTTCATCGTCGCGGAGGAAATCTACGACGACTTCCTGACCAAGTTCACCGACAAGCTGCTGGCGGCCGCCGACGGGATCGCCCCGCTCTCTTCGGAACTGGCCGCCGAACGGCTCGAGCAACAGGTCAAGGCCGCCGTCGCGCAGGGCGCCGAGCTCAAGTCGGCAGGTGAGCGCCGCGGCGCGTTCTATCCGCCGGCCGTGCTCACCGGAGTCACCGTGGACAACGACGCCTACCGTCAGGAGCTCTTCGGCCCGGTGGCCGTGGTGTACAAGGCAGGTTCGGAAGACGAGGCCGTCGAGATCGCCAACGACACCCCGTTCGGGCTGGGTTCCTACGTCTTCACCACCGACGCCGATCAGGCCGCGCGGGTGGCCGACCGGATCGACGCGGGCATGGTGTTCGTCAACGCGGTCGGCGCCGAAGGGGCCGAGCTGCCGTTCGGCGGCATCAAGCGGTCCGGTTTCGGCCGCGAGCTCGGAAGGTTCGGCATGGACGAGTTCGTGAACAAGAAGCTGATCCGCACGGTCACCTAGCGCTGACGTGCGTTCGCGCATGTGCGATCGCGTCGTCCAGCGAATCGAGCAGGTGGTTCTCGTGCCGTAGTGATTCGAACACGCCGACGTTGGCCAACAACTCGGCGTGTTCGGGTCGGACACCCTTGATGATCACCGTGATTCCGCGCGACTCCAGTTCGGTGGCGATCTCCGCGAGGGTGTGGGCTCCGGTGGCGTCGAGCATGCCGAGTTGCGACATCCGGATGATGACGACGGACGTGTGTGGATGTTCGGCGTCGACGATCGCGCTCGAAATGCGTTCGGCGGCACCGAAGAACATCGCACCGTCGAGCCGCAGCAGCGCGATCTCGTCGTCGCCGGGCAGGTGCGGACCGGGAAGTTCCTCTCGAACCACGCTGCTGCGCCGCGCCACGGAACGCAACGCGAAGAAAGCGGCGACGACGATGCCGATCTCGACCGCCTCGATCAGGTCGAAGCACACGGTCACCACGGCGGTGAGCACGAAAGTCAATGCATCGGATCGGGTGGAGCGCATAATCTTTCGCACCGTGCCCGCCGAGATCATCCGGAACGACGTCACCATCAGCACTCCGGCCAGCGCGGCGAGCGGAATGGTCGAGACCGGTCCGGTTGCCAGGTAGACCACGCCGAGCAGTACCAGCGAGTGCACGATCGCCGCGACGCGGGTTCGGGCGCCGGCCCGGACGTTGACCGCGGTGCGCGCGATCGCGCCCGTCGCGGGCATGCCGCCGAAAACGCCCGATGTCACTGACGCCAAACCCTGCCCGACCAACTCGCGGTCGGGGTCGTACGGTCCGGTCGGTGACATGGTGGCTGCAACCCGCGCCGAGAGCAGCGATTCGATGGCCGACAGCGCGGCGATGGCCAGCGCCGCGCCGAGCAGGGTCCGCAAGGCGCCCAGATCAGCGTTGGGGAGCACCGGCGCGGGCAGATGCGACGGCAGCTCACCGATCGCCGCCACCGGGATGTGGAGGAGGCTGACCAGCACGGTGACCACGATGACCGCGGTCAGGGATTCGGGAAGGGCGCGGTGCAGGCGGGGGAGCGCGACCATCAGGAGCGCGACAACCCCAACCACCCCAAGGGTTTTCGCCGCGGCTGTCCAGTCCGCCTGGGCGATCACCGTGATCGCGGCCGGCAGCGTGCGCTCACCGGCGGGCGCCTGCTGGGCGAATGCGGCGGGGACCTGCTGCAGGAAGATGATCATCGCGATGCCCAGGGTGAACCCCTCGATCACCGGCCACGGGATGAACGTCACCGCCCGGCCCAGTCCGGTGACGCCGGCGGCCAGCACCACCAGCCCCGCCACCACCGTCACCAGCGCGATGCTGCCGAGTCCGTGTTGCGCGACGATCGGCGCGAGGACCACCGCCATCGCTCCCGTCGGGCCGGACACCTGCACGTGCGAACCGCCGAATACGGCCGCGACCAGGCCCGCCACCACTGCCGTGACCAACCCGGCGGCGGCTCCCACACCCGAGCTGATCCCGAAAGCCAACGCCAACGGCAGGGCCACTACGCCGACGGTCACCCCGGCGAGGACGTCGCGGCGCCACGACCGCGGCAGTTCGGTGTAGTCGCCGCGATTGGGCAGTAGCCGAGACATGGCAGGACCTGACGAATTGATGGATTGAGGAATTTCTTAATCCACTGTAGGGCTGCCGGTCATACGGCGCAAATGCCCGTCCCGATGCGGGCACACTGGAGGTATGAACGGCGTCCTGTACTTCGACGGCAACTGCGGCATGTGTACCCGCAGCGTGAACGCTCTGACGAGCCGGCAGCGCACCGGCGATCTGCGGACCGCGCCATTCCAGGCCGCCGGCACCGCTGACCGGCTCGGCGTGCCGGCCGATCAGATGCTCGAAGCGGCGTGGTGGCAGGACTGCTCGGGCGAGGTGTACCGCGGCGCCGAAGCCATCAACGCCGCCGTCTCGGCCGGGTTCGGCACCCGGATCCCGTTGCACGTGTATCGGATGCCGGGGGTACGTCAACTGCAGAACGCGGTCTACCGCTGGGTCGCCACACATCGCTACCGGTTCCCGGGCACCACGCCGCACTGCGCGGCACGGCCGGGCGACTGCTGAGCAGTGCCCATGGACCCGGTGACCGCACTACGCCAGATCGCGTACTACAAGGATCGCGCCCGGGAGGACCCGCGGCGAGTGATGGCCTACCGCAATGCCGCCGATACCGTCGAGGCGCTGTCCGATGCCCAACGGGAACGCCTCGGCGCGACGAACGGTTGGCAGTCGTTGCCGGGGGTGGGGCCCAAGACCGCCAAGGTGATCGCGCAGGCCTGGTCCGGCCGGGAGCCCGACACTCTCGTCGAATTACGTGAGGCGGCTGTCGATTTCGGGGGCGGCGACATTCGGGCCGCACTCCGGGGAGACCTGCACGTGCACTCCAACTGGTCGGACGGATCCGCCCCGATCGAGGAGATGATGCTGGCCGCCCGCGACCTCGGACACGAGTACTGCGCGCTGACCGACCACTCTCCCCGGCTCAAGATCGCCAACGGGCTGTCCCCGGACCGGCTGCGCGAGCAGCTCGAAGTCATCGAGGAGCTACGCGAGGTTGTGGCCCCGCTGCGGATCCTGACCGGGATCGAAGTCGACATCCTCGAAGACGGATCGCTGGACCAGGAGCCTGAACTGCTGGAACGCCTGGATGTGGTGGTAGCCAGCGTGCACTCCAAACTGGCGATGGACTCCACGGCCATGACCCGACGCATGATCAAGGCCGTCTCGAATCCGCACACAGATGTGCTGGGGCACTGCACCGGACGCCTGGTCACCGGGGGACGCGGCATGCGGCCCGAGTCGAAATTCGATGCCGAGAAAGTCTTCACCGCCTGCCTCGAGCACGGCACGGCCGTCGAGATCAATTCCCGTCCCGAGCGGCGCGACCCGCCGACCCGGCTGCTCACGATGGCACTGGAGATCGGCTGCCTGTTCAGCATCGACACCGATTCCCATGCGCCCGGTCAGCTCGACTTCCTCGGCTACGGGGCCCAGCGGGCCCTCGATGCGGAGGTGCCGATCGAGCGCATCGTCAACACCTGGCCGGTCGACAAGCTTCTGGAGTGGACCTCAGGAGGCTGAGGTGAACGGATTGTGTTCGGCGATCAGCTTTTCCATCCTGGCCTCGTCGAGCCGGACCCGGACGGTGGTGGCTTCCTGCTGATCGCGGATGACCTTGGCCAGGGTGAACGAGCTCGTCACGAGGAACAGGACCGTCATCGCCAGGAACAGGCGCTGCCACAGATCCAGGGGCAGGAACAGGACCCCGCCGAGCAGACCCAGAAAACTGGCCCCGAAAGCGATGGCGGCCTGGAGGAAGAATGCGGCGGTGACCCTGGATGAGTCGTTGAGTGCGTTCATGTTTCGCAGCTTGTCGTAGTCCGGCGTGCTGCGGATGGGGGACATTACTCAGATTTCATGCTCAGTTCGCTGCCACGGCCGCAGCGCGATCTCGGTGGCCCGCCGTAAGGCCAGGGCGCGGGCCTTACGGCCTGGGGGTACGCCGGTGTCGACCATGGCCTGGACGGCGCCGGTCACCGCGCCAACGAAGGCCCCGACGATGGCACCCGCACCGATGGCGTCGAGCTCGTCCGCGTACGCCGTCTGCAAGTGCTGCGCGATCTCCCGCTGGGCGTCGAGTTGGTACTGCAGTGCTCGTCCCCGGATTGCCGGAATGGTCTGCACCAGCCGGAACCGCAGCGCACCCTGCTCGTCGGCGAAGTCGTGGCCACCGTCGATCACCGAGCCGAGGGCACGCAGCAGCACGTCGGCCGGACGATCCTCGGACCCGCGCTCGGCAATGGCGTCGATAGCCGCCTGCACCCGGGCGTCGGCACCGGGCAACAGCACGTCGTCCTTGCTGGCGAAATAGCTAAAGAACGTGCGCGGTGCGATATCGGCCGCCGCGGCGATATCGGCCACCGTCGTGCCGTCGTATCCGTTGGCGGCGAACAGCTTCAGCGCGGCGTCGACGATGGCGACACGGGTGCGCTCGCGCTTGCGCTCCCGTAGCGAGGCGGCAGCGGTATCGGAGGGCATGCATCGAGTGTATAACTGCAGTAAGTGCAATATTGCATTGACTGCAGAAAGGCGCTGAGATGAGGACGGTGCTCATCGTGGGAGCGGGGGTGGCCGGATCTACCGCGGCGTACTGGCTGGCTCGATCGGGAATGGCGGTCACCGTCGTGGAACGCGCCGGTGGTGACCGGTCCAGCGGCAGCCCCGTCGACGTGCGGGGTGCCGCCTATGGCGTCGCGGAACGGATGGGCGTGCTGCCCGCGCTCAGGTCCGCGGCAACCCGGGCCACCGGGATCAGTGCGGTGGACCGCCAAAGCCGGCGGATCGGGTGGGCACCGATGCAATGGGGAGACGGGATCGAGATTCCCCGCAGCGACCTGGCCGCGATCCTGGCCGATGCCGGTCGCAACGCCGCCGAGTTCCGCTACGACGACACGGTCACCGCGTTCGACCAGAATGCAGCCGGTGTCGAGGTCAGCTTCGAGCGTGCGAAGCCACAGCGGTTCGATCTGGTGGTCGGCGCCGATGGATTGCACTCGCGGGTAAGGGAACTGGCGTTCGGTGGCGGGCTCATCGAACATCTCGGACTGTACGTCGCCACCGTGGACCTGGCCGACGAGGTCGAAGGCGACACCGTCCTGATGTACAACGAGCCCGGACGGATGGCGGCGGTGCACCCGGCGACCGGTCGTGGGATCGCCGCGTTCATCTTCCGCCACCCGGCGCTGCCGGGCTTCGACCATCGCGACTCGTCGGCGCACAGAGACGTCGTCGCCCGCACTTACGCCGGCATGGGGTGGCGGGTACCCGACCTGCTGCGGCAGGTGCGGGAGGCCCCCGACATCTATTTCGACTCGGTCAGTCGTGTCCGTATGGACACCTGGTCGTGCGGGCGGATCGTTCTGCTCGGTGACGCGGCCTCGTGCGTATCGCTGCTCGGGGACGGATCGAGCCTGGCAATCGCCGGAGCGGCAACACTTTCCGAGTGCGTGGCCGCCTACCGGGGCGATCCCGCGAAGGCGCTGCGCGAATACGAACGCCGACACCGGCGCGTCGTGATGCCGAGGCAACGCTGGATGGGGCCAGGTTCCCGGGTGATCGTGCCGGCCAGTGCTGCCGGCGTGCTGGCACGCAATACCGCACTGCGGGTGACCGGCGGTATTCGACAGGCTCGTAAACTCACGCGATGCACGCGGAACTCGGCATCGACACCGTCATCACCCTGCTCGCCGCCGGCCTGATCTTCCTGCTGGCCCTGGTGCTCGGGGTGTGGAAGTACCGGCAGATGGCCACCAGCGAGAACCACCTGGCCCACCCGTACGTCGACATCGCCCACCGGGCCGCGCTGCTGTACTCCTTCGCGACGCTGCTGGTCGCCGTCTTCGTCGAACTCAGCGCCTGGCCCACGTGGGTGAACCTCACCGCAGCCATGGTGCTCGTGCTGTTCTTCGTCGTCGCCATCGCCGCCTACATCGAGCACGGCGCCAAACGCGACACCACCAACCAGTTCGAGAAGCCCACCGCATCACTGCACGCCGGGATGATCGCCCTCATCGCCGGCGAGATCGGCGGATTCGCCGTGCTGCTCGCGGGATTCGTTGCCGGACAATTCTTTTAGTACGCGCAATCTCCTAGTAGGGCAGCGTCGGCATCTCCAGACCGGGATCACGTCCGACCAGCACGCCGCGGGTCAGCAGCGCGTTGCCGAACCGCTGCCGCACCTCATCGATGGCGCCGTCGATCGCCACCGGATCGGGTTCCGAGTCGAAGGGCAGTTCCAACTGCTGGCTGCCCTGGTGGTCGATATTGGACACCGCGAACCCGATCAGGGTCAGCCCCCGCTCGGCGATCACCGGAGCCGCGGCTGTCACCAGCGCGCGGGCCGCGGCCAGGATCGCGTCGGTCGAGGCGGTGGCCCGGGGCAGGGTGTGCGACCGGGTGGCCCGGCCGAAATCGTCGAAGCGCAAACGCAATACGACGGTGCGTCCGGTACGGCCTGCCCCGCGCATCCGGCGGGTGATCCGGTCGACCAGGTTGACCACCACGATGTCCACCTCCGCGGAGGACATCGTGTTGCCGCGCCGGCCCAGGGCGCGTTGGGCGCCGACCGAACTTCGCCGGACTCCCGTCGTCACCCGGCGTCGATCGATGTTGCGCGACAACGCATACAGCTGTCGCGCCATCGCGCCGCCCACCATGGGACGAAGGGCCGACTCGGGCAGCTCGGCCACATCGGCGACCGTTTCGATCCCATGGGCGTGCAGCTTCTCGGCGGTCTTGGCGCCCACACCCCACAACCGGCGCACCGGCAGCGGATGCAGGAACGCCAACTCGCGATCGGGCGGGACCAACAGCAGACCATCGGGCTTGGCCACCTGACTGGCCACCTTCGCCAGGAACTTCGTCCGCGCGATGCCGACGGTGATGGGCAGGCCCACCTGCTCGCTCACCTGCTCGCGCAGCCGTCGGGCGATCTCCACCGGAGTGCCCGACACCCGGCCCAACCCGGACACGTCGAGAAACGCCTCGTCCACCGACAGCGGCTCCACCACGGGCGTCGTGTCGTGGAAGACCTCGAACACGTGCGCGCTGGCCTCCGAATATGCCGACATCCGAGGCGGCACGACGACGGCCTGCGGGCACAGCGCCCGGGCCTGACCACCGCTCATCGCCGTGCGGACCCCGAACGCCTTCGCCTCGTAACTGGCCGCCAGCACCACACCGCCGCCGACGATCACCGGGCGGCCACGCAGCGCTGGATCGTCGCGCTGTTCGACCGACGCGTAGAACGAGTCGAGATCAGCGTGCAGAATGCTCGCCGACGCAGTTTCCGACACGAACATATGTTCGCATAGCCGGCGGACGGGTCAGAGAGCCTCGCCGTAGATGCTGGTCAGCCAGATGTGGGCGAGGGTGTCGACCACCTTGTCGTAGTCGACCGCGGGTTGTTCGGCGCTCAGGGCCGCCATCATGGTCCGCTCGTTCATCAGGTTGAGCGACGTCGCGAGGTCCATGGCCGGAATGGTCTCCGGGGCGGCGCCGCGTTGGCGTTCGGCGGTGATCAGGGCAGCGGTCAGGGCGATCCACTTCTGCATGAGCCCCGACCAGAGTGCGCGGAACTCCGGGCTGCTGTTGAGCGCCTCGGTGCCGGCGCGGGCCGTGGCCGGATCCGATCCGAACGAGCTGAAGAAGATCTCGATGCCGCGGCGGACCGCCCGCTTAGGGTCGGCGGGCATGGCCTCCAGCGCGCTGTCGAAACCGGTGTCCGCGCGCTTGATCAGCGGATCGAGCAGCGACAACACGACCGCTTCCTTCGACGGGAAGTAGAAGTAGAACGTCGGCCGCGAGATCCCGGCGCCTTTGGCCAGGTCATCGACCGATATGTCGGCGAACTTCTTGGTCTCCAGCAGCCGCCTGGCAGTCGCGAGAATCGCCGCTTCGCGGTCGTCGCCCGACGGGCGGGTGGCACGGCGGCCGCGCGGGGCGCGCGTCGTGCTGGAGCTGGTCACAATCAAGCAGCCTAACACTGCGTTGAGTTTCTCAACACACTGTTGACCGACTCAACACGGTGTTGATACCGTCGGTCCCATGACCGAACATTTCGATGTTGTGATCGTCGGTGCCGGCATCTCCGGCATCAGCACGGCCTGGCACCTGCAGGACCGTTGCCCCACCAAGAGCTACGTGATCCTCGAGCGCCGCGAGAACATCGGCGGCACCTGGGACCTGTTCAAGTACCCGGGCATCCGCTCCGACTCGGACATGTTCACCCTCGGGTTCCGGTTCAAGCCGTGGGAGTCGGCCAAGTCCATCGCCGACGGACAGTCGATCTGGGACTACATCAACGAGGCGGCCGACGAGAACGGCATCAGGAACCACATCCGCACCGGCCACCGCGTGCTCTCGGTGGACTGGTCCGACGCCGACAACCGCTGGACCGTCGACGTCGACCACAACGGCGAAGCCAAGCAGATCACCGCGTCGTTCCTGTCGGTGTGCAGCGGCTACTACAACTACGACGAGGGCTACTCGCCTGAGTTCCCCGGGTCCGCGGACTTCAAGGGACAGATCGTCCACCCGCAGCACTGGCCCGAGGATCTCGACTACACGGGCAAGAACGTCGTGGTGATCGGGTCGGGCGCCACCGCCATCACACTCATCCCGTCGCTGGTCAGCGGCGGAGTCGGACACGTCACGATGCTGCAGCGTTCACCCACCTACGTCGGATCCCTGCCGCTGGTCGACCCGGTGGCCGTGAAGACCAACAAGTACCTGCCCAAGAACCTGGCGCACTTCGTCAACCGGTGGAAGCAGATCGGGTACAGCACCGGCCAGTACCAGGTCGCTCGCCGTTTCCCGTCGGTCTTCAAGCAGTTCCTGCGCAAGATGGGGACCCGCCGCCTGCCCGAGGGCTTCGACTACGACAAGCACTTCAGCCCGAGCTACGCCCCCTGGGACGAGCGAGTCTGCCTGGCCCCCAACGGAGATCTGTTCAAGGCCATCCGGTCCGGTAAGGCCGGCGTCGTCACCGACACCATCGAGACCTTCACCGAAACCGGCATCAAGCTGAGCTCCGGTGAGGAGCTGCAGGCCGACATCATCGTCACCGCGACCGGCCTGAACATGCAGCTGTTCGGCGGCGCGGTGGCCCACCGCAACGGCGAGCCGATCGACCTGACCAGGTCCATGACCTACAAGGGCCTCATGCTCTCGGGCGTGCCGAACATGGCCATCACGTTCGGGTACACCAACGCGTCCTGGACGCTGAAGGCCGACCTGGTGTCCGAGTTCATCTGCCGCGTCCTGAACTACATGGACGCCAACGGTTTTGACCGGGTCGAGCCGCAGCACCCCGGCGACAGCGTCGACGAGCTGCCGTTCATGGACTTCACCCCGGGCTACTTCCGGCGGGCCATGGACTCCCTGCCCAAGTCGGGCTCGGAAGCGCCGTGGAAGCTCAAGCAGAACTACTTCTTCGACATGCGGACCATCCGGTACGGCAAGGTCGACGAAGAGGCGCTGATGTTCACCAAACACCGTGCCGCTGTGACGGTTTAGCGCGGCGATGAACGAGAAAAGCCCCCACCGCGAGGTGGGGGCCTTTTTCGCGTAGGTCTTAGGGAGCGACGACGTGGCCTACTTGTCGTCTCCGACGACGACGATGCCGTCCTCGTCGGCGTAGGCGATCTCGCCCGGCGCGAACGTCACCCCGCCGAAGCTGACCTCGACGTCGCGCTCACCCTCGCCGGTCTTGGTGCCCTTGCGCGGGTTGGTGCCCAGCGCCTTGATCCCGACATCAATGGTGCGCAGCGCGGCGGCATCGCGTACCGCGCCGTGCACGATCACCCCGGACCAGCCGTTGTCGGCGGCCAACCCGGCGATGATGTCGCCGACCAGCGCGGTGTGCACCGACCCGTCGCCGTCGACCACAAGCACGCCGCCGTTACCCGGGGTGGACAGGATCGACTTCAGCAGGGCGTTGTCCTGGAAGCAGCGCACCGTGGTGATCGGCCCGGCGAACATGGTCCTGCCGCCGTAGTTCTGCAACTGCAGATCGCAGCTACGGACGTCGGGGTAGATCTCGTCGACCAGATCAGCGGTGGCGCGCGGTTCGATACTCACCCCGCGATTATCGCAGCCCGTCAGCGATCGACACTTTGCACGATGATGTCGTGCACGAACTGGGCCAGCCCAGGCTCTGCATCGTCGTAGTAGCGGGTGAACCGCTCATCTGCCAGATACATCTGCGCCAGGCACACATGCATGTCGTCGCTGCAGTCATAGAACCGCGAAATGTTGGCGCGATGCCGTGCTGCCAGCTCGTCGGCCTGCGCCGAGCCCGGTTCGACCCCGGCGCGCTTACCCTCGACCAGGGCGTCGAGCAGCGCGTCGTTCTCGGCCTTGAACTCGATCCAGTCCTGCTTGGTCATCTGCGCGGTCCGCTGCCGGGACTGTTTCCATTCCTCGGTATCGGCCCAGCGCCCTTCGGCCTCCTCCGCGTGCTCGTCGAAAACGGCGCTGCCGAAGATCTCCACCTGCTCCTCGGCGCTCAGCTGAATTCCTCTGTTGTGGGCGCTCATCAATTCCTCCACTGCCTTGATGGTCTGCTGCAGCTGCTCGGCCTGATCGCACAGGACGCTGTGCTGGCGTTGCAGGTGGGCGAGCACGTCGGCATCCGGATCGTCGAGCAGGGACCGGATCTCGTCCAGCGCCAGGCCCGCCGACCGGTACACCAGCACCAGGTGCAACCGCTCGATATCGGCGTCGGTGTAGCCGCGATAACCCGCCGCGGTACGCACGCTGGGCACCACGAGACCGATGTGGTCGTAGTGATGCAAAGTCCGCACCGAGATCTCCGTCAGTGCGGCCACCGCGCCGACGGATCTCACCTGCGGATCTGCGTGCATGAGGCCACTATCGACCCTGACGTCGCGTCAGGGTCAAGCCCAGCTCAGCTGTCCTCGGAATGCCGACGGCTGAGCACAACCAGGAGCAGGGCCAATACGCCGACGGCCACCGCCGCGGCCAGAGGCAGCTTGGACGACGGGCTCTCGCTCAGTGCAGACGGCACCGGGCCCGACACCGGATTGGCGGCCGAGGTGACAGTCGACTTGGCTTGGGCGGCCGTCTCTTTGGCTGCCTTGGCGACATCCGGCAGAGGGATGACGGGCGCGGGCGCCGGTTCGACCGGGGGCGGGGCGGGAGTAGCCGGGGCTGGGGCTGGAGCGGTAGGGGCCGGAGCCGCAGGCGGAGCGGGCGGGGCTTTCTTGGCTGGGGCCTTCTTCGCCGGAGCTTTCTTGGCGGCCTTCGCCGGAGCCTTCTTCGCCGGGGTTTTTTTGGCGGGGGCCTTCTTCGCAGCGGCCTTCTTGGCCGGCGGAGGACCGGGCTTGGGGGCCGGAGTGGGAGGGGCCGGAGTGGGCGGAGCAGGATCCGCGCCGGCCGCTGACGCGTCGGCCCCAGCCGACTCGGCCCCGGTTTCGGGCTTCTCGGCGGGTTGATCCTGCTGCTCTGCCATCTGGCTGCTCCTTTGCAGTATCCGGTGTTCCGCGCGAGCGCGGTGGGTAGGGCCGGCAGTGTTTCCCATCATGCCAGGCGCCGCAGCGGTCAACCCGTGACGGCCAGAACCGCGGCGAGGGTGACCGCCACAGCCATGATGCCCAACTCCACCAACGAACGGTTCTGTGACAGTGCGGCGCTGCTGCGGTGGGCCCGCGCCGCGGGCAGCCAATTCGACCGGTTACGCCAGGCCAACACCAACAGGGCCGCGGTCACGACCACCTTGGCCGTCAACACCTGGCCGTAGGCGGTCGTCCACAGATCGGCAGGCGAGTTCAGCCTGATCGCCGCCCCGGCCACGCCGGCGACCAGCAGCACGCCCACGCACGACAGCGACAACTGCGAGAACTTCGGCAACACCCTCGCCCACTGACCCCGGTGCGTCACGGTGAGCACCAGCGCGGCGAGCACGCCGCACCACACCGCGGCAGCCAGTGCGTGCACCGCCACGGCCATTCCGCCGACCGGACTCTCCGCGAGATGCCCGGCCAGTGTCCTGGCCGCCACACCGACCGCTGCCAGACCGACTGTCGCGACCGTGGTCGTCGCACCGCGCGGGGCCAGGATCGCCACCGCGGCGACGATCAACGCGGCCGCCACACCGACCAGCCCCGAACGGCCCGCCGTCGTATGGAGCCCGAAGTCGGTCAGGGTGTGGACGCCGATCTGCCAGAACCCGACGCCCGCGGTCTGCGCCGCGTCCGCCGTCAGCCGTACGACCTCGGTCAACAGCCATACGGCCGCCACCAGCCCGAGCGGTCCCGCGGCTCGGCGACGCAATTCGGCGCGGTAACGGTCGGATTCGAGCAGTGGCACCGCGGCCAGGCCGAGGGTCACGATGGCGGCGCCGTCAGCCAGCGCCCGGATCAGCGCGCCGGTCACCGCTGGCGCCGGACCGCCCACCAGGCTCCGCCGCCGATGAGTACGGCGGCGACCAGCACGAACGGCCACACCACGATGCCGCCGTCGGACTGCGCCGGCGTCGACGCGGCCGCGCCCGGCGTCCCCGATCCGGCCACCGTCAGGTCGAACGACCAGGAACCCGAAACGACGTGTCCGTCGGCCGAGGTCACCCGGTAGTTGACCGTGTACGTCCCGGCCGGGCCGAGCGGCCGGACCCCGACGCTGAGCACCGCGCCGGCCACCGTCGGATCGCCCTCGGACCACAGGTTGTTGTCGGGCCCGACGACCGTCATGTTGGCGAATGCGGGCTGCAGTGCCTCGTTGAACGTGGCGCTCACCCGCGGCGGCGAGCTGCTCAGCGCGGAATGTTCAGCCGGGTCGGTCGCGATCCGGGCCGCATGTGCGGACGCCGCGGGGGCTCCGAGCAGTGCGGACGCGGCCAGGATCAGTCCGCTCAGAAAGGCGGCCAGCAGGCGGCTCATGACCGGCGCCGGTTCAGCAGGGATGCGACCACCGCGGCCGCTGCCACGATCAACGCCCCGCCGGCCAGCCAGCGGGCGGAATTGTCGACGGTGCCTGCGGGCTGTGCGACGGCAGGAGCCGTCGGGCTGGGCGCCGGAGCGGCCTCGGTGCCGGTGAGTGCCAGCTGTGGAGCCGGATGTTCGGGCTCGCTGCCATCGGGCAGGGGCGGCTGATCCCAGCGGACCACCGAGCCGTCGGAGTAGGTCTGGGTGACGGGAAAGCTCGCGGTCGCCGCGTCGGGAAGCTTGACCGACACCCGGAACAGCGCGAACTGCTCGGATGAGATGCCCACCCCGGGCGCCGCCGTCCACGTCACCGTCCGGACCGTGCCCGCCGCGGTGTCACGGTCGAGCTTGGCGGCCCAGCCCGGCATCACCTCGGTGCGGGCCGAGGCCACGTTGGGCAGGTCGACCTTCAATTGTGTTGTCAGCGCACCGGTATCGGACTCGCCGGGAACCCGGAAGGTGAGTACCGAGGTGGTCCCCGGACTCGGATTGTCGGCGTCGACGTGGACATGGGCCCAGGCCGGTGCGGCGGTGAGTAGGCCGGTGACGGCTACCGCGGCGGTCGTGAGCAGGGCGCGCGAGGACGCCCCGGTGAAGGGTTGCATTGGTGTCTTTCTGAAATGGCTCGGGGTCGGATGGTCAGGCAGTGACGCCGACCGGCGGACCCCGATGCGACACCGAAGCGGCGAGGAGACGCGCGGAGTGCAACGGCTGATCGGCGCTGCGTGCCGTGCCGCCGGGCGCCGATCCGGGTACGACGCCGCCATTGCACACCATCACGCGGACCACCCGCGAAACCGCCGCCGACAGGCGCGCACCACACGCGATCAGACCCGCGCCCAGCGATACCGCTGCCAGGTGCGCGCCGAACATGGCCAGGCCGGGCTGCGCGCCGTGCGCGTGACCAGCCGTGGCCAACAACGCATGCGCCAGCAGTTGGCCGGTACCGAGCAGGCTCCACAGCACCGCGGTGCGGTTCGCGGCGGCCAGGGTCGCGGCCAACGCACCCAAGGTCACCGAGAGCACCAGGAGCTGGGCAGCCACGGCCCCGTCCGGCAGACCGCCCCCGGCGACGCCATGGGCGGCGATGGCCAGCGCAGCGGTGAGTGCGCCGACGGCCGTACCGCGCAGCGGGGCTGCGGTGTCGATACGGGCGGCGCCGGTCATGGAGCTGAGCTAGACCAGCCCGAGCCGAGCCATCAGATCGGCATCGATGCCGTCGAGCTGAGCGGCGATCGCCGCGTGGGCACCCCGGCGACGGGCGGTCGGCATGTTCTCTGCGGCCGTCACCGCTGCGGCCAAATCGGAGAGCCGCTCGTTGATCGCCGACACGAACTGCTTGGTCTCGGCGTCCTTGGGCTTCTTGTCGGCGACCTGTCGCAGCGTCTGCTCGGCCCCGGAAATCCGCGCGGACAACTCGGCGCCGTGCCCGGAGAACTGACCGAGCTGGGCCAGCGGAACGCCGAGACGATCAGCGCGACGTTCGTCCAGGGCGCCCCGGGCGGCCGTGGCGGCCCGGTAGATCAACGGCACGAGCACCGGTGCCAGCAAACGCGTGACGGTGAGGACACGGCGAATCCGCGCGGGGGAGAGCAGACGTCCCTCGCGGGCCGCCTTCAACTCGGTTTCGGCCACCTTGAGGGCATTGCGGTCACTGTCCCGCTGCGCTTTGACCTGAGCTTTGAGCGCCCGTTGCGCAGATTTTTGATCGGACTTGATGCGACGAGCCTCATTCTTTGCGGTGAGCCGGGCCTCCAGCTTGGCCTTGGCCTTGATGGCGCGGGCCTCGGCGCGGCGGGTGGCGCGGCTTTTTCGTCGCGTGAACAGGCCCATTCCGGTTGCCTCCCGGTCAATTCGTCGTGTGTTCGTGGTCACCGCAGAACTGCTGCAGACCCACAGTATCGTCCGGTGGATTTGCTCTGCTGCGGCTCCCCGCTCGTGGCCCGGGTAATCGCCTCAGCTAGCAAATTTGGCATGCCCGATTGTGCAAGAATCAGATTCATCAATCGAAGCTGTTGGGCGGTGCGCGAAAGGGTGGTGACATCGTGCGTTCGCGGTTGCGCGTCGCCGCCTCGACCGGTCTGGTGCTTACGGGCCTGATCACCGCCGGTGTCGGAGGGGCATTGGCATTTGCCGATCCCGATCGGGGTCGGCCCGATAGCGGCCAGGGATCCTCGAACAGCGCCGGCAATGGCCACGACGGGCACAGCGGTAAGGACCACGGCCAAGGCCATTCCCAGGACGGCGACTCCCAGGGCGAAGACGGCGACGGCAGCGGCTCGCCGGGCACGCGTCCGTCCCACAGCGGCACCCGGCCCACCGGCAAGCCGACCAAGACAACGGGCCGGCCGACCAAGCCAACCGGCAAACCGTCCGAATCCGGAGGGCCATCAGGGACCGCGCAACCGTCCGGCTCGCAGACCCCTCCGCAAACTGGGACCGACACCAACAGCCCGACCAACACTGCCACCGAGACCAAGACGGAGACGCCACCCACTTCGCAGCCCTCGGAGACGGAGACCCCCACGACTTCGGGCTCGGCGGTGACAACCACGGCGGCGACCTCGAGCGAGACCACCGCGACGACCACGCGCACCACGGAGACGACCGAGACGACTTCGACGAGCGTGCCGACTTCCACGACCGAGTCGACGACCAAGACAACCGAGCCGACCTCTGAGACGACAACGAAGACGACCGAGACCACCGAAACAACCGAGACCACCACGACCCTCGTCGGTGGTGCAGCCGGCGGCGGTGGTGGCGGCGGCGGAGGCGGTGTCCCGGCGCCGTTCAACTACCCGCGTCCCCCGGATATGTACGTCTCGGCAGGGCAGGCTCAGGCTCCCGACGTGGCCGTGCCACCCCCGCCCGGACTGGCCGCAGCGGCCGGGGTGCCGCCGATCGCCGTCCCGGTGATCGCCCTGCCGGTCATCGTGCCGCCGCTCGCAGTGCCGTTGGGTGCTCCGGGCTCTGATCGCGGGCCGCAGTCCGGGCCATGGTCGGGACCCGTCCAGCCCAGCATCAAGATGCGCACCGGGTCGCCGGCGCCCGCCGCTGTCGGGTTGGACGCGGCGATGCCCGTGGCCTTCCGGGCCGGGTACGCGGACTACCTGCGCACCGCGAACACGATGGAACTCGCGGCAGTGGCGCTGCCCGGGGTGACCGGGATGATGGCCCTGACCGGCCTCGGTGGATTGGTGGGCTACCGGCAGGCCAAAGCCGGCCGTACGGTCCGAATCGATGCCAGTCGGTTCATGAGTTAGCACGACTTGGAAGAATCCAGGGTGGAAAGGGGGGATCATGTCCGCCAGTCGAAGCGTCACGCGCGCTGTCAACGAGGTTCTCGACCTCGCCCCGCGACAGGGTGAAGTCACGTTGACCCGTCTGGTCGATGCGGTGAGCGAAGATCGCGGCAGACCCATCGAGCTGACCATGGCCGAACTTCCGCCCGGGGTGTGCGGGCAGTGGCGGCAGTACACCGACCGTGACGTCTTCCTCATCCAGCAGGGTCTGCCGGCCTGGGACCGCACCCTGGCTCACGAACTGGGACACCTGGTCCTGGGCCACGAAGGCATTTCGATCGTCGACGCAGCCGCGGCCACCGCCGAGGTGGCCACCTCGGATCTGATCAGCTACATGCTCAACCAGCGGACCGGCTGTATGGGACCCAACGGCGAGGACATCGAGCAGGAGGCCGAGGACTTCGCCGCGCTCCTGCTCTACCGCCTCGGCCGGTTGCCGTCCGACCGCTCATCGATCGTGCAGGTCCGCCTCGGAGAGGCGTTTGGTTGATCGTCTGGGTGATCGCCGGCCTACTCGGCTTGGCTACCGGCCTACGCATCGGTTGGGCTCTGGTCAACAAACAATCCCTGGTGAGCTCCGCGATGATCCTGTCGTTGGGCAGCCTCGGGGTCGTAGCCGCGCTGAACTGGGAGCCGCTCGCCCTGCTGATCGACACGGTGGTGCACTGGCCCAACATCGCGGCCGGCCTGAGCCAGGTCGCGTTGATCGCCTGTGCGGCAGGCAGTTGCGTCATGATCACGACCGCGTCCTCGGGCCATTCGGCCACCCTCACTCGTCGTATCGCGCTGATCCAGTACGGCATCGCCGGTGTCGTCGCGGTGATCAGCCTGGTGATCTTCTTCGGCGCCGGCAGACAACCGGAGATGTCCCCGGCCGAGTACCTGCGGCGGGACCTCGGGTCCCACGGCGCGTCGTGGCTGCTGCCACTGCTCTACGTGTTCCTGGCGCTCACCCTGGTGGTCTGGGCCGGCCTGCGCTACTCGAACCGCAGCCGTCGCGGACGGGCGCTGTTCCTGTTCACCGTCGGCATGGTGCTGATCGTGGCTGCCAGCGGCTTCGTTCTATTCAGAGCCGTGGGCCGGACCGAACCTGTCGGCGTCGGCGCTGCGGCCACCCTTCTCGGTTGTGCGATGGTCATCGTGGCCGCCGGATCGCTGCTGCCGAGCGTTGAAGACTGGTTCGGTGCGCACCACGAATTACGGACAATCAAGCCGCTTCTGAACGAATTGGCCCGGCGCCAGCCCGATGTCGGCATCGGCGTGCGTCCGCGCGGACCGTTGGTGTTCCGCGTCGCCGAACGGATGTCGCTGATCTCCGATGCGCTCTACCTGGAGGCGACCGCCGCCGACGTGCGTCAGCATGAAACGGCTGCGCCGCGTGACTCAAGCAGATCGGGAGAGCCAAGTGACACAACACAATTGGACGAGGTGGAGCGGCCTGACGTGCCGCCGCGGGAGCAGGCTGGGGCCATCGCCCAGTGGATCTACGACACCCGCGAGGGGGACAAGGATTCCGGGTTTCCGGGGCTCGCCTGGTTGAGCCAGCCCGAATCGTATTCCGACCGGGAATGGATTCTCGCGATTTCCGAGCGGTACCGGGAAATGAACGGCGCGGCCACGCGCAGCTGAAACCCGCGCGAGTGGGAACCGAATGGGGCCCCACTGACGTGGGTTTCAGCGCGCGAAGGTGCCGGCCGAAACCGACGAATCAGTCGTCGAGGTGTTCCCGGCGGCGCAGTTCATCGACCTTCTGGACCAGATCCTGCTGAGCTTCGTTGGACAGCCCGACAGTACGGGCAGCGATCCGGCGGATCCCCTCGTCACGCATGCTGGCCAGCCAGGTCAGTTCCTTGTCGAGCTTCTCGTAGTACTCGTCGTCGGTGAAGTAAGCCGGCTTGATCCGGAAGAAGTTGGCAAGTGCGGCCATGGTTGCCTGCGACGGGTTTGTCCGGTTGCCCGAACGGAGCTGGGACAGGTACGGAGCCGACATGGTGACGCCCTCGGACTTCAGTGCGGCGATCACCTCGGCAGACGTGTGGGGTCCGCGCCCAGGTGGATAAACCGTATCGAACAGGCGGTTTAGGCGGGCGGCGAACGTCTTGCTCATCGATTTGACCTCCACATGCTTCATGAGCGGTACGAATTAGGCGGCGTATTTGCTGACCATCGTAGCGAGTGTTGTGACGACAACCAAGTGCAAACGCCACAAAAGTTAAACTGGCTTTGCGTTTTGACCCCTCGGCTGCGGATACCCGGAGCTTCGCCGTGAGGGGTGTGCGGGATTGCACCGTCTGGCAATGCAAAAGGTGACGGTTGCGTTGTATTGGGCGCGGTGAGCTGCGAGCACAGGGGTGCCCGATCATGATCAACTTCTTGACCGGCAACCGATGCAGGGCCGTGACTAGCGGAAACAGATATTTGCTAGAGTACCGACCTCCGGTCGCGTCGGATTGCACGCGAGGCCGTTGTCGGACGACGTGGAACACGTTACAGCTTGGGCGGTGGAATGCCCGTCAACCCCCTCGCGCGCGATAGCCAGACGGGTCTGGCTGGATTCTGGCACTGATTCCGGAAGGTAGTTGCCGGGCGGAAACGGGCGGGGGTTTCCGTCGTCGCCAGACAATCACTGGCACAAATGCCGCAACGACCATGGTTGCGGCGGGACGCCACGGCTATCTGGAGCTCATGTCGGGTCGCCGACATCGGCGATCCTGCTATGACGCTGACACCTGCGCCTGCGGACATGGCGACCTTTCGACACACCGCCGATACCTGCCGCTTGCGCGGCTCACCCATATACGGTCGAAGGTGTCGCCCACCGCATCGCAGGTTGTCGGCCGGGCTCAAGGCCAGCATGTCGACACGACGATTGCGGGGCTTCCGCCCTTCGCTGATCTAGAGGACCATAGCCGCTGTCCGGCCGACCCGCCAGGTTTCTTATCCATTTTCGGTAGCTGGATTCTCCTTGTTGGAGAAGATGTCCCGCTCCTGGTGTACCTACGCCGCCAACAGCATCGCCAGAATCGCCGTATCGGGGTGACTGATCGGATCGACACCGACCCTGCTGACCATCGATGTCACCGTGCCGTCGGATTCGGCTTCCACCCAGGCCGCGCGGTGTTCCAGTCCGAGATGTGGCAGGCCGGGCAGTAACACGCAGCCAGAAGCGGCGCCGGTGCACTCGGGAAGCGACGGTGTTGTCTCCGAGGGCGGATGCAGCATCAGCAGTGCCGGCGGTTGGTGCTCGGCGAAATATCCGGGCGGGACGGCGGATTCGCCGACTACCGGACCTTCGGCGATGACGATGCCGACGGTGCCGGGGCGGGGTGTCTCGGGCAATTCCTCCCGAACCCCGAAAATCGTTGTGGTGGAAAGTAATCCAGGTAGCGAGGCGACCCGGACAGTGACCATGAGAAGCTGCGCCCACTCCTTGGTGGAATCGGGCCATCGGCCCAGCACCACAAACCCTTTGAGTGCACCACCGGAATGGAAGGGGGCGATCTCAATCGCCCGGCCGGACCCCGTCGTATCCATATCGCCTCCGGGACATCGGTGTTGGCTCGCCGGCTGGCCGGTGCTCCGACACGTCTGTGGGTCGATGACATCAGAATGCGGCAGCAACCCGAGCGGTGCAAGGCGACACGGGATCCGGACCGGTAACGAGTCGGCCAAGAACGACCGACCCCCGAAACGAGGGCGGGGCGTCACGCAATTTGCGTGACGCCCCTTGGTGAGAGATCAGAAAACCGATCCAGCCCTCAGTCGAACGAGACGGGAGCTAGCCGAAGATCAGGCCGTTGGTCTTGGAGGTGGCCGCCGCGTAGCGGTTCTGCACGTCCTCCCAGTTCACAACGTTCCAGAACGCCTTGACGTAGTCGGCCTTGACGTTCTTGTACTGCAGGTAGAAAGCGTGCTCCCACATGTCGACCTGCAGCAGCGGGATGATGCCGAGCGGCACGTTGGCCTGCTGGTCGTAGAGCTGGAAGGTCAGCAGCCGGTCGCCCAGGCTGTCATAGCCGAGCACGGCCCAACCCGAACCCTGCAGCCCGTTGGCGGCGGCGGTGAACTGCGCCTGGAACTTGTCGAACGAGCCGAACTGATCGTCGATCGCCGCGGCAAGGTCACCCGTCGGCTTGTCGCCACCGTTGGGGGACAGGTTCTTCCACCAGATCGAGTGGTTCACGTGGCCGCCGAGGTGGAAGGCCAGGTTCTTCTCGTTGAGGAAAATCGCCGCGTGGTCTCCGTTGGCCCGCGCCTCGTCGAGCTTGGCGACGGCGTCGTTGACGCCCTTGACGTACGCCGCGTGGTGCTTGCTGTGGTGGAGTTCGTTGATCTGCCCGGAGATGTGGGGCTCCAGCGCTCCATAGTCGTAATCCAGGTCCGGCAAGGTGTATTCAGCCACGAGATTCCTTCCTCATTATCGATCGATGGAGCCAGGCGTTCGTCAGAGATCGTCGAGTTCGAGCCTCAAGGTTCGACACTCAAGATCACCGCCAACATTGCTCCATCGCAGGGCGCACCGCAAGGACGCGTGCGCCGACCACACGTATACCCGATCGGGCGTCGGTCAGAACAAGACGATGACGGCCAGCACGCCGAGCAGCAGCACGGCGATCACGCTGGCCCGAAGGAAGGACATCAACTGGTTACGGGTGTGCAGATGCCCAGACGAATGCCATTCGGGCTGCGGAAGGGCTGATCCCGATCCGATCGGATGTGACGCCATCAACAACTCCTGACCTGCACGATCAATGCTTGCCCCCAGTGAGTTCTGTCACAACAGCTGGTGTGACGCCGATCATAGCCCGTGTAATGGCCAGGGGAAAATCGGCCTCCGCGTCGATTTAGGGGGGCCTGGAATCAGGCTGATCCCAAACCGGACCGGTCGGTGCCGGCGACCGAGGTTTAGCCGAGTGCTTAATTTCGCTCCGCGGCGGTGGTGGTTGTTGATCGCTGCCGTGAACCCCCCAGGTTTATCCACAGTGACGGCCAGCTACCGCACAGTAACTCCCATTTCGGGGGCTTTTCTCCAGGTGCCCGCCCTGTGGATGAACCTGTGGAAACTGTGGATAGCTTTCCGGTTGCTAACGCCGCGACCAGCCATCGGGGGCGGCTGCGCTCACCGGTGTCGGCATGCGAGCATTGACGGCATGGACGATGTGGAAGTCGGGCAGGCAGATATCGCTGCGGTACCCACCACGTTCGAAGGGGCTGTCGTGCTGCTGGACGTCCGTGAGGACGACGAATGGCAACGCGGCCACGCCGAAGGAGCCCAGCACATACCGATGGGTGATGTGCCGACACGAATCGCCGAGATCGACCCGGACGCCGAGCTGTACGTGATCTGCCATGCGGGCGGACGCTCCCTGCGGGTGGCGAACTATCTGGCCCGCAACGGGTACACGCCGGTCAATGTCGAGGGCGGAATGTTGGCGTGGGCCGGGGCCGGACGTCCCGTCGTCACCGACGCCGGTGGCCCGGGAACCGTCTGACCGCCAAGGACCTGTTCAGAGATCGTGGCTAGGCTGGTCGGATGATCCAGGTGTGTTCGCAGTGCGGGACGCGCTGGAACGTGCGTGACCGGCAGCGGTCGTGGTGCCCCCGATGCGGCGGGTCGTTGATGGCGCCCTCGGCGCCGTCGTCGTCCCAATCTCAGTGGGGACCTTCCGCGCAGCCTCCGGCGCCGGCACAGACATCGCCGACGGCGCAACGCACTCCGCCGCACCTCGCCCCCGGCTATCGCTGGATCGCCCTGCGTCCCGGCCCTCCGCCGCACCAGCGCAGGCAGCGGCGCGCGCTCGGCCCGACTCCGCACTACCGCTCGATTCCGAGTTGGGGGCTGCACCAACAGTTCGATCTCGAGGAACAGCCGCAGAAAACCGAGGGCGAGACCGACGCAGGCACCGTGCGCCTCATGCTCGTCGCAGCCATGGTGGTGCTCGGAATCGCCGCGTTCGCCCACGTGATTCGTTACGTGCTGCTGCTGATCAACCGCAGCGTGCTGCTGCATCCGCTGATCGCGATCGGCGGAGTGGCCATCGGGCTGCTGGCCAGCGTGGTGGCGATGGGCGTCGTGGTCGTCGCGGTGGTGTCGCTGGTGCGTTGGCTGATCACGCGGCGAGCCGCCGGGTACGCCGCACACGGTGAGGTGGATCCGCGCAGCACCAGGACACTGTGGCTGTGCTGCCTGGTGCCCGGGGTGAACCTCGTGATGGCACCGGTGTTCGTGTGGGAACTGGCCGCCCTCGAAGGGCGCCTCTCGCATCTGCGTCGCCAGATCGTGGTGTGGTGGATCGTCTGGGTGTTCAGCGCGGTCGTCGCGCTCGCGTCGATGGTCAGCACCGTGTACGTGACGTTCTTCAACGACACCCCGCAGAACATCGCGAACAACACCGTGACCGCGATCGTCGGGTATCTGCTGGCGCTGGCGGCATTCCTGCTGACCGCGAAGGTGTTCGTCGGGTTCGAGGGCAGCGGTGCGGCGGCTGCTGTGCGCAGCGTCCGGCGCTGGGTGGTGCTCGAGCCCGAATCTTCTGATCCGACACCCACTTCCGACCCGCCCCCGGTCGACACCGAGGCGGCGGACAGTTCGCAGAATCGTGAGGATTCCGCTGAATCCGCCGTTCCGGTTGAGACTCAGGGGCAGAACCCGGCAGCATAGGCCGTATGGAAACGGGCGACGGCGGAGCCGCTGCGCAGGCGACCCCGGGGCCTGGGCATCCGTTCGTGGTGGCCCACCGGGGAGCATCCGCCGAGAAGCCCGAACACACGCTCGCCGCATACGACCTGGCGCTGCGCGAGGGTGCCGACGGCGTGGAATGCGATGTGCGGCTGACCCGCGACGGGCACCTGGTGTGCGTGCACGATCGCCGGGTGGACCGCACCTCCACGGGCACCGGTCTGGTCAGCGAGATGACGCTGGCCGAGTTGCGCAAGCTGGACTACGGGTCGTGGCATGCCGGCGGGCGCTCCGAGGGCGGTGAAGGTTCAGCCGACGCCGACGCCGACTCCGACGACGCAGGCGACGAGGGCGCCATCGGAGACACCGGACTGCTGACCCTCGACGACCTCGTATCGCTGGTGCTCGACTGGAACCGGCCGGTCAAGTTGTTCATCGAGACCAAACACCCCGTGCGCTACGGCGCGCTGGTGGAGAACAAGGTGCTGGCGCTGTTGCACCGGTACGGCATCGCCGCGCCGGCCTCGGCCGATCTGTCCCGCGCGGTGGTGATGTCCTTCTCGGCGGCTGCGGTGTGGCGGATTCGCCGGGCCGCTCCGATGCTCCCCACGGTGCTGCTCGGTGAGACGTCGCGGTATCTGGGCGGCAGTGCCGCCACCACGGTCGGGGCCACCGCCGTCGGCCCGTCCATCGCAACATTGCGCGAGCACCCGGAACTGGTCGACCGGGCCGCCGCCCAGGGGCGTGCCCTGTACTGCTGGACCGTCGACCACTACGAGGATGTCCAGTTCTGCCGCGACATCGGGGTGGGGTGGGTGGCCACGAATCATCCCGGCCGCACCAAGAGCTGGCTGCAGAACGGCCTGACCGGCGCCGGCCGGGACTGACGGGATCTGAGGGCTAGAGGTTGCCGCCCGCGGCCTTCGGCGCCGCCGCGTCCGCACCGGCTGCACCGGCGAGTTCCCGGGCGACGAAGTCCTCGATGTGGAACAGATTGGAACCGGCGCGGTCGGCGATCCGCACCAGCGTCGCCATCGACGCGACCTCTTCGATCTGCTCCTTGAGGAACCACTGCATGAACTGCTCGCCGAGGTAGTCACCCTCCTCGCGGGCAACGCTGGCGAGCCGGCTGATCTGCTCGGTGACGGTGCGCTCCTGGCTGAGCGCCAGCGCGAGCGCGTCCCGGGGAGCGTCGAAGCGGTTGCACACCGCATCGACACCGGGGATCTCGGCGTCGATATCCCGGTCGAGCAGGTACTGGACCAGCATCATGGCGTGGTTGCGCTCTTCGACCGCCTGCGCATAGAAGTGCTTGGCGAGCTGCGGAAGGTCCGCGCCGTCGAAATAAACCGCAATTGCGATGTATTGCTGTGACGCGGTGAACTCGCTACGGATCTGGTCCTGAACAAGTGCGTGAAATTTCGTGTCGTGTTCGCCGGTCATCGTCATGATCGCGAGGATATAGCAGGTCAGAACCCATTGTCATCGAAGGTTGACCTCATTGAGGTCAGCTTTACCTTAGTTGGAGGGTGGCGGTGTGGCGCGCATTACATTAGCTGTAGCGAATTTGCTATCGCCGTTTTTAGCTTTGCCTAAGCTCAAGGTTGGGGTTTCTCGACCACATCGTCCGGAACGGCGGTGTCGTTGGCCAGTGCGGTGAACAGTCTGCTCGCCGCGTCGCTGTCCCACACCACCACCGCACCCGAATCGCTGCCGGTGAATTCGCCGATCGGCACCGTCGTCGTCACCATGTCGCCGTGCATCGCCCAGCCCAGCCGGCCCAGATCCCAGACGCGGGCGTCCTGGTCGACGGCCACCGAGTTGGTGGCCGCGCGGGCCATCGGCTGCCACCGCAGCGGGTTGAGCAGCACCTCCGGACTGGTGGCCCGGTGCAGCAATGCGGACATGAACGCCCGCTGATGGATCATCCGGTCCAGATCAGCGCGCGGCGTGGCGCGGCTGCGGACGTAACCGAGCGCGTTGCGGCCGTCGAACTCCTGGCAACCCGCCGGAAGGTCGATCCCGGCCAGCGGGTCGCTGATCGGTTCGGCCGGGCACATCGTCACCCCGCCGACGGCATCGACGAGCCCGGCGAATCCGTCGAAACCGATCTCTGCGTAATGGTCGAGGCGCAGGCCGGTTGCCTGCTCGACCGTCTGCGCCAGCAGCGGCGCCCCGCCCAGTGAGAACGCGGCGTTGACCTTGTCCTCGCCGTAGCCCGGGATCGGCAGGTAGGAATCCCGGGGGATCGAGACCATGGTGGCCGGTGTGTCCGAGCCGATCCCGGGAATGTGCACCAACAGGATCGTGTCGGTGCGGCCGTTGCCGATGTCCCCGCCGGTGGCCAGGTCGGCCTGCTGCTCGGGGCTGAGGTTCTGGCGGCTGTCCGATCCGACCAGCAGCCAGGTGGTGCCGTGCGCCGCCCCAGGCCGCTCGGGATAGTCGGCCAGCGCCGGAATCCGGTGCAGTGACGAGTCGATCCACACACCGCCGCCGATCAGCGCTAGCACGCCGACGAGCAGCACCACGAACACCAGACGGCCCCAGTGGCGTCGCCGGCGGGGCTTGCGCACCGGTGCGGGCGCGGGCGGCGGCGCGGCCGTGGTCCGGGGCGGGTGCGAACCTCGGGGTGGGCGGGGTGGAGGCGGCGGCGCCGACCTGGGCGGGGGTTGCCGCGGCGGGGGTTGCCTGGGTGGGGGCTGTCTGGGTGGCGGCGGCGTTCGTGGTGGCGTGGGCGGATTCGGCGGCCATGCCGGGCGGTAGTTCGGGTCGCGACGGATCACCTGGGACGGCTCGTTGCCGCGGCGGCGCGGTCCAGGACGCCGCGATCGCGGGTCGCGAGGTCCGCCCGAGGCAGTGAAGTCGTCCACAGCAAAAATGTACGTGCCGCAGGCGTCAATGCAGCCAACTGAGATGATCCGCCACCAGCGCGTAGCCGACGAACGCCACCGCGTCGATCAGAGTGTGCGCGATGATCAGCGGCCACAGCCGCCCGGTGCGCTGCCACGCGTAGCCGAACACCAGACCCATGACCACATTGCCCAGGCCCGCGCTGTAGCCCTGGTACAGGTGATAGGCGCCGCGTAGCAGGCTGGAGATGATCAGCGCCCGTCCCGGACTCACGTCGAGTTGACGCAGCCGGGTGAGCAGGAACCCCACCACGATGATCTCTTCGGCCCACCCGTTGGCGAACGCCACACCGAGCAGCATCGGGATGCGCCACCAGGTGTCATACAACTCGGCCGGTTCCACGTCGGCGCTCAGGCCCAGCGCGCGGGCCAGCACGTAGAACGCCAACCCGGGCAGGCCGATGAGCAGGGCCAGGCCGAGTCCGCCCAATCCGTCGCCGCGCCACTGCGGGCGGGACAGACCGATCTTGGCCGGCCCGAAACCGCTGCGCCACAACAGGTAAAGGGCCAGCGCGCCCCAGGCCAGCAGCTGCAGGATCACGGCCAGGTGCAGGCCGAGGTCGATCAGGTCGAACGGGGAGCGCTTCGGGTTGAGCGCGACGGTCTGCCCAGACAGTCCGAGGAGTACGGCCTCGATGAGCCGTAGGCCCGCGGTGTAGGCGCTGAGCCCGAAGGTCACCGCGAGCACGACGGCGATCTCGATCTTGAGCGTGCGGCGTTGCGGCTCGAGTTGCTCGTGGGGCCCGGTCACCGAAGCTACGGTAGCGGCGCCCAGGCCGTGCGGGTCAGATCCGGCGCGCGCGCAGGCCGTTGAGGAATGGGCAGCCCATCAATATCCGGATGGCCTGGCTCAGGCCGGTGACGTCGTCGACCGGCTTGGGGAACGGCAACCGGACGTCGTGGTCGCCGTGTTCGTTCTCCACCCGCAGTTGCACGCCGTAGCGGTCCAGGCCCAGCGGTCGGACCCGCCCCGTGCGCAGTGTCATCGGCAACCGGGTGGCCAGGCGTTCCACCACATCGCGGTGTGCGGACTCCATATGCTGCAGCCACCCGGATTCCATCGCGCAGAACGGGTCGGGCCGCGCCTGCAGCAGTGCTCCGAGTCCGACCGACTCGGCGCCGGTGGCGTCGGCCACGACCACGGACTCGATCTCCAGGCGCATCAGGGTGTGGTTGTCGTCGTCGTGGGCGTCGTTCGGCTGGGGCCTGGAATTCACCTGCAGCAGAGCCGGATTCGGGTTCTCGGCGGCGACCAGGTCGAGCAGGGCCGGGACCGCGTCGGTCGGCACGTGCTGCAGGCGGCCGCGGATCCACACCAGGGAGCGCACCGGTTCGCGCAGTGGGAGCGGCGCGTAGTCGGTCATCTCCAGCACGGCCTGCACCCCTGCCGAGCCGGCGGCCATCGCCATGCCGGCCAACGGGCCGGTCTCGGGGACGGTGATCGCGAACGAGCCGTCGTCGAGCAGGTGATGAACGGGTGAGGCGACGGGTTCGATGCCCTCGACCGCGACCATGGCGCCGCCGCCCCGTGCACATGCGCTGCGGATCCGCTCGGCTGTCGTCGGTGTCGCTATGGCCATCTCGCCGCCTTCGAAACTAGGTGAGGAACTTAGGTGAGGTAAGCCTAACTTAACTGGGAGGTGCCCGGCGGGCAAGGCTTCCGGTGAAACGCCCGGCTGGGCGTCATCAACCCATGACGCCGACGCCGACCCGATAGGGTTGGGATGTGCCGCGCATCGCCTACCTCGGGCCCGAGGGGACCTTCACCGAAGTGGCGTTACTGCAGATGGTGGCCCATGAGATGGTGCCCGGACTGGCCCCGGCATCCGTCGACGACAGGGCCCGCTTCACCCCGGTTCTGACCGACAGCACCCCGGGCGCGCTGGCTGCGGTGCGCGACGGCCGGGCCGATTACGCGTGCGTGCCGATCGAGAACTCGATCGAGGGGTCCGTGCTGCCGACCCTGGACAGCCTCGCGGTCGGGAAGCCGCTGCAGATCTACGCCGAGCTGACTCTCGACGTCGCGTTCACCATCGTGACCCGGCCCGGGCACAGCGGGCCCGTGCAGACCGTCGCGGCCTTCCCGGTGGCGCTGGCGCAGGTGCGTCGGTGGCTGGCCGCCAACCTGCCCGATGCCGACATCGTCCCGGCCACGTCCAATGCCGCCGCCGCCCACGAGGTGGCCGAGGGCCGGGCCCACGCCGGGGTGAGCACACGGTTGGCCGCCGAGCGCTGCGGCCTGGACATCCTCGCCGCCGACGTGGTCGACGAGGCCAACGCACGCACCCGCTTCGTCCTGGCCGGCCCGCCCGGCGCGCCGCCGGCAGCCACCGGCGCCGATCGCACTTCGGTGGTCCTTCGGCTGGACAACACCCCGGGCGCGCTGGTCACGGCGATGACCGAATTCTCGATCCGCGACATCGACCTGACCCGGATCGAATCCCGGCCCACCCGAACCGAGCTGGGCACCTACATGTTCTTCCTGGACTGTGTCGGACACATCGACGACGATCCGGTGGCCGAGGCACTCAAAGCGCTCTATCGACGTTGTACCGATGTGCGATATCTAGGTTCCTGGCCGACCGGGGCGAGCGCGGGTGCACCCCCGCCGCGCCTGGATGAGGCCTCACGGTGGTTGGCGGGCTTACGCGAGGGAGCGGACGACTCATGAGCGGACGGCTGATCCTCGTCCGTCACGGACAGTCCCACGGCAATGTCGCCCGGCGTCTGGACACGGTGCCACCCGGAGCCGACCTGACTGATCTCGGCCATGAGCAGGCTCGGAGATTCGCCGGAACGCTGAACCAGCGCCCGTCGATCCTGGCTCATTCGATCGCCCGGCGGGCAGCACAGACCGCCGCCGGTATCGGTGTCGAAACCGGGCTTGTCCCATTCGAATTCGATGGGGTCCATGAAGTTCAGGTAGGTGAGCTCGAGGACCGTAGCGACGATGACGCCGTCGCCGAGTTCAACCGGATCTACGAGCGCTGGCACCGGGGCGAACTGGACGTGCCGATGCCCGGGGGCGAGAGCGCCGAGGCGGTGCTGGCCCGGTACGTGCCCGTGCTCACCGAGCTGCGGCTCCGCTACCTGGACGACCACGACTTCGAGAGCGACATCGTGCTGGTGAGCCATGGCGCGGCCATCCGCCTGGTGGCCGCCGTGCTGGCCGGCGTCGACGGCAGCTTCGCCCTCGATCATCATCTGGCCAACACCGAATCGGTGGTGCTGGCACCGATCACCGACGGACGCTGGAGCTGCGTTCAGTGGGCGGCCGTGACACCGCCCTTCTACCCGGAGCCCCACGCCACGCCGGTCATCGACGCGGTGAAGTCCGAAACCGACCCGATGGGTTAACCGGCTCGCCGGATCGACTGTGCACTGTCTTGTGCACACGGGCAGCCAACCGACTCACAGTCGAGGCTGAACGTATGCGCTGCTTCCGGGGTGGTGCAGGTGTCGTCGGTGCATTCCACGCGGTACCGGACGTGGTGGATCAGGGTGCCGTGGCAATGCTCCAGACCGGCTGCGCACTCCCGGCACTGGATCGTCATAGCCCGTTGATAGCACTGCGGGCTGACAAAACCCGGTTGCCGCGCGGGCTCATCCCCAGCCCAGTTCGTGCAGCCGCTCGTCATCGATCCCGAAGTGGTGTGCGATCTCGTGGATCACGGTGATGGCCACCTCGTCGACCACATCGGCCTCGCTGTCACAGAAATCCAGCAGGGCCCCGCGGTAGATCGTGATGGTGTCCGGCAATGAGCCGGCGTACCAGGAATCCCGCTCGGTCAGCGCGACGCCCTGGTACAGGCCCAGGATCTCGGGCTCCTCGGGATCGCGGTCCTCCACCAGGATCACGACGTTGTCGATCGCGGCCGTCAACCGCGGAGGGATCAGGTCGAGCGCATCGGATACCAACTCGTCGAACCGCTGCGAGCTCATCCGCACCGGCACGGCTACGGCGCCGGCGGTACGGGGGCAGGCTCACCCGGAGGCGGGCCCGCGGGTGGTGCCGCACCATCGGGAGCCGGCGCGGGGCCCTGCTCGGGTGCCGGGGCCGGTGCCTGCTCGGGCGGCGGCGGGTTGAAGGTGTTGGCCTGCGTCGGAGCCGGCGCTGCGGTGGTCGAGGCCTGCGGCATGTGCTGGCCGCTCGACGAGGATCCCGACGAACCCGAGGACCCCGACGAGCTCGATGAGCCGGAACCGGACGAATTGGATCCCGACGAACCGGATCCCGACGACGAGGACGAACCTGACGACGAGGACGAACCCGACGACGAGGACGAGGACGAGGTCTCGTCCACATCCGGCATCGGGATGGGCGGCATGTTGAGCCGCTCCTCCGGGATGTCAGGCGGCGCCACCGGGGGCTGTCCGTTGATCATCAGCGGGCCCTTGGCGCTGTTGACCAGTGTCGACCAGCCGCCGTTGCCCAGCGTGGCGCCGATGCTGCACGACACCTGGTGGCTGCCCGCCGACCAGCTGGGCAGTGAGATCGTGCTGTAGCTCAGTGCCAGCGTGGTGGTGCGCAACTGGACCGGGGCGAGGTAGGTATCGGTCTGCGCGGTGCACGCGTCCTTGATGAAGTTGTCCTGATCGCCCTCGGCAGGCAATCCGCCCGGGAACTTCTCGGCGAGGTTGACCGCGCCGGTGACCTCCATGGCGTGCGGTGCCGCGCAATCGACCGGGACGTCGGTGGGCTGGTTGGTGGCGGCGTCGATTCCGAGGCACGTGCCGGCGGCCCAGACCTTCGACTGATCGACGTCGGATACCTTGCCCGCCGACTCCAACTGGCCGTCGCCGGGGCCGAGCAGTTGCAGCCCGCACAGCATGCGCCGCTCACCGGACTGCTTCCAGGCCTTCTCGCCCGACCACAGCAGCCCGATCGTGTACTTGCCGTTCGGGTCGTACTTCGGACCCAGGTAACTACGGACCGACGGGGTGCACTGCTCCTGGCTGATCTGCTTGATCCGGTCCACCGACGGCGGCGGCGCACCTGGCCCGTACTCGCTGCCGGGGAAGGTACGCATGTCGACGGCCTGGGCGACCTCGAAGCGATGGTTGTCCTTGCAGTCCACGATGTGGGCGGCGTCAGGGTTGCGGCCGGGCCAGTTCAGGCAGTCGCCGCGCTTGACGTGATTGAAGGTGTCGTTGCCGCGCGGCCCGAGGGCGATCGCGCCCGGTGCGGAGTTCGATCCCCCACCCATGGGCAACGCGGTGATCAGGCCGGCGATGAGCAGCGCGCCGAGCGCGGTCAACAGCAGCGCACGTCGCGTCGACGCGGCCGCAAGACTCTGCCACCACCGTTCCCTCGCGGGTTGTCCGTCCGGAAGAGGTTCGGCGAGCAGGGCCCCGTGCTCGGGGTACTCGGGGTGCTCGGGTGCTTCCAACATTGCCCTCCATTGTGACAGGCGTGTCAGCCCCTGTGACAAGTGATGCGGTTGTAATGTTGCGAGGTTGTGCCCGGAGGCCGTCACACTCGACCGGCGCCACCTGTTCGACCACCTCAGATGTACGTCTTCGCACTTCAAAAAGTAGGGTTGCGCCCGTGATCGACCTCAAGCTGCTGCGCGACAATCCCGACATCGTCCGTGCGTCGCAACGAGCCCGCGGGGAAGACCCGGCGCGCGTCGACGCCCTGCTGCAGGCCGATGCGGCGCGGCGGGCCGCGATCTCGACGGCCGACAATCTGCGGGCCGACCAGAAGGCCGCCAGCAAGCTGGTGGGCAAGGCGACATCCGAGGAACGTCCGGCCCTGCTGCAGCAGGCCAAGGACCTGGCCGAGCAGGTCAAGGCCGCCGAGGTGGCGCAGGCCGAGGCCGAGAGCGCCTTCACCGCTGCGCACATGGCGATCGGCAACGTGATCATCGACGGTGTGCCCGCCGGCGGCGAGGACGACTTCGCGCTGCTGGACACCGTCGGCGAGCCGCGGGCGATCGAGAACGCCAAGGACCACCTCGAGCTGGGCGAGGCGCTCGGGCTCATCGACATGGAACGCGGCGCCAAGGTGTCGGGTTCGCGGTTCTACTTCCTCACCGGTGCCGGTGCGCTGCTACAGCTGGGCCTGCTGCAGCTGGCCACCCAGGTGGCCGTGGCGAACGGGTTCACACTGATGATCCCGCCGGTGCTGGTGCGCCCGGAAGTCATGGCGGGCACCGGATTCCTCGGCGCCCACGCCGACGAGATCTACCGGCTCGAAGCCGACGACCTGTACCTGGTCGGCACCTCCGAGGTGCCGCTGGCGGGCTACCACTCGGGCGAGATCCTGGACCTGTCCGATGGTCCGAAGCGGTATGCCGGCTGGTCGTCGTGCTTCCGGCGCGAGGCCGGCAGCTACGGCAAGGACACCCGCGGCATCATTCGCGTGCATCAGTTCGACAAGGTCGAGGGCTTCATCTACTGCAAGCCCGAGGACGCCGAGTCCGAGCACCAGCAACTGCTGGGCTGGCAGCGCCAGATGCTGGCGGCGATCGAGGTGCCCTACCGGGTGATCGACGTCGCCGCAGGCGATCTCGGCTCCTCGGCGGCACGCAAGTACGACTGCGAGGCATGGGTGCCCACCCAGCAGACCTACCGGGAGCTCACCTCGACCTCGAACTGCACGACGTTCCAGGCGCGGCGATTGGCCACGCGCTACCGCGACGAGAACGGCAAGCCGCAGATCGCCGCCACGCTCAACGGCACGCTGGCCACCACGCGCTGGCTGGTGGCGATCCTGGAGAACCATCAGCAACCGGACGGCAGCGTGCGGGTACCCGAGGCGCTGGTGCCGTTCGTCGGCACCCCGGTGCTGGAACCCCGGTAACCGTCCACACCGCGGCCCAGTAGAACTGCGGACATGTCGGGGGACAGCGTGGTACGGGTGAGGGTGCTCGGGCCCGTACAGGCCTGGGTGGGCGGGCAGCCGGTGGATCTGGGGGCCCGGCTGCAACGGGCGCTGCTGGCGAGATTGGTTGTCGCACACGGACACACGGTGTCTGTCGACCGTCTCATCGATGACCTGTGGGAGGGCGAGCCACCGCCCAAGGCATTGGCGGCTCTCCAGGTGTACGTGTCGCATCTGCGGCGGGCACTCGAGCCGGGGCGGCAGCGTCGGGCCCCGGCCCGCATCCTGGTGAGCGCTGCGCCCGGATACTGTCTGCGACTGCCGGCCGACGCCGTCGACTCCTGGCATTTCGAGGCGAAAGTCACTGCCGCATATGGGGAATCGGATCCGCAGCAACGCGTGTTCCTGCTCGACGAGGCCTTGGCCGACTGGTCGGGAGACCCGTTCGCGGGGGCGGGCGATGCGCTGTGGGCAGCGCCCGAGATCGCCCGGCTGACCGAGCTCCGGCTGGCCGCGGTGGAGGCCCGGGCCGCTGCCCAGGTCGAGCTGGGCCGGTACGGCACCGCGATCGCCGCGCTGGAACGGCATGTCGGTGAGCGTCCCGGCCGCGAGGGTGCCGCTGCCGTGCTGGCGACGGCGCTGTATCAGACCGGACGCCAGACCGACGCGCTGGAAGTGCTGCGGCGCACCCGCGACCACCTCGTCGACGAGCTCGGTCTGGAACCGGGCCGCGCGCTGCGCGACCTCGAGAGCGACATCCTGCGCCAGGCCGACCATTTGGAGCCCTCCCGCCCGGCCCAGCCGGCGATCCCGGAGGTCGTCGCGCCCGGCGGCCCAGAATTGACCGCTTACGGCCGGGCCGAGGAATTCGCCGAGATCGACACTGCCGCACGCGCTGTCGCCGCCGGCAGCAGCGCCGTGCTGTGGATCGGGGGAGAGGCGGGATCCGGTAAGACCACCCTGGCGGCCGCGGCGACAGCCCGGTTGCGGGCTGCGGGCTGGCGCACCGTGCTCGGCCGTTGCCCAGAGGTCCACGGCGCGCCGGCGGGGTGGGCGTGGACCGAGGTGCTACGCGAGCTGCTGGAGGCGGGAGCATCGGCGGACGACGGAAGGCAGGCGTTGGCACCGCTGCTGCACGACGTCGCCGCGGTCGAGCCGGGCACGTTCTGGCTGGGGCATGCGGTGGCCGACGTGTTGAGCGCGGTCGCAGGCAGTCAGCCGTTGGCGGTGGTCCTCGACGACCTGCACCGCACCGACGGCCTGACCTTGGAGCTCCTGCGGCTGGTGGCCGACCGGATCAGGGATCTTCCGGTGTTGGTCATCGGCACCTATCGCCCGTCGGAGGACCGCGGCGAACTCGAGGTGGCGCGGGCGGCGCTGACGGTGCACACCGCGGCACATCTCATGCTCGACGGTCTGGACGCGGCGGCCACGGCCGCGCTGGCAGCGGACTACGGACTAACCGCCGCCAGCGGGGAGGCGCTGCGACTGCTGCGTGAGCGCACCGGCGGCAACCCGTTGTTCGTCCGCGAACTGGCCCGGCTGATGGCCGCCGAGGGGTCGGACGCAGTCTGGGCCTCGGTGCCCGTCGGTGTTCGAGATGTGTTGCGCCGCAGATTGGCCCGGTTGCCGGGCCCGACCATAACGGCGTTGCGTCAAGCGGCCGTGCTGGGCCGCGACATCGACGTCGACCTGCTAGCGGAACTGGGACGCAACGATCCCGACGACCTGCTCGACGCGCTCGAACCGGCCGTCCTGCTCGGTCTGCTCGACGAGCCGGCGCCAGGCCGATTGAGGTTCGCCCACTCGCTGGTCCGCGACACGCTCTATGAGGACACCTCCAAACTGCGGCGGTCGCGGCTGCACGGTGCGGCGCTGGAGTTGTTGCGCGCGCCTGGTCGATCCGTCGACCCCGCCGCCCTGGCACACCACGCGGTGGCGTCGGCGACAGCGGAAACTGCTTTGGCCGCCACGGCTTTCGCGACAGCAGCAGCCCGCGAGGCGGATTCGGTCGGTGCTCACGTAGAAGCCGCCCGGCAGTGGCGTGCCGCGGTGCAGATGCTGGAGTTGGCGGCAAGTCGCCGGCTGCGGCCCAGCGCCGAGGGTCTCGAGCCCGAGATCGATGCCCGGTGCGGGCTCATCTCCGCACTGGCCCAGTCCGGTGACGCCGTCGCCGCGCGCATCGAGTTGAAGGCCGCGCTGCAGTTGCTGACCGGGAAGTCGCGCGACGACCTCATGGTGCGGGTACTGACCGCGTGGGACACCCCGCTGGTGTGGCGGGACCGCGAATACGACGAATCCGATGCGCAGATGATCGGCCTGCTGCGCCAGGTGCTGGCCGGTGGCCAGACGGAAGTCGCTGCGGCTGAACGGATCCGGTTGCTCAAGGCGCTCTATGTGGAGCTGGAGGGCACCGATCCGGAGGGCGCATTGGCCGCCAGCACGGAACTCCTCGAGCTGGCGCGACGCGCCTACGCCGAGGACCCAGGATCGTCGGGCCGCTTGTTGTGCACTGCCCTCAATGTCCGGGCGTACTGCGCGCTGGGCCCCGACATCGATGGCGAGCGGGAATCGACCGCTGCCGAACTGCTGCAGACCGCCGAGGCTACCGAACAGGCCGACTATCAAGCGGTGGCGCACTGGCTGCTGTCGCTGGCGGCTGGTCATCGGTCCGATCTGGTGACCGCGAAACGACACGTGGACATCGCGGTGGCCCGGGCCGGTACCGGGCAGCTCGTCCATCTCCTCGGCGTGCTGGGACTGTTCCGTGCCCGGATGTATCTGCTCGCAGCGCGATTGGACGAGGCGGTGGGCGCCTACACCGACCTGGCGGCGCGGATGGTCGAGAACGGCGCCGCCAACGGAGCCAAGCTGGCGATGGTCGGCCGGGTGACGGGTGAGTTCTGCCTCGGCGACCTCGGTGTGCTGGCCGACGAGTTGGTGTTCTTCTACCGGGAGGTGTCGGTTGCGGCGCTGGACGCCGCGGTGCTGGCGCTGATCGCGCGCGGGCGCGAGGCGGAGGCTCGCGAACTCTGGTGCGACCGGCAACCGATCGAGCGGGCGTACTTCTGGCTTCCGTTCACCGTGCTGCGCGTCAATGCGGCTGTGGCGCTCGGCGACGTCGAGGAGGCCGAGGCCCGGGCGGCCGAGCTCGAGCCCTACTCCGGTCGCATCGCCGGACTCGGTGTCGACGGTCTCATGGTGGGTCCCGTCGACGAGGCGCTGGCCGTCGCTGCCGACGCGCTGGGCCGGCCGGAGCACGCGGGCGGTTACCGGGAGGCCGCCGCGAAGCTGAGGGACCGGTTGGCGGCCGAGGCGCGGCGCTTCATCGACTGAGGCCGGCGGTGCCGGCTTATCGACTGCCGCCGGCGGTGCCGAAGACAGCCCGCTCCCGGCGCCGGTGCAGCACCAGCAGCCCGGCCAGCAGGACCCGCTGGCCGATCCCGGTGTGCTGTGTCAGCGCGGCACGCTCGTCGTCGGTCATCACCGCCACCGAGCGCGGACCGTCGAACGACATCCGGCTGCCGTCCCGGGCGGCTTTCTCCACTGCCGCCCAATCGGCCACCGAGACGTGCTCGGTGATCAGCGGGAACACCTCCATCTCCTCGTCGTTGATGTGTTCGGTCAGCAGGGCCGCCAGTTCGGCCAGCTCCATGGCCATGAGGCCGGCGATGTGGCGATCACCCATCGACAGCCGGAACGCCGCGGCGCGGGCGCGCAGCTGCTCCAACCGCGGGTCCAGCGCGGCGTGGTCGTCGATCAGCTCGCTCAGGTCCACGTGGTCGCCCACACTGGCCCGGATCGCCGGCCAGAGCACCGCATCCTCGGTGGTGTGGTGATGGTGGATGCAATCGCACAGCAGCTCGACATACCGGGAGATGGCCCGGGCCCGGCCGGGAGTGCAGATCACATCCCGGTCGCGCACCGCCGCGGCCAGGTCTGCCAGGCGGAGCAGGTCGGCCAGCATCGCGCGGTGTGCCAACGCGATACCCAGTAGGTCCGGCGCGGGGTCGCCCGCGCGACGAGGTGAGACGGTGGCGGTTGTGGTGGTTGTCGGCACGGGACACTCCTCGGATTCGGCCGATCCGGCGTGGATCGGCACTCGCGGAGCACAGCCTGGTCCCGGCGACTTAAGAGCGACTTGTTACCGGCTTGTCGCGGCCACAGTAGGGTTGCAGCCATGATCGACATCGACCTTGCCGAATTGCGCAACTGGTTCGGCTTCGGCGTGGCGGGTAACTTCGCGGGGCACCTCGAACAGGCCGGGGAGGCCGGGGATTTCGTCAAGGTTGTTACCGAAGGGTATGCGCCCAAAGGTATCTTCCCGTGGTACGCGCCCGGCCGGGACGACTTTCTGGGCGAGTTCCCGCTGTCCAGCGACGCCATCGTGCTGCCCGAGGCCGGTGAGGTTGACGGTCCGCTCAACCTTCAGATCGAGCCCGAGGTCGGGGTGGCCTGCCGGGTGGTGTGGAACGGCGACACCGTCGTGCGGCTGGAGCCGTTCGCGCTCGGTGCCTTCAACGACTGCTCGATCCGCAGGCCGGGCGCACCCAAGATCAGCTACAAGAAGAACTGGGGTCCGGCCTCCAAAGGCGTTGCGCCGCAATTCTTCGAGATCAGTGATCTCACCCCGGACGGTCCGACGGCCACCATGCGGCTGGTCTGCTACCTGAGCGAGGACGGCGGCCAGCAGCACGCCTACGGCGTGGATTCACCTCTGGTGGGCTACTCGTACTACGGCGAGGTGCTGCTGGACTGGATCGTCGAACGCCTGGCCAACCAGAAGGGCTCGGCCGACACGCCGTTGGAGGATGTCGGTGCGTTGATGGTGGCGAGCGGCCATCCCGAGAACGTGCTGATCGGCATCGGAGCCACCCGCTACACCCCGTTGGGCGAGTCCACCTTCCTCAAGCCGGGCGACGAGGCCATCGTGCGGGTGTACGACAGTGCCTCGAGCGCGGCATCCGAACTGCGGCAGGTGGTCCGCGCTGCGGACTGACGGTCAGCGCCCCAGTAGTTCGTCGAGTACCGCGATGAACTCGGCGGGCCGCTGCGGGGTGAACGCCGGGTCGGGGCGAGTCCCTTTGACCTTCAAGGTGATCAACGTCGACTTGAGGGGCCGCCACACGTCCAGCGGCAGCCAGCGGCGCAGGTCTGAACTGCCCCAGATGCGGAACCGGTTGAGGACCAGACCGAGTGATTCGGCCCGGTACCCGCTGATGGACCGCAGCGGGATCACCTTCGAGGTTCCCGACGGGAAGTGATAGCGCCGCAACGTGATCGCCTCACGGTCCAACTGGATCAGACCGTCGTCGTAGTACTGGCGTGGGGCGGTCATGACTTGCTGCAGCGCAACTCGTGGCCCTTGGTGGTCAGGCATTTGCCGTTGTCCAGGTTCCACTGCCAGCCGTGCAGGTTGCAGGTGAGGGTGTTGCCTTCCACCACACCGAATTTCGACAGGTCGGCCTTCAGGTGCGGGCAGCGACGCTGGATCTCCCACCCGTCGAGGGTGATCGACGAGGAGTCGTCGTGGGCTTCGGCGAACCAGCCGTCGGCGTAGGCGATGCGCTCAGCGGTGAGGCATTTGAAGAAGGTGTACAGGTACTCGTTGTAACCGCCCACGCGCCAGGCTTTGAACCGGGTGGACAGGAAGATGGTGTTGACCCAGTCCGGTTCGTCGTCGCGCAGCACGGTGCGCACCAGCTCGGGCGGGATCGCGAAGCCGTAGCGGAACTTCTCGTCGGCGATGGGTTCGCGGACAAGGCGTTTCGGGAAGTCCAGCACCACGGTCTCGCTGTGGTCGGGGCCGGACAGCCGCAACTCCACCGGGTAGCCGATGCCGTCGCAGATCTGGTCGGTCTGGCTCATGATCGGCTCGAACAGTGCCCGCAGCCCCGGCAGCAGAGGTTCGCCCGCCGCCGGTGCCCACGAGGCCTTCTCGGCAGCCAGGACCGGGGCCATGCGCTGGGCGAAATCCTCGATGTAGGCAGCCTTGCCGGTGGTGAAGATCACCTCCGGGTCCTCGACCGGGTGGGTCAACGAATTGAGCTGTGAGCCGGTGAAATCGGCGGCACTCCCCGGGATCATCAGCAGCCCGCCGTCATGCCCGTGGCGCCGCATCTGGTCCAGGAACACCACCTGGTCGGGGAAGATGTTGGCCGGATCGCCGTGGTCGTCGTTCAGATCGCGCAACTCGGGGTCCAGGAAGCACGGCGGACCGGCCGAGGGGATCACCCAGGTCGCGCCGACCTGTGCGATGTACTGGCGGCACCGGTCCATCTGGCGCTGCCGCTTCTGGATGCCGAAGGCCTCCTTGGCGCGGGCAGGCATGTCGTAGACCATCGGATACCAGATAGCCCCCGAGTACTGCAGCATGTGGACGTCGATCTGGCCGAAGTCCGAGTGCAGCATGTCGAGATCTACGGGGCGCGCGTCGTTCATGTTGAAGACGACGGTCTCACCGTCGTCGACCACCAGGCCCGAATCACCGATCGGGCCGTCGGCCGGGGCGCGCAGCGCGATGATCATCACATCGAGGTCGCCCTTGGGGCCGCTGACGGTGTGTTTGACCGAATCGGTGGTCTCGAAGAACCGGTGGAAGCCCAGTGCCTGCAGCTCGCGCTGCAGATCGGGCACCGGGAAGTCGGGTAACAGCACCACGGCGTCCTTGTTGACGTGGCGGCGCAGGTTCTCCGGGTCGAAGTGGTCCTTGTGCAGGTGCGACACGTAGAGGTAGTCGACATTTCCGAGGGTGTCCCAATCCAACTGCGTGTTGTCGGGGAACGGGAACCAGGAGGCGAAGTAGGCGGGGTTGACCCAGGGGTCGCACAGAATGCTGCCAGCCTTGGTCTCGATCAGGAAGCCGGCATGCCCGACGCTGGTGACCTGCACAAACGGCCTTTCGATGGAGTACTTCGATGCCCGCCCAGCCTAGCCCGAGTTGGGTGACGCGCCGATCCGGGCTGGGATTAGGCTGGCTACGTGGAACCGGTGTACGGGACTGTCATACAAGTTGCTCGGGCTGCCTGGCGTTTGCAGGGGCTGAAGTTCACGGTGACGGGGGTGGAGAACCTCCCGGTCACCGGCGGTGCGGTGGTGGCCATCAACCACACCAGCTACTTCGACTTCACCTTTGCCGGCTTGCCTGCCTACCTGCAGAAGCGGGGCCGCAAGGTGCGGTTCATGGCAAAGAAGGAAGTCTTCGACAACAAGATCACCGGACCGATCATGCGCAGCCTGCGCCACATCGAGGTGGATCGCGACAGCGGGGCCGCCTCGTTCGAATCCGCGGTCGACTACCTCAAGGCCGGTGAGCTGGTCGGGGTGTACCCCGAGGCGACGATCAGCCGCAGCTTCGAGATCAAGGACTTCAAGTCCGGCGCAGCGCGGATGGCGATCGAGGCCGGGGTGCCGATCGTGCCGCACGTCGTGTGGGGCGCCCAGCGCATCTGGACCAAGGGCCACCCGAAGAATCTGTACCGGCCCAAGGTGCCCATCTCGATCGCCCTCGGCGAGCCGATCCAGCCCACCCTGCCCGCGCCGGAGCTGACCGCACTGCTGCATTCGCGCATGCAACATCTGCTCACCCAGGTGCAGGACGCCTACGGCCCGTATCCGCCCGGTGAATTCTGGGTACCGCACCGGCTCGGCGGTTCGGCCCCGACGCTGGCCGAGGCGAACCGGATGGATGCCGAGGAGGCTGCCGCCAAGGCGGCCAAGCGAGCCGAGGCCGGACCCGCGGGGCCCACCGAACCCACCGGACCTTCTGGACCCACCGGGCTCTCGGGGTAAGTCGCGTATGGAACCGGTCTTCCGAAGTTTGGAGATTGCCGCCGGGCTCGTGGTGCGGGCCACCGGCACCCGGATCACCTTCCGTGGGCTGGACAATCTGCCCACCACAGGTGGTGCCGTCGTCGCCATCAACCACACCAGCTACGTCGACTTCCTGCCCGCTGCACTGGCCGCGACCGAACGTGGCCGCCGGATGCGCTTCATGATCAAGGCGGAGATGGAGCAGGTGAAGCCCGTGGGCTACCTGATCAGACACACCGGGACGATCCCGGTGGACCGCAGGGCGGGAGCGGGTGCCTACAGCGCAGCGGTGGACGCGTTACGCCGCGGCGAGTTGGTCGGGGTGTACCCGGAGGCGACGATCAGCCGCAGCTTCGAACTCAAGGACTTCAAGACCGGTGCGGCGCGCATGGCCCTGGAGTCCGGTGTGCCGATCATTCCGCTGATCGTCTGGGGAGCCCAGCGCATCTGGACCAAGGACCACCCGAAGTCGGTGGGGCGCAAAAAGATTCCGGTTAGTGTGGCGGTCGGCGAGCCGATCTGGGCATCAGGTCCGGTCACCCAGATCGACGACACCCTGCGGGCCGCGATGTCGGCACTACTCGAGCAGGCCCATCAGGGCTACGCCGAACCTGCCGGGGCGTACTGGGTACCGAACCGGCTGGGTGGAAGCGCGCCGACACCGGCCGAAGCGAAGGCGCTCGACGAGGCAGAACTGGCCGAACGTGCGCGCAAGCGGGCGAGCGAAGCGCCGGGAAATAGTGGCCGGGCGAGCGAAGCGACGGGAAATAATTGATGAGCGACGAACGGGCGCCGGGGCTGATCGCCTCGGACGTGGACGGAACGCTGCTCGACGAGGACGAGAAGGTCACGCCGCGCACGCGGGCGGCGGTACAGGCTGCGGTCGAGGCAGGAACGACGTTCGTCCTGGCCACCGGACGCCCGCCACGCTGGATCGCACCGGTGGTCGACGGCCTGGGCCTCGCGCCGATGGCGGTGTGCGCCAACGGCGCCGTGATCTACGACCCCGCCACCGACCGCATCGTGTCGGCGCACACGCTCTCGACCGAGGTGCTCGGTGAGCTCGCCGAGATCGCCACGCGGGTGATCCCGGGCGCGGGGCTGGCTGTGGAACGCGTGGGTCGGTCTGCGCACGACGCCGCGACCCCGCAGTTCGTCAGCTCACCGGGATACGAACATGCCTGGCTCAATCCGGACAACACCGAGGTGTCGGTGGAGGATCTGCTCAGTGCCCCCGCGGTGAAGCTGCTCATCCGCAAGGCCGGCGCACGCAGTGCGGACATGGCCGCCGAACTGCTCAAACACGTTGGCTTGCAAGGTGATATCACCTACTCGACCAACAACGGGCTGATCGAGGTGGTGCCGCTGGGCATCAGCAAGGCCACCGGTGTGGCGGAGTTGGCCGCCCCGCTGGGACTCAGCGCGACCGACATCGTCACCTTCGGCGACATGCCCAACGACATACCGATGTTGAGCTGGGCCGGGCGTGGTGTGGCAATGGGCAATGCCCACCCCGAGGCGGTGGCCGCTGCTGACGAGGTCACCGTGACCAATGCCGAGAACGGTGTGGCCCACGTGCTCGAACGCTGGTGGTCCTGAGCCGCAACCGGTTTCGCCCGGTCAGGTGATCGGGGTGAAGCGCTCCAGCTGCACCGGCTGATCGTCGGGTGACGGCGGGGGCAACTCGGTCGGCACGCCGTCGACGACACGGGTGACCGTGCCCTTCTCGCGGTCGAAGTTCAGCGTGCCGTGCTGGAAGTTCTGCACGATCCACTGGGGTTCGGGGATCTCGGAACTGGTAGGCAGGCCCAGAACTCCCCGTTCGAAGCCAAGGGTTCCCCACGCCTCGTAGATGGCGCCGGAGACCGGTTCGGCACCGCTGTCGGGCGACCAGTACACGGCACCGCGTTCGAAGGTGGCGTAGCGGGTGGTGCCTTCGCCCGCGGTCTCGGGGGAGGTCGGATTGCCCAGCATTCCGGCCGGACCGCCTGCGGCCTGCCACCGGTTGTAGATCGCGCCGCCGCGCATCTGGTCGGCGAGATCCGCGGGGCCGGGTGGCTGGTTGAACCGGGCGGCGATGTCGCGGATGTGGTCCATCTGGGCGTACGCCGCGTTGCCCGGGCAGTCGGTGATGCCGACGTCGCGGTGGGTGAAGATCGTCGGCAAAGTGGGGGTGGCTCCGCGCGGGAAGTGGGTGAAGGATCCGCCGGCGGAGGTGAGCACGACGGTGCCGTGCGGGTCGATGTGATCGAGGCCGAGCCGCCAGCCCAGCAGACGGCCGGTGTTGCGCACCTGGATCTCGGTCGGTGGCACGACGTCGAAGTCGCCCATCATCGCCACGCCCCAGGTGTCGATGTTGAAACCGCCGGTGTGGGATCCCTCGACGGGCTTGTCCATGCCGCCCGCGCGGCCCTCGAACACCTGGCCGTATTTGTCGACCATGGCGTTGTAGGCGATGTCGCACCAGCCCAGCTCGCGGGTGTGGTACTCGTAGATCGACCGGATGATGCCGGCCGAATCCTCGGGGGCGTAATCGTTGCTACCTGCCGTGTGATGGACGATGCCGGCTCGGATGCCCTTGTCGTACACGGTGTTTCCGCATCGCATCGACTCGTTGGCGCCCCACTGTGCGCGGCTGATGATCGCCGGCGGTTGGCCGGGGTTGATGGCGGCGGTAGGCAGTGGGCCGACGTCGACGGGGGCCTGGGGTGGGCTGATCAGTACCGCCGTGACGTTCTGGCCGATGGGTGCTTCGACGTTGGCAGGTACGTAGCCGAGCGCCGGCCCGGCCTTCCCCTTCTTGCCGGGAGGCGGCGGCGGGGCCTGCGGCGCGCGGGTGACGGCGATCTGCACGGTGGTGGTGCGGCCGACGAACACCGGTTCGGTGCCACGTGGGCCCGCAGTGTCGGCGCCGACCCCGTCGAGATTCTCGGCCTGGTACCAGGGTCCCCAGCTGCCGTCGTCCTTGCGGGCGCGAACCCGGGCCGAGGTGCCACGCAGGTCCGGCGAGGTGAGCGCGACCATCGAGAACGGGGTGTCCTGATGGATCTCGCGGATGCTCTCACCGACCGTGAGATTGTCGAGTGGTTGCTGTGTGAGCTGCGGTGCAGCGCTTGCCGCACTTTGCTGTTCGCTGGAATCCGATCCGGAGATGGCCCACGGCACGATCACAACCGTCGCCGCAAGTGCGGTGAAGAGAATCGACGGCGCGGAACGGCGGGACTGCACGGACTGATGTTACGTATGGGTCTGGTGTTACGAATGATTCGACACGGCCCGCGCGTCGCCTTTCACACGCAACGGCACCGCAGAGCCGATGGCTTCTGCGGTGCCGTTCTTTCAACCGGGCTTACTTACTAGGCGGGCGGTGGCGGGACCGGGGCTGGTGCTGCGGGCACCGGCGGCTTCATCGCCGACGTGATCGCGGGCATCACCATCCCCTTCAGCAGATCGATCGCCTGGCCGGCGCCGAGCTGGTTGGCGGCGCTCGACAGATCGCCGAACAGGCCGCCGCCACCACCGGTGGTGGCAGGCATCGCGGACAACGAGGGATCGGCACCCAGCAGCGGGTAGGTGCCCGCGCTGGGATCCAGTCCGATCGGAGCCGAGATCGGCACCTCACCCGGGGCGCCCAGGCCACCGCTCAGGGCCGGGTCCAGGCCCGTCGGCGAGGTGAGGCCCCCACCGCCGAGGCCGGCGGGGGTGGTGGTCAACCCACCCGGCGCGGCACCGGCCGGCGTCAACGCCGGGTTGGTGAGCGAGCCGGTCCCCGGCGGGGTGAGCGCCGGGTTGGTCAGCCCACCGGGCGCGGCCGGAAGTCCGGCCGTCGGTGAGGTCAGGCTCGGCGTCGCGCCATTGGGGCTCGTCAGCCCGGCGTCAGGGGACGTCAGGCCCGGCGAGGCGAGCCCAGGCGACGTGAGTCCGGGAGAGGTGAGCCCCGGCGAGGTGAGTCCGGGTGAGGTGAGGCCCGGGTCGGTCAGGCCCGGCGCGGTCAGCCCCGGTGACGTCAGACCCGGCGACGCCAGACCGGGAGAGGTCAGGGTCGGCGAGCCGAGCGTCGGGGTCGGCGAGGTGCCGCCCAGCATGGGCATCGGCGGCAGGTTGATGCCGAACTGGGACAGGCCCTGCGAGAGTGCGGACATCAGTTCGCCCGGCAGGTCGGTGACCAGCGCTGCCTGGGTGAACTCGCGCTCCTGCGGCGCGGGGGACAGCTGCGACATGGCAACTAGGGCGACTGGACTTGCGACTGCCACTGCGGCGACTGCGCTCATGGCTGTCGAGAGCTTGCGTCGACGGCGGTTCGGCACGGAAGTCTCCTCAATATGTTTGCAGTTAAGGACTGCATTTCGGATTGCACGGGGTGCTCTCCGCTTGCTTCATCGGCGGTTCCGGACCAGGTGGTGTGGAGCCCATGAATGCCAACGAGATCGATGTTAAGGCTGTTACTCGTGTGTCTAGAGTGACGATATTGAATCGTGAGCGAATTGCGACCTGGGGCCTTTGTCGAATTCGGGGCACGGGGTCCGGTCGGATACCCTGGCTGCCGATGACGTCCTTATCTCCCCGGGTCGCTACAGACCAGTCCAGCGGACATTTCGACTTATTCGTCGTCGGTTCCGGTTTCTTCGGTCTGACGATCGCTGAGCGCGCGGCGACGCAGCTGGGCAAGCGTGTCCTTGTTATAGAACGGCGCCCGCATATCGGCGGCAACGCCTACTCGGAAGCCGAACCGCAGACCGGCATCGAGGTCCACAAGTACGGTGCCCACCTGTTCCACACCTCCAACCAGCGGGTGTGGGACTACGTCCGGCAGTTCACCGACTTCACCGGCTATCAGCACCGCGTCTTCGCGATGCATGACGGCCAGGCCTACCAGTTCCCGATGGGGCTCGGGCTCGTCTCGCAGTTCTTCGGGCGCTACTTCACCCCCGACGAGGCCCGCGCCCTGATCAAGGAGCAGGCCAGCGAGATCGCCGGGCACGAGGCGGCGAACTTCGAGGAGAAGGCCATCTCGCTGATCGGGCGCCCCCTCTACGAGGCGTTCATGAAGCACTACACCGCCAAGCAGTGGCAGACCGACCCGCGCGAACTGCCTGCGGCCAACATCACCCGGCTGCCGGTGCGCTACACGTTCGACAACCGCTACTTCAACGACACCTACGAGGGCCTGCCGGTCGACGGGTACACCGCCTGGCTGGAGAACATGGCCGTCGACGACCGCATCGAGGTGCGGTTGGACACCGACTGGTTCGACGTCCGCGACGAATTGCGTGCCGCCAATCCCGACGCCCCGGTGGTGTACACCGGGCCACTCGACCGCTACTTCGACTACTCCGAGGGCCGGCTGGGCTGGCGCACACTGGATTTCGATCTCGAAGTATTGACAGACTGCGGTGATTTTCAAGGCACTCCCGTCATGAACTACAACGACGCCGACGTGGATTACACCCGGATCCACGAGTTCCGGCATTTCCATCCCGAGCGGGACTACCCGGCCGACAAGACGGTGATCATGCGCGAGTACTCGCGCTTCGCCGAAGAGAGCGATGAGCCGTACTACCCGATCAACACCGAGGCCGACCGCGCCCTGCTGGCCTCCTACCGGGCCCGAGCCAAGGCGGAAACCGCCTCGGCGAAGGTGCTTTTCGGCGGCCGGCTGGGCACCTACCAGTACCTCGACATGCACATGGCCATCGCCAGCGCGCTGAACATGTACGACAACACCCTGGCACCGCACCTGGCTGACGGTGCGCCGCTGGTGAACGAGCAGACCGACAAGGAAAGCAGCAACGCATGAGTGACATCCCTTCCGGCGCACTGGAGGCCGGAGAGTCCAGGGCGGTCAGTCTGCTGGCCCGCGTGATCCTGCCGCGACCGGGTGAGCCACTGGACGTCCGCAAGCTCTACCTCGACGAAGACCCGACCAATGCCCGCCGGGCCCACGCGCCGACCCGGACGACGCTGGAGATCGGCACCGAATCCGGCATCTCGTTCGCGACCTACTTCAACGCCTTCCCGGCCAGCTACTGGCGGCGTTGGTCCACCCTGAAGTCTGTGGTGCTGCGCGTGGAGTTGACCGGTACCGCCCGCGTCGACGTCTACCGGTCCAAGGCCACCGGCGCCCGGATCACCGTCGGCGGCGCCCCGGTCTCCAGCGAGACCGTCGGAACCGCCACTGAATCCATGGGCGGCCCCGCCGCCGTCGAATTCGAGATCGACCTCGCCCCCTTCGAGGACGGCGGCTGGATCTGGTTCGACATCACCAGCAATACCGCGGTGCGGGTCCACAGCGCCGGTTGGTACGCCCCGACGCCCGCGCCGGGCCGGGCGAACATCGCCGTCGGCATCCCGACCTTCAACCGTCCCTCCGACTGCGTCAACGCGCTCGCCGCGCTGACGTCGGATCCGTTGGTGGACGAGGTGGTCAGCGCGGTCATCATCTCCGATCAGGGCACCAGCAAGGCCAAGGATCATCCCGGTTTCGAGGCCGCCGCGGCAGCGCTGGGCAACCGGCTCACGATCCACAACCAGCCCAACCTCGGCGGGTCCGGCGGCTACAGCCGGGTGATGTACGAAGCGCTGAAGAACACCGACTGTGAGCAGATCCTGTTCATGGACGACGACATTCGCATCGAGCCCGATTCGATCCTGCGCGCCCTGGCCATGAACCGGTTCGCCAAGGAACCGATCCTGGTGGGTGGCCAGATGCTCAACCTGCAGGAGCCGTCGCACCTGCACATCATGGGCGAGATGGTCGACCGGACGAACTTCATGTGGTCGGCAGCCCCCAACGCCGAATACGACCACGACTTCGCCAAGTACGCGCTCGACGACACCGACTCCGACCGCAGCAAGCTACTGCACCGCCGGATCGACGTGGACTTCAACGGCTGGTGGATGTGCATGATCCCGCGGCAGGTGGCCGAGGAGCTCGGACAACCGCTGCCCTTGTTCATCAAGTGGGACGACGTCGAATACGGACTGCGCGCCGCCGAACACGGGTACCGCACGGTCACGCTGCCCGGCGCCGCGATCTGGCACATGGCCTGGAGCGACAAGGACGACGCCATCGACTGGCAGGCGTACTTCCACCTGCGCAACCGGCTGGTGGTGTCAGCGCTGCACTGGGACGGCGACGCGCGCGGGCTGCTGGCCAGCCACCTCAAGGCCACATTCAAACATCTTCTGTGCCTTGAGTATTCGACGGTCGCCATCCAGAACCGGGCCATGGAGGACTTCCTGGCCGGGCCGGAGCACATCTTCTCCATCCTGGAATCGGCCCTGCCCGACGTCCGTGCGATGTGCCAGGAGTACCCCGATGCCGTCGTAGTGGGCGGTGCCACCGAACTGCCGGCGGCCTCGGACCTCAAGCGCAAGAAGATCGGCATCCCGGTCTCCAAGCCGGCGATCGTCGTGAACCTGGCCCGCGGCGTCGTCCACCAACTGCGTCAGCACGACCCGGAAACCCATCTCCGGCCGCAGATCAACGTGGCGACCCAGGATGCCCGTTGGTTCTCCCTGTGCCGGGTCGACGGGGTCACCGTCACCACCGCCGACGGGCGCGGTGTGGTGTACCGCCAGCGGGATCGCGCCAAGATGTTCGCGTTGCTCCGTGCCTCGCTGCGCCAGCAGTTGCGTGTGGTCCGTCAGTTCGACCGACTGCGCAAGGTCTATCGTGAGGCGCTGCCGGTGCTGTCCAGCACCCAGAAGTGGGAGACGGTGTTGCTGACAGAGTCGGCGGAGAAAAACTGACATGACCGATGCCCCGCGCGGCGAGGACGCCGTGTTGGTTGCCGTGCAGTCTGCCCTGGCCACCCGGCCGGGCGTACTGACCGGCGCTCGTGCGCTGTCGCATTTCGGCGAGCACAGCCTGGGTTGGCTCGGGCTCGCAGCTGCCGGTGCGCTGGCCCAGCCCGCCAAGCGCAAGTCATGGATCGCTGTGGGCCTCGGTGCCTTTGCTGCCCATGCCGCCGCGGTCCTGATCAAGCGGGTGGTCCGCCGCGAGCGGCCGCACCACCCCGATATCGCCGTGAACGTCGGGACACCGAGCCGGTTGAGTTTCCCCTCGGCACATGCCACCTCGACCGCCGCCGCTGCCGTGCTGCTGGCCCGGACCACCGGTCTGCCGGTGCGTGCGGTGCTGGTGGTGCCCATGGCGCTGTCGCGCCTGGTGCTGGGCGTGCACTATCCCACCGATGTGCTCACCGGCGTGGCCGTCGGGGCGGCCGTGGGTTCGGTGGTCGGAAGAACTGCCGGTGTCGGGACTGAGGAGACCGTGGCCAAATGAGTGAGGAAGTGGTGCCGGAACTCGGTCCGCCGAAGAATCTGGCCGCGGGGCTGATCAAGGCCGTCCGTCCGCGTCAGTGGATCAAGAACCTGCTCGTGCTGGCGGCCCCGCTGGCCGCCGTCGGCAGCGGCATCGAGTACGACTACGGCGACCTCGCCTACAAGGTCTCGATCGCGTTCGTGGTGTTCTGTCTGGCCGCGTCGTCGATCTACCTCATCAACGATGCCCGTGACGTCGAGGCCGACCGCGCCCATCCGACGAAACGGTTCCGGCCCATCGCCGCCGGCGTGGTACCGGAGTGGATGGCCTACACACTGGCCGTTGTTCTCGCGGTGGCCTCGCTCGGCATCTCGTGGCTGCTGACCCCCGACCTGGCGCTGGTGATGGCGGTCTACATCGCCATCCAGCTCGCGTACTGCTTCGGACTGAAACACCAGGCCGTGCTCGACATCTGCATCGTGTCCTCGGGGTTCTTGCTCCGCGCGATCGCCGGTGGCGTGGCCGCCGATATCCCGCTGTCACAGTGGTTCCTGTTGGTGATGGCCTTCGGCTCGCTGTTCATGGCCGCCGGAAAGCGTTATGCCGAGCTGCAACTGGCAGAGCGCACCGGGGCCAAGATCCGCAAGTCGCTGGAGAGCTACACGAGCAGCTACCTGCGCTTCGTGTGGACGTTGTCGGCCACCGCGATGGTGCTCTGCTATGGCCTGTGGGCCTTCGGGCGCGACAGCGCCAACGACGCGCTGGGACTCGACGGCCAGGACGCATCCTGGTACGCGATCACGATGGTTCCGTTCACGATCGCGATCCTGCGCTATGCGGTTGACATCGACGGTGGCATCGCCGGTGAGCCTGAGGAGATTGCGCTGAAAGACCGAGTGCTGCAGATCCTGTTCCTGGCCTGGATCGGAACCATCGGTGCAGCCATCTACTTCAGCTGACCGGATTACGCTGCGCCGCCTGGCCGGCGGCGTGGGTGCGCGGTTGGCGCGGTGGCCGGTGTTTCCCTACGACGTCTCGGTGCGGGTCAGCCTGTGGGTGAGTGTGGTCGTGGTGGCCGGGCTGTTCGGCTGGGGCGCCTGGCAACGCCGCTGGATCGCCGACGACGGTCTGATCGTGCTGCGGACGGTCCGAAACCTGCTGGCGGGCAACGGTCCCGTCTTCAATGCGGGTGAGCGGATCGAAGCCAACACCTCGACCGCGTGGACCTATCTGGTGACGCTGGGTGCCTGGCTCGGCGGCTCGGTCCGGATGGAGTACGTGGCGCTGGCCCTCGCGCTGACGCTGAGTGTGCTCGGTGTCGTCCTGGCAATGCTCGGCACCGGCCGGTTGTACGCCCCGAGCCTGCAGGGCCGCCGTGCCCTGTTGCTGCCCGCCGGTGCGCTGGTCTACATCGCCGTCCCGCCGGCCCGCGACTTCGCGACGTCGGGGCTCGAAAACGGTTTGGTACTGGCCTATCTGGGCCTGCTGTGGTGGATGTTGGTGTGCTGGTCGCAGGCCTTGCGCGCGGCTCCGGCGACGCGCCGCGGCGTGGCCAAGGGGGCACCGAATCCGGCGTCCAGCAAGTACTTCGATGGTGCGCTGGCGACCCTGGCCGGGCTCAGTGTGCTGATCCGCCCCGAGTTGGCGTTGATCGGCGGTGGCGCTCTGGTCATGATGCTGATCGCCGCGCGGGGCTGGCGTCGCCGCGTCCTGATCTTGGTGGCCGGCGGACTGCTGCCGGTCGCCTACCAGATCTTCCGGATGGGTTACTACGGGCTGATCGTGCCGGGCACCGCGGTGGCCAAGGACGCGTCGGGGTCCAAGTGGGCTCAGGGCCTGACCTATCTCACCAATTTCAACCACCCGTACCTGCTGTGGGTGCCGGTGCTGTTGCTGGCCGCCCTCGGCGCGGTGCTGCTGACCACGCGGACCCGGCCGTGGTGGGTGCGCCATCAGGTGCCCCGTGGCTACGGCTGGCTGGCCCGCACCGTCCAGAGTCCTGCCGCCGTAGTGCTTTTCATGTTCGCCAGCGGGTTGCTGCAGGGCATCTACTGGGTGCGCCAGGGTGGTGACTTCATGCACGGCCGAGTGCTGCTGACCCCGCTGTTCTGCCTGCTGATGCCCGTCGCGGTCATACCGGTCGTGATGCCGGACGGCACCAGGTTCACCCGGGAAACCGGGTACCTGCTGGCCGCGGCCACCAGCGTGTTGTGGGCCTCGGTGGTGGGCTGGTCGATCTGGGCCGCCAACTCGCCGGGCCTGGGGGCCGACGGCACCCGGGTCACCTACACCGGAATCGTCGACGAGCGCCGGTTCTACTCGCAGGCCACCGGTCATGCGCACCCGCTGACCGCCGCCGACTACCTGGACTATCCCCGGATGCGTGCGGTGCTGACCGCGATCAACAACACCCCCGACGGGGCGTTGCTGTTGCCGTCGGGCAACTATGACCAATGGGACGTCGTCCCCGCGTATCCGCCGCCGGCGGACCTGAGCCCGACGGACCGTCGGGCGCTGAAAACCCCGCACACCGTGTTCTTCACCAACATGGGCATGCTCGGCATGAACGTCGGACTCGATGTGCGGGTCATCGACCAGATCGGTCTGACGAATCCGCTGGCGATGCACACCCAGCGGCTCACCGACGGCCGCATCGGCCACGACAAGAACCTGTTCCCGGACTGGGCGGTGGCCGAAGGGCCCTTCCTCAAGACCAAACAGTGGATCCCGCCCTACCTGGACGAGGACTGGATCTCGCAGGCGGAGGCCGCACTGGACTGCCCGGCCACCGAGTCGATGCTGAACTCGGTCCGCGGGGAGATGAGCCCGCGGCGGTTCCTGTCCAACTTGGTGCACGCGTACGAGTTCACCAAGTACCGGATCGACCGGGTGCCGCTCTATGACCTGAAGCGGTGCGGACTGCCGGTGCCCGAGCCCAAGAACCCGCCGTACACGGGGATGCCCGCCACCGGACCGTGACCGCGCGCGAGATCGTAGGACCGAATTCTGTGTATTCGGTAACGCCCGGGCGGGCGGCACCGATACCCAGACGAGCCCGCGTGATCGATCTTGAACGGACGGTACGAGAAACCGATGCTGACCTCTGGTGTCTCCGGTATGCGCCCTTGGGGTCCGCGCTTACCGACGGCCGCAGCCGGTGTGTTGTCTCGCGAGACCTTCCTCACACAGAAGTTCCCGGCTTATATTGCCGCCGACAGGCAGGTCGTCCGGGCCGGCAACGCCGCGCAGGGATTGCCGCTGTCGGGCGGGGCCGCGTCGATCATGTCGGCCTACCACCCGGGCCGGCCCACCCGTGCCACGTCGCTGCCGGCATTGCGCACCGGCGCCAGGACGCGCAACGACCCGATCAAGTGCAACAAGGACTTTCACGCTGCCCACGGCAACGCGGCCGGCAGCAACGTGAGCTCTCATTTTCCCCCGGCGGGCAACCACGCCCGGCCGGATCGGGCCGCTCAACCGAGGGCCTTCAAACCAGACCTGATCGCGACCATCAACGGCTGAGGGGCGACCAGGGACGACAACTGCTGCAGAGAAGCAACACGAGTTCGTGTGGTTGACTACACGGGCACGTGAGCCGCTTACGTCGGTGTGTATCGATGTGCGGAATACGAAGAAGAGATTCAGATAGGGAGCGGTATGAAGTTCGTTGGGAAGATGCGCGGCCTGTCGCGCCGGTTGACGGTTGCGGTCGCCGCAGCAGCCGTGCTGCCTGGCCTGGTTGGCGTCGTAGGCGGCTCGGCAACCGCTGGAGCCTGGTCTCGGCCCGGCCTACCGGTCGAGTATCTCGAAGTCCCGTCGGCAGCGATGGGACGTGACATCAAGGTCGAGTTCCAGAGCGGTGGCGCGGGTGCACCTGCGCTCTATCTGCTCGACGGTATGCGCGCTCGCGAAGACCAGAACGGGTGGGACATCGAACTGCCGACGTTCGAGTGGTTCCTGAACTCCGGCATCTCGGTTGTCATGCCGGTCGGTGGCCAGTCCAGCTTCTACAGCGACTGGTACAAGCCGGCCTGTGGCAGCAAGGACGGCGGCTGCAAGACCTACAAGTGGGAGACCTTCCTGACCCAGGAGCTCCCGGCGTGGCTGGCGGCCAACAAGGACGTGAAGTCGACCGGCAGCGCTGTGGTCGGTCTGTCGATGGCCGGTTCGTCGGCGCTGATGCTTTCGGCTCGCCACCCGGATCAGTTCATCTACGCCTCCTCCCTGTCGGGCACGTTGAACCCGTCCGAGGGCTGGTGGCCCATGCTGATCGGTATCTCGATGGGTGACGCCGGCGGCTACAAGGCCGACGACATGTGGGGCAAGACTGGCGATCCGGACAACGCCTGGAAGGCCAACGACCCGACCGAGAACGTCGCGACCCTGGCCAACAACGGCACCCGGCTCTGGGTGTACTGCGGTAACGGCAAGCCGGGCGAGCTCGGTGGCGCCGACATGCCCGCCAAGTTCCTCGAGGGCTTCGTGTGCCGCACGAACTCCACCTTCCAGGAGAAGTACATCGCGGCCGGCGGCAAGAACGCAGTGTTCAACTTCCCGCAGAGCGGTACGCACAACTGGGCCTACTGGGGCCAGCAGCTGCAGGCCATGAAGCCTGACCTGCAGCGCGTCCTGGGCGCCACGCCGACCGCCTGATCCGGCGGTAGGTGGCGACCTGACACGTACGACGCCTGACGGCGGCGATCCCCACGGGGTCGCCGCCGTCAGCCGTTTCCGGACCTGGTGATTCACCCCGGCTGTGAGGTCGATGTGGTTCACTACAACGCGGGTTACGTGTGCGGTGGGCCCAAATGTGTAGGACACAGCGAAGTCCGGCAGGCAGCAGGAGAGGTTGATGATGAGACGTGCGTTGAGTCTGATGCGGGCGATGCTGCTGGCCCTGCTGGCGCCGGTACTGGGCGCCGGCCTGTGGACCGTGTCCGCGATGGCGGGCGCACCGGCTCGGGCCGATGGTGTCGAATACCTGATGGTTCCGTCGGCGGCCATGGGTCGCGACATTCCGGTGGCCTTCCAGGGCGGTGGCCCGCACGCGGTGATCCTGCTCGATGCGTTCAACGCGGCCCCTGATGTCAGCAACTGGGTCAACGCAGGTCATGCGATGTCGACCCTGGCCGGCCGAGGTATCTCGGTGGCGGCCCCGGCCGGCGGCGCGTTCAGCCTCTACACGAACTGGGAGCAGGACGGCAGCAAGCAGTGGGAGACCTTCCTCTCCGCCGAGCTGCCGGACTGGCTGGCCGCCAACAAGGGGCTGGCCCCCGGCGGGCACGGGGTCGTGGGCGCCTCGCAGGGCGGCACCGCCGCGCTGACACTGGCCGCATTCCACCCCGACCGGTATCGCTTCGCCGGATCGCTGTCGGGTTTCCTGACTCCGTCGGCCACCACTCTCAACGGCGCGATCACCGCAGGCATGGCGCAGTTCGGCGGGGTGGACAGCTACGGCATGTGGGGTGCCCCACAGCTGGGCCGCTGGAAGTGGCATGACCCCGACGTGCACGTGCAGTTGCTGGCCGATGCCAATACCCGGCTGTGGGTGTACAGCCCCGCCGCGCTGACATGCAGCGATCCGGCTGCCATGATCGGTGTCTGCGATCTGGCGCAGGGCAGCAACCGGTCCTTCTACCAGCACTACCGCTCGGTCGGCGGCAGCAACGGCCACTTCGACATGCCGGCCGGGGGCCAGCATGACTGGGGTAGCTGGGCGCCGCAGCTGGCACAGATGTCGGGTGAACTGGTCGCGACCATCAAGTAGCGGTCCGGGCGGGCGGCCGTGGTGACCAGAATCAGCTGCGCCGGGGCACTTTTCACCAGCCGGTACGGTGGAAGCGTGCAGCACACGGTACGGTCGGCCACCCTGGTGGCAGCGGTGTCCGCTGCGTCGTTGCTCACGGCGTGCGACGCCGGCGGCGACATCATGGCGCCGCTGGCCCTGCCGACGTCACAGGTCAACGGGGCACAGCCGCAGGCGGTGTCCGCGCAACCCCAGCAGGGCCGCCCCGGTGAGCTGGACCTCACGTCGCAGCAGCACACCTATCTCGACAAGCTCAAGGACACGGGGATCAACCCGTCCAGTGAGCTGCTGGCGCTGTCGATCGGGTCGTACGTGTGCCAGGCTCACGCCGCCAAGCTGAACGACCAGGCGGTACGGGATTTCGTCCTGCCGTTGGTGCGTAGCGATGTCCGGGCTGCCCATACCTCGGAGAGCCCGACGTCCGGCGAGATCGACGCCGCCGCCACCGACTACATCCGTATCGCCACCGAACATCTCTGCTGACAAGCAGATCACCGCACCGCACGCGAGGAGCCCGAGTAACCCATGGCAAAAAATGCCGGCCGCCGGAAGCGGCACCGCATCCTGGCACTGATCGCCGCCGGGGCGATGGCACTCGTCGTGGTGCTGGTGGTGTCCATCGTGGTGATCTACCTGCGTCGTCCCGAGAGCCCGTCGGCGCCGCCGTCGGCCCAGCCGCCGGTCGGGGTTCCGGGCCCGTCGACGACGCGTAAGCCGCGCCCGGAGTTCCAGTCCGCCGACTGCCCCGACGTGATGCTGGTTTCGATCCCCGGTACCTGGGAGTCCTCGCCGCAGGACGACCCGTTCAACCCGACGCAGTTCCCGCTGTCGCTGATGACGAATATCAGCCGGCCGATGGCCGAGCAGTTCGGCAAGGACCGGCTCGAGGTCTACACGGTGCCCTACACCGCGCAGTTCCATAACCCGTTCGCCGCCGACAAGCAGATGTCCTACAACGACAGCCGCGCCGAGGGGAAGCGCACCGCGGTCAAGGCGATGACGGACATGAACGACCGGTGCCCGCTGACCAGCTATGTGATCGCCGGGTTCTCGCAGGGCGCGGTGATCGGTGGGGACCTGGCCAGCGACATCGGCAACGGCCGCGGGCCGGTGGACGAGGACCTGGTGCTGGGCGTGACATTGATCGCCGACGGGCGCCGCCAGCTCGGTGTCGGGCAGGACATCGGTCCCAACCCGCCGGGTCAGGGCGCCGAGATCACCTTGCACGAGGTGCCGGTGCTGTCCGAGATGGGCCTGACCATGACGGGACCGCGGCAGGGCGGTTTCGGGGCGCTCAACGACCGGACCAATCAGATCTGCGGCAAGGGAGACCTGATCTGTTCGGCGCCCGAGGAGGCGTTCTCGATCTTCAACCTGCCCAAGACCCTGGAGACACTGACCGGCAGCGCGGCCGGGCCGGTGCACGCCCTGTACAACACCCCGCAGTTCTGGGTGGAGAACGGGGAGACCGCCACGCAGTGGACGCTGAGCTGGGCCAAGGGCCTGGTGGACAACGCGCCGCACCCGAAGCACGGTTGACACCGAACACGCCCGGACCGCGACTCGCGTGGCGGATTTGGCCGGGACCGTCACGGTCCCTTAACATTAAGAGAAAAATAAGAGCTTTGCGCGTGCGTGGTTGGTTGACTAGAGCCGTCAGCTGACTCGTAGGCGTGGTCGCCGCGCCCGGTACGATCGTCCGGGTTTGGGTACGTACGGCCGCCCGAGTGGCTGCAACGCACCTCCAGTGACGTGCGACAACGCGACGAGTACGGCTCTGACAGGAGAGTTATATGCCGTTCATCAATCCGTTCATCAAGGACGGTCAGATCAAGTTCCCTGACGGCGCTAGCATCGTCGAGCACGTCGAGCGTTGGGCCAGGGTTCGTAGCGACAAGCTGGCATACCGCTTCCTGGACTTCTCGACCGAGCGCGACGGTGTCGCCCGCGACCTGACCTGGGCGCAGTTCAGCGCCCGCAACAAGGCGGTGGCCGCACGGCTTCAGCAGGTCACCCAACCCGGTGACCGGGTCGCCATCCTGTGCCCGCAGAACCTCGACTACCTCGTCGCCTTCTTCGGTGCGCTCTATGCCGGACGCATCGCGGTGCCGCTGTTCGACCCGTCCGAGCCCGGCCACGTCGGCCGCCTGCACGCGGTGCTGGACGACTGCCACCCCGCGGCGGTCCTGACCACCACCGAGGCCGCCGAGGGCGTCCGCAAGTTCTTCCGCAGCCGACCGGCCAACCAGCGTCCCCGTGTCATCGCGGTCGACGCCGTGCCCGACGACGTCGCCGCCACCTGGGTCCATTTCGAGGACGTCGACGAGTCCACCATCGCCTACCTGCAGTACACCTCCGGCTCGACCCGGATCCCGACCGGTGTGCAGATCACCCACCTGAACATGGCCACCAACGTCGTGCAGATCGTCGAGGCGCTCGAAGGTGAGGAGGGCGACCGTGGCCTGTCCTGGTTGCCGTTCTTCCACGACATGGGTCTGGTCACCGGGCTGATCGCCCCGATGATCGGCCACTACTTCACCTTCATGACCCCGGCCGCATTCGTGCGCCGGCCGGAGCGCTGGATCCGCGAGATGGCCCGCAAGGAAGGCGACACCGGCGGTGTCATCTCGGTGGCGCCGAACTTCGCGTTCGACCACGCCGCTGCCCGGGGTGTCCCGAAAGAAGGTGAGGCGGCGCTCGATCTCTCCAACGTCAAGGCCGTGCTCAACGGCAGCGAGCCGATCTCGGCGGCCACCGTGCGCCGGTTCAACGAGGCCTTCAGCCCCTTCGGCTTCCCGGCCAAGGCCATCAAACCGTCCTACGGTCTGGCCGAGGCCACGCTGATGGTGTCGACCACCCCGGCCGCCGAAGAGCCCAAGATCATCTACGTCGACCGCGACGAGCTCAACACCGGTCGCATCGTCGAGGTGGACGGCGATTCGATCAAGGCGGTCGCGCAGGCCTCGGCCGGCAAGGTCGGCGTCTCTGAGTGGGCCGTCATCGTGGACGCCGAGACCGCCACCGAGCTGCCCGACGGACAGGTCGGCGAGATCTGGATGAGCGGCCAGAACATGGGCACCGGCTACTGGGGTAAGCCCGAAGAGACCGTCCAGGTATTCCAGAACACCCTCAAGTCGCGGACCAGCCCGTCCCACGCAGAGGGTGCCGACGACGACGCCACCTGGGTTCGCACCGGCGATTACGGCGCCTTCTACGACGGCGACCTCTACATCACCGGCCGCGTCAAGGACCTGGTCATCATCGACGGCCGCAACCACTACCCGCAGGACCTGGAGTACTCGGCGCAGGAAGCCAGCAAGGCGCTGCGCACCGGCTACGTCGCGGCTTTCTCGGTGCCGGCCAATCAGCTGCCCGCCGAGGTGTTCGAGAACGCGCACGCCGGCCTGCACCGTGACGACGACGACAGCTCCGAGCAGCTGGTCATCGTCGCCGAGCGCGCACCCGGCTCCCACAAGCTCGAGGTCGGCCCGATCACCGACGACATCCGCGCGGCGATCGCCGTGCGCCACGGTGTCACCGTGCGCGACGTGCTGCTGACCGCCGCCGGCGCCGTCCCGCGTACCTCCAGCGGCAAGATCGGTCGCCGGGCCTGCCGCTCCGCGTACCTGGACGGCTCTCTGCGCGCCGGGAAGATCGCGAACGACTTCCCGGATGAGACGGACTGACCGAACCTCTAAGCCAACGACACGTGGCCGACCAGCCCGTTCTGATGCAAGGTGACCTGAATATGGATGAAACACAAAGCAATTCGAATCTTCCAGAGGGCACCCAGCCCGCTGCGACACCGGCGCAGCGCCCCGACCTGACCGTCGCGGAGATGCGGGAGTGGCTGCGTAAGGCGGTGGCAACCGCCACCAGTCAGTCGCCTGACGCGATCGACGAGACCACTCCGCTGATCGAGCTGGGTCTGTCCTCGCGCGACGCGGTGGCCATGGCCAGCGACATCGAGGACCTCACCGGGGTCACGCTGACCGCCACGGTGCTGTTCCGGCACCCGACCATCGAGTCGCTGGCGACCGTGATCATCGAGGGCGAACCAGAGCCCGAGAACACCGATGACGCGGACTGGTCGCGCGACGCCGATGTCGAGGACATCGCGATCGTCGGCGTCGCAACCCGCTTCCCAGGGGACATGAACTCCCCTGACGAGATGTGGGAGGCGCTGCTCGAAGGTCGCGATGCCATCACGGACCTGCCCGAGGGCCGCTGGGAGGAGTTCCTCGCCGAGCCGCGGATCGCCGAACGTGTCGGCAAGGCCAGCATCCGCGGCGGCTATCTCTCGGATATCAAGGGTTTCGACTCCGAGTTCTTCGCGCTGTCGAAGATGGAGGCCGACAACATCGATCCGCAGCAGCGGATGGCGCTCGAACTGACCTGGCAGGCCCTCGAGCATGCCCGCATCCCGGCGTCGAGCCTGCGCGGCACCAATGTCGCGGTGTACGTGGGTAGTTCGAACAACGACTACCAGTTCCTCGCCCTGATGGACCCCACGGCCGCGCACCCTTACGCGATCACCGGCACCGCCACCTCGATCATCGCCAACCGGGTGTCGTACTTCTACGACTTCCGCGGGCCGTCGGTGTCGGTCGACACCGCCTGCTCCAGCTCGCTGGTCGCCGCGCACCAGGGTGTGCAGGCGCTGCGCTCCGGCGAGGCCGATGTGGCCATCGTCGGTGGTGTCAACGCCATGATCACCCCGATCGTCACCATCGGTTTCGACGAGGTCGGCGGAGTGCTGGCCCCGGACGGCCGGATCAAGTCCTTCTCCTCCGACGCCAACGGTTACGCCCGCTCCGAGGGCGGCGGCATGCTGGTGTTCAAGCGGGTCTCCGATGCCCGCCGCGACGGGGACACCATTCTTGCCGTGATCGCCGGCAGCGCGGTCAACCACGACGGCCGTTCCAACGGCATGCTCGCGCCCAACCCGGACGCGCAGGAAGACGTGCTGCGCAAGGCCTACAAGGACGCCGGGATCAACCCGCGCGACGTCGACTACATCGAGGCGCACGGCACCGGCACCATCCTGGGTGACCCGATCGAGGCCGACGCACTGGGCCGCGTGGTCGGCCGCGGTCGCGATGCCGACAAGCCCGCCCTGCTGGGCGCGGTGAAATCCAATGTGGGACACCTGGAGTCGGCTGCCGGCGCGGCCAGCCTGGCGAAGATGACCCTGTCGCTGCAGCGCGACAAGCTGCCCCCGTCGATCAACTACGCGGGCCCCAACCCGTACATCGACTTCGACAAGGAACACCTCAAGGTCAACGACACCGTCTCCGAGTGGCCGCGCTACAGCGGACACGCCATCACCGGTGTCTCGGGCTTCGGCTTCGGTGGCGCCAACGCGCACCTGGTGCTGCGCGAGGTGCTGCCGTCGGATCTGGTTGAACCAGAACCGGCGCCGCAGTCCGCCGAGGACAAGTCGTCTTCCGAGGACGCCGACGCCGTGTACGTCGGCGGGGTGCGGATGGACGAGTACGGCGAATTCATTCACGACGAGGCTGAGTCTGATTCCGGGGCCGGTGAGTACCCCGCCTACGACGAGGCGAACCACGAACTGCCCGGCCTGACCGACGAGGCCAAGCGGCTGATCGAGGCGGCCCGCGAAGAGCTGGCCGCGGCTGACGCCGCCGAGCCCGTCAAAAAGGTTGTCCCGCTCGCGATCTCGGCATTCCTGACCTCTCGCAAGAAGGTCGCCGCGGCCGAGCTGGCGGACTGGATCGACAGCCCCGAGGGGCGCGAGGCGTCCCTGGAATCCATCGGACGCTCGTTGTCGCGCCGCAACCACGGCCGTTCCCGCGCCGTGGTGCTGGCCCATGACCACGACGAGGCGATCAAGGGCCTGCGGGCGATCGCCGAGGGCAAGCAGCATCCGACGGTGATCTCGGCCGACGGCCCGGTCACCAACGGCCCGGTCTGGGTGCTCGCCGGTTTCGGTGCGCAGCACCGCAAGATGGGCAAGAGCCTCTACCTGCGCGAGCCGGTCTTCGCCGAGTGGATCGACAAGGTCGATGCCTACATCCAGGACGAGCGCGGGTACTCGATTGTCGAACTGATCCTCGACGACGCGATCGACTACACCAACGACACCTGCGAATACCCGATCGAAGTGGTCCAGACGGTGATCTTCGCCCTCCAGATCGCGCTCGGTGAGTTCCTCAAGGCACACGGAGCGAAACCCGGTGCGGTGGTGGGACAGTCGCTCGGCGAGGCGGCCGCCGCCTACTTCGCGGGCGGCCTGTCGCTGGCCGATGCCACCCGGACCATCTGCTCGCGCGCGCACCTGATGGGTGAGGGCGAGGCGATGCTGTTCGGCGAGTACATCCGGCTGATGGCGCTCGTGGAGTACTCGGCCGACGAGATCAAGACCGTGTTCGCGGACTACCCGGGCCTCGAGGTGTGTGTCTACGCCGCCCCGACCCAGACCGTCATCGGTGGCCCGCCGGAGCAGATCGACGCGATCATCGCCCGTGCCGAAGCCGAGGGCAAGTTCGCCCGCAAGCTGCAGACCAAGGGTGCCAGCCATACCCAGCAGATGGATCCGCTACTCGGTGAGCTGTCCGCCGAAATCCAAGGTATCGAACCGCATCCGCTGACCACGGGCTACTTCTCGACCGTGCACGAGGGCAAGTTCATCCGTGCCGGCGCCGAGCCGATCCACGACGTGGAGTACTGGAAGAAGGGGCTGCGGCACAGCGTCTACTTCACCCACGGCATCCGCAACGCGGTGGACAACGGTCACACCACGTTCCTCGAGCTGGCGCCGAACCCGGTGGCGCTCATGCAGGTTGGGCTGACCACCGCATCGGCCGGTCTCCACGACGCGCAGCTGATCGCGACCCTGGCCCGCAAGCAGGACGAGGTCGAGTCGATGGTCACGGCCATGGCCCACCTGTTCGTGCACGGCCACGACCTGGACTTCCGGACCCTGTTCCCGCGCAAGTCCAGCGGTTTGGCTGGTGCCCTGGACTTCGCCAACATCCCGCCCACCCGCTTCAAGCGCAAGCAGCATTGGCTGGATGCCCAGTTCACCGCGGACAGCTCGGCAGTGATGCCCGGCAACCACGTCGCGACACCCGACGGCAAGCATGTCTGGGAGTTCGTCTCGAAGGGCGCCGCTGACCTCGCCGCACTGGTGAAAGCGGCTGCCGCGCAGGTGCTCCCGGATGCCAAGCTCACCGCGTCCGAGCAGCGTGCGGTGCCCGCCGAGGGCTCGCGTCTGGTCACCACGCTGACCCGGCACCCCGGCGGTGCCTCGGTGCAGGTGCACGCCCGGTTGGATAACGGGGGCGAGTCTTCCTTCTGTTTGGTCTACGACGCGATCGTGAGCCGCGGCGGTGCCGCGGCTGCGCTGCCGACTGCCGTCGGCGCCGGCGTTGTCGCCGAGCAGGTTTCGGCTGCCCCGGCAGCGGCTGAGCCCGTGGTCGAGGACGACGCGGCCATTCTGTCCGACAACCTGACCAAGGGCGCGGGCATGGGCGCGGGATTTGCCAAGTGGTCGGCCGATTCGGGTGAGACGGTCGCGCAGCGCCTCGGCGCCATCGTCGGCGGTGCCATGGGCTACGAGCCAGAGGACCTGCCCTGGGAGGTGCCGCTGATCGAGCTGGGCCTGGATTCCCTGATGGCGGTCCGGATCAAGAACCGGGTCGAGTACGACTTCGACATTCCGCCGATCCAGCTGACCGCGGTGCGCGACGCCAACCTCTACAACATCGAGGAATTGCTCAAGTACGCGATCGAGCACCGCGACGAGGTCGATCAGATCGCCGAATCCCAGAAGGGCAAGACGGCCGAGGAGATCGCCGCCGAGCAGTCCGAACTCCTGGGTGGTGCCTCGACGGTCGCTGAGCTCGAGGCCAAGCTGGCCGAGTCCGGGCATCCGTTGGGGGAGCAGGACTCCGAGGACAGCGGGGTGGATCCCGCTGCCGAGGCCGCCGCCATCGAGGGCCTGGAGATCCCACCGCCCCCGAGTGATCCGAGCGGACCGGCCGTGCCGGCGCCGCCGAGCGATCCGAGCGGACCCAGCAAGGCCACCGCGGCTGCCGCAGCTGCCAAGGTGCTCACCCAGGAGGCGGTCACCGAGGCGCTCGGCGCCGACGTACCCCCGCGTGACGCCGCGGAGCGGGTCACCTTCGCCACCTGGGCGATCGTCACCGGCAAGTCGCCGAGCGGCATCTTCAACGAGTTGCCCTTCGTCGATGTCGAGACCGCGACCAAGCTGTCCGAGCGGCTCTCCGAGCGCGCTGAGGGCACCGTCACCGTCGAACAGGTGCGTTCGGCCAAGACCATCGAAGAGCTGTCCACGATCGTGCGCGATCAGCTCGAAGAGGGTGTGGTGGACGGATTTGTCCGTACGCTGCGTGCTCCACGCGAAAACACAGCGGGCGCGTCCAAGGTTCCCTTGTTCGTGTTCCACCCCGCCGGCGGATCCACCGTCGTCTACGAGCCGCTGATCAAGCGGCTGCCTGCCGATACCCCGATCTACGGAATCGAGCGGGTCGAGGGTGCGATCGAGGAGCGTGCCGCCGAGTACGTGCCCAAGCTGCTGGCGATGCACAACGGTCCGTTCATGCTGGCCGGCTGGTCGCTGGGCGGGGCACTGGCCTACGCGTGTGCGATCGGGCTGAAGCAGGCCGGTGCCGATGTCCGGTTCGTCGGGCTGATCGACCTCGCGCTTCCTGGCGAGCCGATCGACCAGAGCAAGGAAGGTATGCGGGCCCGTTGGGACCGCTACGCCCTGTTCGCCCAGCGCACGTTCAATGTCGAGATCCCGGCGATTCCCTACGAGGAGCTGGAGCAGCTCGACGACGAGGGCCAGGTGAAGTTCGTCCTGGACGCGATCAAGGACAGCGGTGTGCAGATCCCGGGCGGGATCATCGAGCATCAGCGCACGTCGTACCTGGATCAGCGGGCTCTGGCCACCATCGAGGTCCAGCCGTACGACGGCCACGTCACGCTGTACCTGGCCGACCGGTACCACGATGACGCCATCGTCTTCGAGCCCGCGTACGCGACCCGCAAGCCCGACGGCGGCTGGGGCGAGTACGTCAAGGATCTCGAGGTGGTGCCCATCGGGGGCGAGCACATCCAGGCCATCGATGAGCCGTACATTGCCAAAGTCGGTGCTCACATGAGCGAAGCGATCAACCGTATCGAAGCCGAGAGCGAGAGCAAGTGACGAACAAGACCACGGCTGAACTCCTGGCCGAGCTCCGCGAGAAGCTGGAACTGGCCAAAGAGCCGGGCGACCCCAAAGCCATTGCGCGACGGGACAAGAAGGGCATCCCGAGCGCCCGTGCCCGCATCCACGCACTGCTCGATCCGGGCAGCTTCCTGGAGATCGGCGCACTGGCCAAGACCCCGGGTGATCCCAATGCGCTCTTCGGCGACGGCGTGGTCACCGGGCACGGAACCATCAACGGCCGCCCGGTCGGCGTGTTCAGCCACGACCAGACGGTGTTCCAGGGTTCGGTCGGTGAGATGTTCGGCCGCAAGGTCGCCAAGCTGATGGAGTGGGTGGCCATGGTCGGCTGCCCGATCATCGGGATCAACGACTCCGCCGGCGCCCGCATCCAGGACGCGGCGACCTCGCTGGCCTGGTACGCCGAACTCGGCCGCCGGCACGAGATGCTGCGCGGTCTGGTCCCGGAGATCTCCATCATCCTGGGCAAATGCGCTGGCGGCGCGGTCTATTCGCCGATCCAGACCGATCTGCTGGTGGCGGTGCGCGACCAGGGCTACATGTTCATCACCGGCCCGGACGTGATCAAGGACGTCACCGGTGAAGATGTGACGTTCGACGAGCTTGGCGGCGCCGACGTGCAGGCCCAGCGCGGCAACATCCACAAGGTTGTCGAGGATGAGGCGGCCGCGTTCCAGTACGTGCGCGACTACCTTTCGTTCCTGCCCGCCAACCACTTCGACGATGCCCCGATCGTGAACCCGGGTCTGGAACCCGAGATCACCCCGCACGATCTCGAGCTGGATTCGATCGTGCCGGATTCCGACAACACGGCGTACGACATGCACGAGATCCTGCTGCGGATCTTCGACGACGGTGACGTCTTCGAGATCGCCGAGCAGCGTGGCCCCGCGATGATCACCGCGTTCGCGCGGGTGGACGGTCGGCCGGTCGGTGTGATCGCCAACCAGCCGATGTTCCTGTCCGGTGTGGTGGACACGGATGCCTCCGACAAGGCCGCGAGCTTCATCCGGTTCTGCGACTCCTTCAACCTGCCTTTGGTTTTCGTGGTCGACACCCCGGGCGCCATGCCGGGTGTGCAGCAGGAGAAGGACGGCATCATCAAGCGTGGTGGCCGGTTCTTCAACGCGATCGTCGAGGCCGATGTGCCGAAGGTGACCATCGTCGTCCGCAAGGCCTACGGCGGCGGGTACGCGGTGATGGGCTCCAAGCAGCTCTCGGCGGACCTGAACTTCGCCTGGCCGACCGCGCGTATCGCGGTGATCGGCGCCGAGGGCGCGGCGCAGCTGTTGGTGAAGCGATTCCCGGATCCGACCGCGCCCGAGGTGCAGAAGATCCGTGCCGACTTCATCGAGGGCTACAACCTCAACCTGGCCACGCCGTGGATCGCGGCCGAGCGCGGATACATCGACGGGGTGATCCAGCCGCACGAGACCCGGTTGCTGCTCCGCAAGTCCCTGCACCTGTTGCGGGACAAGCAGAACATGCCCAAGGTTCAGCGCAAGCACGGGCTGACCCCGATCTAACCTTCGTTTCCAGGGCGTACGGCAGGAGGGCACCACGCATGACTACCGCGCTTGTGGTCGGCGCCGGGCCCAACGGTCTCGCGGCCGCCATCACCCTGGCCCAGGCCGGACTGGACGTCACCGTGCTGGAGGCTGCCGACGAGATCGGCGGTGGGGTACGTTCCGGCGAGGGCGACATCGCGGGCCTGGTTCACGACCAATGCTCGGCGATCCATCCGATGGCGGTCGGCTCGGCGTTCCTGAGCGGCCTGGGGCTGGAACGCCATGGACTGCACTGGAAATGGCCTGAGATCGATTGCGCGCACCCGCTCGACGACGGGGAGGCCGGCCTGCTGTATCGCAGTGTCGAGGACACTGCAGCGGCTCTCGGGTCGGACGGCCGCCGCTGGCGTCGGGCCTTCGGCGGGCCGTCGGCGAACTTCGACCTCCTGTCGGAGGACATCATGGGGCCGCTGTTGCGGGTGCCAAGGCATCCGGTGGCATTGGCCCGTTTCGGTGCGCCCACCGTGCTCCCGGCGTCGGCATTCGCCCGGCTCTTCCGTACCGAACCGGCCCGGGCATTGTTCGGTGGCGTTGCGGCACATACTTTCCGGCCCCTCCACTATCCGCTGACGTCCGCCATCGGCCTCGGCATCATCACGGCCGGGCACCGGCACGGCTGGCCGGTGGCGCAGGGCGGTTCGCAGGCCATCACCGATGCGTTGGCTGCGGTGCTCGCGGACCTCGGCGTCAAGGTGGAAACCGGTGTCCGCATCACGTCGGCAGCGCAGCTCCCACGGGCCGAGGTGACGATGTTCGACCTTGCGCCGACGGCCGTCGTCGACATCCTGGGGGACCGACTGCCACGGCGGGTGGCCCGCGGCCTGGGTGGATTCCGTTACGGTCCAGGTGCATTCAAGGTCGACTTCGCGGTCCAGGGTCCGGTGCCGTGGACGAATCCCGCGGTCAAGGATGCCGGCACCGTACATCTGGGTGGAAGCTTCGCCGAGGTCGCGGCGACGGAGCGGGAGATCCACGCCGGCCGGATGCCGCAGCGACCGTTTGTACTCGTCGGGCAGCAGTATGTGGCCGATCCCAGCCGCTCGGTCGGCGACATCAATCCGGTGTATTCGTATGCCCATGTGCCACATGGCTATACCGGTGACGCGACCGAGGCGATCATCGGCCAGTTCGAGCGGTTCGCCCCCGGGTTCCGCGACCGCATCGTCGGGATGTCGGTGCGGTCGACGACGGAGATGTCGGTGTACAACGCCAACTACGTCGGCGGGGATATCTGTACGGGCGCCAAGGACATCCGGCAGTTGATGTTCGGCCCACGTACTACGCTGCAGCCGTACCGAATTGGTGTCCCCGGCATGTACCTGTGTTCGGCGGCCACCCCGCCAGGGCCTGGGGCGCACGGTATGTGCGGCGCCAACGCCGCCGCGGTCGCCCTGGCCGCTCTTCCACAGTGACACCGGTCGGGGTTTGCGACAGGCCGCCGACGCACAACCTTACTCACAAGCGTGTAATTCAAAAATGTGCCGCCTGAAAAGCTGTGATGCTTGGGCTGTCGAAAACTATCCACAAGTTGTCCACAGGACACTCGTGTTCGCTACGGTTAGGCCCGCAGGCCTGCGATGAAGATCTCCAGCAGCCGGCTCACGGTTGCCTCGAAGTCGGTGACCATGGTGTTGCGCCCGGGCGAATGCGGGGTCGCCCACGTCCAGGCGGTGCCGGTGAAGGCGTGGACGGCGGCGGTCAGGGACCGAAGCTGTTCGTCGGACAACGGAAGTGACTGCTGCAGCGCTGCGCCGAGCCGCTGCTGTGCCGCTTCGGCCTGAGCGGTCAGGGCGCGGAAGTCCTGCGGGCCGAGCCGATTGATGAGCACGGGCGAGGCCGCGATGAGATCGCACAGCACCGGGCGATCTGCCAGGGTGCGAGCCAGCGCCGCCGCGGGCGTTGTCCGGCCGAGTTCGTCGGCGAGGGCCTCGATCCAGGTCAGGTGCGCGTCGTACATCACCTGCAGCAGCAGTGCCTCGCGTGACCCGAAGTACCGCAGGATGCCCGATTTCGCGAGTCCGGCTGCTGCGGCCACGTCACCCAATGTCAGTGTTGCCGCGCCGGTTTCCTCGAGGCATCGCCGCGTTGCGGCCAACACGTGGGACGTCCGGTCCTGACGTTGCGCGTCGCTGCGTGCGCGGGTGAACGGCGGAGCGGATTCTGACATTCCGCAATAATAGAACACTGTTCTGTTATTGTCTCGACCGTGTACCGCCACTTCGAATGCGTTGTCCGTCGCCGCACCACGGCGTCGCCGCACGCCCTGTTCGCCATCGTGTCCGACGGATCCCGCTGGTCCGAGTGGGCCGCACCCCTGATCCCCTATTCGGCATGGGAGACGCGGGGCCCGGCCGATGACGGCGGGGTCGGGGCGATCAGGGCCGTGGGCACGCGCAGGAAACCGACCCGCGAGATGACCACCATCCACGAACCCGATCGCCGGCATGGCTACACCATGCTCACCGACGGCCCGATCCGCGACTATCAGGCGCAGGTGACGTTTGACGAGGTGGCCGACGGTACCGAGGTGACCTGGCGGGGACGGTACGAGACCCGTTGGCGGGTGGTCGGACTGGCCTACTGGCTGGTTCTGCGGGTAGTGCTCGGGACGCTGGCCCGCAAGCTGGTGACGGCCGCGGAGCGCGGTACCTCATAGCGCGAGTGGCCAGTTATGACACGGTTTTTCGTCGTACCCGTGTCACAACTGGCCACTCGCCGCCTCTGCCGGAACGTTACGGCTTGATACGGATCCGGCCCGGCTTGTAGAGCCCGGAATGTGTTGCCGTCCCGAGCTCGACCTCGGCGGGTGTCGCGTCGACGATGGTGTCGAACTTGCGCAGCGAGCCCCAGTCGCGGCCCCAGTCCTTGTTCAGGTAGGTGGCCATCACATGCTGGCGCAGCAGCAGGTCACTGATGCCCAGCAGACCGCCGTTGATGCCGTCCTCCCAGGTGTCGGTGTCCTTCATCTTGGCGTTGTAATCCGGGGTGATGCGGAACTTCGGCACCTCGGTGACACCGTTGGCGTGCAGCATCGGCTGCTGGCACGGGAAGGCCAGGCCCACAGCCCAGTCCATCAGCACGGGCTGTTGTGAGCCGATGTACTCCTGCACGGTCTTGACCTCGGGAACGCGGGGCGGGGTGACCGCGATCCAGTCGCCGAGAGACAGCGACTTGTCCTCGGCGATCACCCGGACGAACGTCGCGTCCGCCGGGATCTCGCTGCGGTCGAAGCGCAGGTTGCGCCAGGACGGGATCGGACCGAGGTCGTAGGGCGTCACGCGTCCGGCCGGGACGGCGGCGCCGTCGGGCCCGGACCGTCCGTACTCCAGCTCGACCGCCTGTCCCTCGGTTCGGCCGTTGAAAATGCTGTTGCCGGTGATGGTTCCGGCCGCGGTGACGACCACCAGCGGGTGGGCGGCATCGGGAGCGGGCAGCTGGTACCAGGCGGAGGCCAGCTTGCTCTCCTGCTGGGCCGGGCCTTCGACGTAGCTGCCGGCCAGCGGCACCCGGGCCGGGTCAAGTCCGTAGGGCAGCGGCACGGTCGAGCCGTTGATGCCCGGGGTCTTCAGCTCGGCGGGCGCATTCCAGTCGGCGTCGATGCCCGGCATCGGGACGGTGATCCGAATCGCCTCGGCGACAATGTGGTCCGGAACGCCGTTCGGGGTGAACCCGGTCGGTGCCGTGCCGCCCAGCGGTCCCAGCGGGCCGTAGTCCCCGGGCGCCGGGGTCAGGAACCCGTCGTTGGTGTCGGGTTCGACCAGCACATCGTCGGCAAGGCCGCAGCCGCCGGCGAAGGCCCGCAGGTTCGCGGACGCGTTGGAGTAGGTGCCGTCCTGGCGCACCACGCCGTAGAGCATCGAACCGACGAACACCACGACCATGAACCCGGCCGCGATCGGCACCGGTGCGGTGGTCAGTGCCCGCGCCACCCGGCCCTCGGCAGAGGGTCTCAGGTGCAGCCAGTACGCCCACAGCGCGGCGACGGCGAACAGCGCGAAGAAGATGGCGCTCACGGTGATTCCGCCGATGTTCGGCTTGTCGTTGTTGAACGGCACGCCGTAGCTGGACACGTACCACCAGCCGTTGGTGGTGGCGAAGCACAGCGCAAGCACGAACAGCACGGCCGCGGTGAAGGCCATCCGGTTACGGGCCGAGCGCAGGACCGCAGGCCCGGCCAGCACCGTGACCACCGCTGCCATCGCCGCGCCCACGGCGGCGAACAGGCCGAAGTGGTGCACCCACTTGGTGGGGGTGAACATCAGGCAGAACATCGTCGCGAAGATGATGCCCATCAGTCGCCATACCGGCCCGCGGGCCACACCGGGAACCCGCTTGCGCCGCAACATGATGAACAGCGAGGCGAACAGGCTCAGTGCGGTGATGATGAAACCGAACCGGCGCGACAGCGAGCCGTCGACGGTGGGCAGGATCAGGTAGTAGTAGCGCAGGTTCTCGGTGTACCACTCCTGGCTCGGGCCGATCGCGGTGCGAATCCTGGTGGCCTCCAGCACCGTTGCCAGCGTCTGGTCGGCGAACACCACGGTCAGGATCACCGTGCCCGCGGCGAGCAGCGGCAGCACCAGCGGCCACACGCCCAGCACGCGGCGGCGGCGCACCAGGATGCGCAGCAGCGGACGACCACCGGCGAGCAGTGCGGCGACGGCGATCAGGCCAGTCGGCTGGATGCCGAGGGTGAAGGCTGCGGAGATGATCGCCATGGCGGCCGGCGTGAGCCGTCCGGAGATGATGGCCCGTTCGATCAGCACGTAGGTGATCAGGGCGCCGGTGGCGATCTGGCCCTCGGGGCGCAGGCCGTTGTTGAACGGCATCCAGGCGGCCATCAGTACCAGGCCCGCGGCCCACAGCGCGGGCTTGGAGGCGATCACCGCGGGGCCGAGGCGGGGCAGCACCTCACGGGACAGCAGCAGCCAGCAGACCAGCGCGCAGATCAGGTCGGGCAGCCGCATCCAGATGCTGGCGTCGCTGACATGGGTCATCAGGGCCAGCAGGTTGTAGAACCAGCCGAACGGGTCCTCGGGACTGCCGAACCAGCGGAAGTAGTTCGACATGTAGCCGGCGTGGTCGGCCACCCGCGCCATCTGCAGGATGTAGCCGTCGTCCGACGAGTTCGCGCCGATCACGTGCCAGCTCAGGAACCCGCCGACCACCACCACGTCGACGGCGCTGAAGGTGCGCCAGCGTGACGGGATCAGGTGGTGCATCCGCCGTCCGTCGAGCCGGTCGAGGCGCCACAGCGCCAGCAGCGCCACCACGGTGGCGGCGATGCCGAGCAGGATCGCCACCAGCTTCAGTGCGGTGGGTTTGGAGGTGAACCGGGTGTCGATCGTGGCCGACAACGAAAGACCTTGCGGTGCAGCTCCGCTCAGCTCGGTGAAGACACCGACGATCTGGGGCCGCAGGTTGGGGTCGGCGAAGCCGGTGCGCAGTTCCTTGCCGTCAGTGCCGGTGAGACCGACGAACGTGGCGAAGGTTCCGGCGTCCGACGAGGTGATCTCGATGCGTTCACAGGCAGGCGAGTTCACCTTCTCCCGCACCACACTGGCGATCACCACGTTGCGGTCGGTGATGTCGACGCGCTTGGCGTTGACGTTGACGAACAACGCGTTGAGCGCGGCCTGCCTGCCCTCCTTGGGAGCAGTGCCGAGCACCATCGCACCCTCGGGCGGGACCGAGCGGATCACCTCGCACGGCACCGTCACCGACATGGTGACCGGAGTCTGGGTGATCAGCGGGGCGGTGACGTTACTGAGCTGACCCTGCTGGGGCCAGTTCAGCGTTGCAGTCGTCTGCACCACCGGAAGTAGCGGTGTGGCCACCGCGCACAGGAAGCCGATGAGTCCGGCGATCATCGCGACCCAGCGGGTCAGCTGAACGCCCTTGTCTGCGCTGTGTTCGCGCACCGTGGTGCTCATGGCAGGGCCCGGATCGGTCCGGGCCGGCTGAAGCCGAACACTCGCTGGGTTCCTTGATCGATCGTGGCGACGGGCGCCTGCCCGGCCGGTACCACGGGGTTGTACTTCTCGATCGAGCCCCAGTCCCGGTACCAGTCGTCACGCAGATACGTCGGAATGGTCGACGTGCCCAGCAGCGCCTGGATGAAGAGGAAGGGACCACCCTTTTGGGCGGACTGCCACATGTTCGACGACACCACCACTTGCTTGACGTTGGGAAGGATCCGGTACTCCGGCAGCTCGGCGACACCGAGATGTTCGGAGAACGGGCGCTGGCACGGGAAATTCGCGGCGGTCGCGATGTCCATCAGCACCGGGGTCTGCGCGCCGAGGAACTGCTGCGCGGTCTGCAGGGTCGGCACCCGCGGCGGGGTGAAGCCGAACCACTGGTCTTCGGAGAGGTTGGGATCGTCGGCGACGATCCGGGCCACGTTCGCCTCCGGCGGTGCCCACGCCAGCGGGAAACGCAGGTTGCGCCAGGCATATTGGGCGAACACGTCGATCGGCTGGACGGCGTCGAGCGCCTGGAAGCTGCCGTCGGGGCGGTGTACGCCCCACTGCAGTTTCAGCGACTGCCCGTAGTGGAACTCGTGTTCTTCGTCGTAGTACCAGATGGCGCCGGCGGCGGCGACCGTCACGAGGGGGCGGTCCGCGGTGCGGGGCGGCAGCTGGTACCAGGCCGAGGTGGCCTTGGCGGCGACGGTGTTCTCCTTGTAGCTACCCATCACCGGAGTTCGGGCCGGGTCGAGGCCGAACGGCAGGTACACCCGGGAGCCGTTGACGCCGACGGGTCCGTAGCCACCACCGGTGCCTGCGGCGTACGCGATGCCGACGTTGGGCTTGTTGGGTGAGCCGTCCGAGTTGACCGTGCCGGGGTTGGCGACCACGGGCTTCGGCGGTTCCAGGGTGTCGCTGATCCCGTTGGGGGTGAACCCAACTGGGTTCTCGCCGCCCAGCGGCCCGTACTCGCCGTAGGTCTGGCCCTCCACCGGTTGCAGCATGCCCGCGTTGGTGTCGGCCTCGACGAGTACGTCGTCGGCCATGGCGCAACTGTTGGACGACAACCCCGAGGTCAGCGCCGAGATGTTGGCCTTGGCGGTGGTGTAGACGGGGTAGCGCTGGACGAATCCCTTTGCCATCGAGCCGACTTCGAGCACCACCATGATGGTCGCGACCACCAGCAGCGGTGTCGACGCCAGCACGCGGTTGCGTCGGGTGTCGGCCACCTCGGTGTGCCCGGCGTAGTCGATCCGGAAGTGCAACCAGCCGGCCAGTACCGCGGTGATGATGGCCAGGGCCAGGAAGATGGTGGTCACCGGGAACCCGGCGATCACGGGCTGGCGGTCGAACCAGGGCACGCCGTAGTTGCCGACATAGAACCAGCCGTTGGTGCCGGAGGTGGCCCACGCCAGGACGAACAGCAGCGCCGTCACGTACAGGGCGAGGTTGCGTCGGCTGTGCAGGCCCACCCGGGCGAAGGCGAACGCCGTCACCGCGCCGAGCGCGGCGGCCAGCCCGGCGAAGGCACCGAACTGCACGGCCCACTTGGTCGGGGTGAAGTGCAGCAGGAGCAGGCCGATCGCGGTGGTGCCGATCAGCCGCCAGACGGGTCCGCTGGCCAGCCCGGGTACCCGGCCCTTGCGCAGCAGGACGGCGATCATGCCGAACAGGCACAACATCATCGCCAGGACCGCGAACCGCCGCGTCAACGAGCTGTCGACAGAATCTTCGACGGTCAGGAAGTAGTAGCGCAGGAACTCCTGGTACCACGAGATGGTCGGGCCGACGGTGTATTTGATGCGGGCCGATTCGGCGACGCTGGCCAGGGTCTGGTCGCGGAACACCACGACGAAGATCAGTGCCGCCGACCCGGCGAGCGCGGCCAGTGCGGGCAGTGCGATGCGCCGGGCTTTGATGATCCTGACGACGGTGCGGGCGCCGACCAGCAGCGGGGCCAGCGCGATGAGGCCCTGCGGGGCCAGCGTGACGCTGAACGCCGCGACGATGATTGCCAGGCAGGTCGGCCACAGGCGGTGGGTGGCGATCGTGTTCTCGACCAGCGCCCACACCGCCAGCACGCCGAAGGCGATCAGTGGTTCGGGGCGCAGGCCGTTGTTGAACGGCATCCAGGCGGCCAGGAACACCGCGCCGGCGGTCCACACGGTGACGCGGTTCAGTGCGACGCGTCGCCCGAGGCGGGGGAGCACCCAGCGGCTCAGCAGCAACCAGGTGCCGATGCCGGCCAGGGTGGCGGGCAGCCGCATCCACACCCCGGCCGTACTGATCGCCGCGAAGTGGCCCAGGACGGACTGGTACCAGTCGAACGGGGCCTCGGTGGTGCCGAAGTAGCGGAAATAGTTGGCGGTGTACCCGGCGTCGGCCGACACCCGCGCGATGGTCAGGTTGTAGCCGTCGTCGGAGGAGATGGCGCCGATGACGTGCCACACCAGCAGGCCGCCGATGACGCCGATGTCGGCGATCCAGGTGGCGGCCGGGACCTTCACGAACCGGCGCCAGGCGCGACGAAAGCGACTGCTACTGGCCTGAATGTCGCCGCCGGGGCGGCTCCGGCGGTCCAGCACGGCGAGCGCCAGGATCGACGCCACCACGCACACCACTCCGAGCGTCATCACGAGCAGCTTCAGTGCGGTCGGCGTGGTGATGAAGCGGGTGTCGATGTCGACGCGGGCGGACAGTCCCGGCTGCGGCGCCATCTTCAGGTCGGTGAACAGGCCGGCAACCTGAGGCTTCTTCTCCACGGCCGCGGTGCCGGTGGCGCCGGGGATGCCGACGAAGTCCGCGCCCACGCCGCCGAGGTTCGCCCACAGGTGCAGCGCGCTGCAGCCGCCTGCGTTGATGGCGGCCCGGGGCGCGACGGCGGCCACCGAGTCGCGGAACGCCACCACCACGGTCTCGGGGTTGGCTCGCACGAACAGGCCGTTTCGGCTGGCGTCGATGCCGCCCGAGGGGATCGTCGAGAACACCAGGCCGCCCTCGGCGGGCAGTGTCGCGATCGCCGAGCACGGGATGGACACGTCGAGGGACTGCGGGGCACCCGACACCAGCGGGGCCGTCACCGAGGTGACGTTGCCTGCGGCATCGGTGCCCTGCGGCCACTGGATGGTCGCGGTGGTCTGTTTGACGGGCAGCAGCGGCACCAGCGCGCACAGCACCACACCCGCGATGCCCGCGACGATGGCGATCAGGCGTGCGATGCCCACAACACGGTCGGTTGGCTCATCGGAAGGCACGAGGCTCGATGTTATGCGACCCGTATGTGAGGCCCGGTTCTCCGTCGCCCTTTTGGTGAGAGTGTGTGCGAACTTCTAATCAAGCAGCCTCATCGAGACGGTGCCTGCGCGGCGGATCACTGTTCGGTGTGGTGACTGCGATCCGCCGCGTAGTGCCCGACATCTGGCCCCTGCCGCGCTCGTCCTAGCTGTGCCTCAGCGGCGCCGGGCTCCACAATCCACTGCGGATCGCGGTGCCCAGGTCCAGGCGGGCCGTTGTGGCGTCCGGGTACCAGGGGGTGAGCCGTTGCAGCGAGCCCCAGTCCCGGAACCAGTCGTCCTTGAGATACGTCGGCACGCTCGACGGCCGCAGCAGCAGTTCGGAGATGCCCAACGGGCCGCCGCCCAGGTAGTCCATCACCGGCGAGTTGGCCTCGGCACCGAAGCGGTCCGGCAGGATCCGCCACTTGGGCACCTCGGTGACGCCGTACTGATGACCGAACGGGCGCTGGCACGGGAATGCCAGACCCACCAGCCAGTCGAGCAGCACCGGGTCCTCTGAGCCGACCACGTCCTGCAGGCTGCGCAGTTCCGGGATCCGCGGCGGGGTCACCGCGATCCAGTGTTGCGGGGCCAGGTCGTCGTCGGAGGCGACCAGGCGGATCTGGGTGGCCTCGTGTGGGATCGCCGCCATCGGGGCGCGCAGATTGCGCCAGGCCGGCGCGGCGCCCACGTCGGCGAATCCGACACCGCCGCCGGGCTTGTTCTCGGCGGCCTGGGCATCGGTGGCCCACTGCACCACGACCTCACCCGGATCGAAGCGGCCCGCGGCCGAGACGACCAGCAGCGGTCCGGCCTTGTCCCGGTCGGGAAGCCGGTACCAGGCCGAGCGCATGATCGCAGGCTGCTGGGTGCCGGCCCGCCAGCTTCCGAGCACCGGGGTGGTGGCGGGGTCGAGTCCGTAGGGCAACCGGGCCCGGGATCCGTTGACCCCGGCCGCGGCGGTGGTCCCGCCTTCGGTGCCGACCTCGCTGCCCGTCACGGTGCCCGAGTCGGTGTCGGCAAAGTTGCCCGCACCGGGCTGTTCCATCACCGGGTCGGCCGAGACGTCCGAAGGGATGCCGTTGGGACCGAATCCCTGCGCGGTGACCGCGCCGAGCGCCTGCCCCGGCGGCTCGCTGATCGGTGCCAGCAGGCCGGTGTTCGCGTTCTCCTCGACCATTACGTCGTTGGCCAGTCCGCAGGTCTTGCCGGTGAGCGCCTCGAGGTTGGAGCGCCCGACCGACCAGGCCGGGTACTGCTCGGTCATCGCCAGGGTCAGCGAGACCACCTCGAACATCACCAGCACCCAGGCGGCGATCGCCAGCGGCGATTGCACGATCCGTTGCCAGCGGCGCTGCGGCTCGTCCGGGGACTGGTCGCGGTCGGTGAAGTGGAACCAGGCCGCCAGCAGAAGGGCCAGCACCGACAGGCCCAGCAGCATCGTGGTGAATCCGAAGTGCCACTCGGGGAATGAGTTCGACCACGGCACTCCGAAGTTGGATACGTACCACCAGCCGTTGACGGTCGCGAACGACAGCGCCATCACGAACAGCACGAGTGCGGCGAACATCGACCGGTTGCGCCGGGACTTCATCGCTGCGGCGGTCACCGCGACTGCGGCCAGCGCGCCGAGCGATCCGGCCAGCCCGGCGAACACGCCGAAGTGGTGGGTCCACTTGGTCGGGGTGAACATCATCGCGAGGAACGAGATGATCGTGATGCCGATGATGCGTCGGCTCGGACCGGCGGCGGTGCCGGGGATGCGGCCCTTGCGCAGCGTCATCGCCACCGACACGGCCAGCGCCACCAGCAGCGTCAGCACCGCGAAGCGCCGCGCCACCGAACCGTCCGGGCTCGAGGTGAACAACCGCGAGTAGCGGATGTGCTCGTCGAACCACGCCAGGCTGGGGCCGACGGCGGATTTGAAGGTGCTGGCCTGCAGCTCGCCGGCCAGGGTCTGGTCGCGGAAGATCAAGATGATCGTCACGGTGCAGGCGGCCAGGATGGGGGCCAGCAGCGGCAGGTGCCCAAAGCGTGAGGTATGCCGGGCCACAATCGTTTTCAGCGGTCCCACGGCGACCAGCAGGGCGCCGACGGCAGCGATGCCGGTGGGCCCGGAGAACAGTGTCAGCGCGCCGATGATGATCGCGATCGCCACCGGCAACATGCGGTTGGTGGCCACCCCGCGCTCCACCGAACACCAGGTCAGCAGGATGCCGAGGGCGATGATCGGTTCGGGGCGCAGGCCGTTGTTGAGCGGCAGCCAGAACGCCAGGAACATGCCTGCGGCGGTCCAGGCCGCGGCGCGGTTGGTCTTGACGGCACGGCCCAGGCGGGGGAGCACCTCGCGGCTGATCACCCACCAGCAGGCGAGTGCCATCACGAGCGTGGGCAGCCGCATCCAGACGCTGTTGGTGGAGACGTGGGCCCACAACGCCAGCAGGTCGTAGTACCAGCCGAACGGGGCCTCGGGAGTGCCGAACCAGCGGTAGTAGTTGGCCATGTAGCCGGCGTGTTCGGACACCCGGGCCATGGTCAGGATGTAGCCGTCGTCCGATGTGTTCGCTCCGACGAAGTGCCACCACACGAGGACCGCGGTGACCAGTCCGTCAAGCGGCGTCATCGACCACCAGCGGGGCGGGAGGAAGCGCCGGTGCCGGACGCCGTCGGCGGTGTCGAGACGGTGCAGGGCGCCCAGCGCGATGACGGTCATCGCCACCCCGATGATCATCGCCAGCATCTTGAGCAGCGTCGGGGCGCTGCTGTAGCGGGAGTCGATGGTGGCCGAGAACTTCAGGCCCTCGGGCGCCGGCCCGGACAGGTCGGTGAAGACGCCGACGATCTGCGGACGGAAGTCGTAGCCGCCGCGCTCGCCACGCAGAGGTGCGGTCGGGTCGTCGGCGGTTTCGCTGGCGTCGCCCTGTGTCAGCCCGACGAATTCACCGGTCACCTTGTCGGCGTGCGCGGTGAACGTCAGCGACTGGCAGGCCGGGCTGAGCACCGCGGCCAGCGGCGCGCTGACCACTGGGGTGTTGCGCACGATGACCAGCAGGTCGTTGTTGACCCGCTCGATCAACAACCCGCGGTCGATTGCCTTCGGGGCCTGCTTGGGCACGGTGGACAGAAGGACGGTGCGGCCGCGATTCTCCGGTCCGGCCAGTCCGGCGGCGGCCTGGCACGGCACGGTGATGGTCAGGTCGGTGGCGACATACCCGATCAGCGGCGCGTTGATGCTCTGCCAGGTGCCGTTCTGCGGCCAGTTCAACTGGGCGGTGGTCTGCTTGACCGGAAGCAGCGGTGTTGCCACCGCCATCAATACGCCGAGCAAACCGGCGACGATCGCGATGAGCCGCACCGTCCGGTGATTGCTGCCGGCGGTTCCCTGCGGTCCCGTCACGGGCTCTGATGCTATCGGCGTATCTGCGCCGGAACTAATGGCCATCGGGGGTTGGCTTTCTGATCGCCAGGACAAATGGGCCGATGTCGGTCACCTCGAAACGTGGATCTTTGAACAGGGCCGCGTCGAGCGCCACGTGGTAGCGGCGCACGTTCGGCTGATTGGGGTAGACGTCGGAGGCCAGGCGCAGCGTGTAGGTGTCGTTCGCGCCGTGGCGCATGAGGAACACGGTGGGCGCCTTCCACGGCATCTCGTCGAGCGCCTTCACGAACTGGTCGGCGTTGCCCATCGTGGCCCAGCCCTCGATGGCCTTGGCGCGCTTGTCGAATTCGGCCAGCGGGTTCGCGTAGTGCGACGTCAGGCCCTGGAACCCGTAGTAGGGGTAGAACGACAGGAAGCTGTAGTCGGCGGTCAGCACCACGGTCTGGTTGCGCGGCACCCCGGTGACCTCGGCGATCTTGGCGTCGATCTCGCGGTAGTACCGTTCGGCTCCCGGTGCCCGGCGGTCGGCCCGCAGTCCGGTGCCGTCGGTGTCGGTGTAGGCCACGTTGATGTCGGGGCGCAGCACATCGGGGATGTCCTGGCTGAAGGTGACGGCGCCGATCGCGCCGACGGCAGTGGCTGCGGCGACCACCCGCCGCGCGGTTTCCGGCTGATACCGCCTGGAGATGGCTTGCGTCGCTTCGATGAACCCGAATGCTCCTGCGGTGGTGAGCAGGACGGTCAGAGCGGGCTGAAGCCGGAAGGACAGCAGGGTGGTGCCGGCCAGGGTGGTCAGCATCGACAGCAGCGACCAGGCGTAGACGGCGAGCACCGCGATGGCCAGGGCTCCGGCCCGGGTCGAACTGCGGGCGCGGACCACCAGCCACAATGTGCCGAGCATGCACAGCGCGCCGAGCAAGGTGAAGCTCAGCATGGGGAATGTCAGCTGGGCGCCGGCGTCGGGCAGGTAGTGCTGGGCGGTGCCCTTCTCGGCGGGGGTTCCGCGCAGCGACGCCAGTAGGTACGGGGCCCAGGTGAGCAGGGCGATGGCTCCGGAGATCACGGCGACAACCGTGAGGCGCAGCAATGGGTCGATGCTGCGGCGGGCGACGGCCAGCACCAACGCCATCAGGGCCAGAGTGAACGCGCAGTAGGCCAGCAGCAGCGTGTAGAAGAGGGCGGCGAAGCCGAGGAAGATCCCGACGCCGATGACGGCGGCCCAGCCCCCGTTGCGGGTCTTACCCCGGAGCCCCGACCAGGCCAGCACGAACACCGGCGGCAGCAGCACGGTGATGATCGCGGCGTAGGGCTCGGTCGAGGAGTAGGCCAGCGTCGCCGCGCTGCTCGCGGTGGTGACGATGAGCGCGTATTCGAAGCGAATCATGGCTGCCCACAACACGAATGCCAGGGCGACGGCGATGGTGATCGAAACGATCGACCACGGCTTGAACATCTCCCAGGCCGGGGTGTCGGTGGCCGCGGCGATGCGTCCGCCCATCCAGAACCAGCCGGCCGGGTAGTAGGGCGGCAGCCCGAAGTAGGTCATGTCGTGCAGGCCGGGAGTATCGGCCAGCCGGGTCAGGTATTCGGTGCGGAACTGCTGGTCGACCGAGACCCCGAACAGGTACAGCTTGGTGGCGCCCAGCGGCATCGCCAGGGTGACCACCGAGAACGCCGACAGGAAGATCAGGCCGACCAGTCGGGCCAAGGTGCGCCGGCCGCGCCGCCAGATCAGGCCGGCGGCGAAGATTCCGGCCAGCGCGCCGACCTGGCCCACCGTGGTGAGTGCGTGCAGTTGGTTGGACGTGTTGTAGGCCGGCCATTGGACCTGGGCGATCGCCGCGATCGACACCCCGGCCACCGCCGAGGCGAGCATCAGGGCGATCACCATGTGTCCGGCCACCCTGGCCGGACCGGCCACTCCGGCCGACATTAGATGGGGAGCTTGCGGAAGATGGAGCGCGGGATGTGCCGCAAAACCATCATCACGTAGCGGAACGCGCCCGGCGCCCAGACCAGCTCCTTGCCCTTGGCCGACGCGGTGACGGCCAGTTCGGCGACGTATTCCTTGTCGACGGTCAGCGGGGCTTCCTTGACGTGGGCGCTCATCCGGGTGCGGACCTGCCCGGGCCGGATCACCAGCACCCGCGGGCCGTATTCCCGCAGCGCCTCGCCGAGGCCGAGGTAGAACCCGTCGAGCCCGGCTTTGGTGGAGCCGTAGACGAAGTTGGAGCGACGCACCCGCTCGCCGGCGGCCGAGCTCATCGCGATGATCTGGCCGTAGCCCTGGGCCCGCATCTTCTCGCCGACCAGGACACCGACCGAAACGGCTGCGGTGTAGTTGATCTCGGCGATCTGCACGGCCTTGCGCTGGTTCTGCCACAACTCCTCGGCATCACCGAGCAGACCGAACGCGACGATCGCGACATCAACGTCACCCGAGGCGAACGCCTTGTCGATCACGTCGGGGTGACTGGCGGTGTCTACGGCGTCGAAGTCGATGACCTCGACCGCGCTGGCGCCCGCTTTGCGCAGCTGGGCGACCGCGTCGTCGCGGCCCGGATCACCGGGCAGGGCGGCCAACACGATGCGGGCCGACGCGTCGCGCAGATAGCGCTCACAGATCGCCAGCCCGATCTCTGAAGTGCCGCCGAGCAGCAGAATCGTCTGGGGGTTACCTACGGCGTCGAACACCATCTAGCGCAGCTCCAAGCCTCGTGGGACATCGTGACGAGGGTACCGTGCGTCCCGTCCCGCGAGGTCGAACGTCCAGGCCAGGCCATGGGGGCTCAGAAGTAGTGGCCGAGCGCGAGGTCGGCGAGCAGTCCGATCTCGGTCGGCGTCCAACCGAACCGGTCCCTGGTGTGCACGCTCGATGCGGGGACATCGAGCGAGAAGATCGTGCCGATCCATCCGAAGTGCTCCGTCGCGGCGTCCGGGGCGATGCCCGTGACGGGCAGTTGCAGTTGCCTGCCGATGACGCCGGCGATGTCGCGGACCGGCATGCCCTCCTCGGCGACCGCGTGAAGTCGCGAGCCGGCGGGCGCCGATTCGACGGCCAGCCGGAACAGTCGCGCAGCGTCGAGCCGGTGCACGGCCGGCCAGCGGTTGGAGCCGTCACCGGGGTAGCCCGATTCACCGCGTGCCCGGGCGATCTCGATGAGCTGCGGGACGAATCCGTGATCGCCCGGCCCGTGTACCGAGGGTGGCAGCCGCACCACCGACGAGCGCACGCCGCGGTCGGCGAACGCCAATGCCGTCGCCTCGGAGACCCGCGGTAACCCGGGCGTCGCCGCGTCGTCCTCGGTGGAGACCTCCCCAAACCGGATGCCGGTGGTGCCGGACGCCACGACCAGTGGGCGGTCCGACCCGGTGAGTGTCTCGCCGAGTGTCTCGATCGCGCGGCGGTCGATCTCGCTCGCGGCGGCGAACTCGTTGAAGTCGTGCACGAAGGCCAGGTGGATGACGCCGTCGGCGTCCTGTGCGCCTGACCGGAGGCTGTCCAGGTCGTCGAGGTCGCCGCGGTGGACTTCGGCCCCGGCGGTTCGCAGCGCTGCTGCCGACGCGTCGGAGCGGGCCAGGCCGAGGACCTGATGCCCGGCCCCGATGAGCTCGGGTACGACGGCCGAGCCGATGAAGCCGGATGCGCCGGTGACGAATATCCGCATGGGAACCTCCGCAGTGATGTCAGTTGCTGTCATCGCCGACGATACGCATGATGTCAGCAACTGTCATCACATAGAATCTCGGGATGGCGCGATGGGAACCCAATGCCCGTGGCCGGCTGGAAGGGGCTGCGCTCGAGCTCTTCGGGGAGCAGGGCTTCGAGCAGACCGCCGTCGCCGAGATCGCAGAGCGGGCCGGGCTTACCGAGCGCACCTACTTCCGTCATTTCGCCGACAAGCGCGAGGTGCTGTTCTGGGGTGAGCACCTGCTGGGCGACACCCTGGTGGGTGCGATCGCGGACGCGCCGGAGTCGGCCTCCGCGCTGGACATGGTCAGGGCGGGGCTCGCGGCGGTGACGGCGATCTTCGTCGAACGGCGGGACCACGCCCGCCGGCGGCAGGCTGTCATCGACGCCAACCCGGGCTTACAGGAGCGCGAGCTCGCCAAGCTCGCCGCGCTGGCTGCCGCCACTGCCGAGGCCCTGCGCGCCCGTGGCGTTGCCGAGCCCGCTGCGAGCCTTGCCGCGCAGGCCGGCATCGCGGTATTCAAAGTGGCCTTCGCGCAATGGATCTCGGCCTCCGACGGTGCCGATCTGGCTGATCTGATCGACGCGGCGTTCGCCGAGCTCAAGGCCGTCACCGCGCTCTGACCTCTGAGCCGGGTCGATCTCCGTCGGAAAATTCGGGCGCAGGGTCTTGACCGCATTTCCTACACGTCGTAGCTTTTTTCTACACCGTGTAGGAAATGGGGGAGATCATGACGATCCGTGACTGGCTGACACTGCCCGACACAGAACCGGGCGAGGACTACGGATTCTTCGGTCCCGATTCGGTGACCTGGAAGGTGTGGAGTTATCCCACCTCGCTGTCCATCGGGTTCCAGCGAGCCGTCGTCATCGAGGAACTCGACCCAGCCCTGGTCGCGGCGGTCGACAAGACCCATGAGATCTACGCGCGGCCCCGCACCCGCTATGACCGGACCCTGCGGTACTTCGCGATGGTGGCGTTCGACGACAGTCGATCCACGACGAAGGCCGCCGACGTCCTGGTCAAGATCCACTCCAAGGCCATCGGCACCGACCCCGTCACCGGAAAGACGTATGACGCCAACGATCCCGGTTCGCAGTTGTGGATCCACCTGACCGCCTGGCATTCCATCCTGGTGGCCTACGAGAAGTACGGCCCCGGCCCGCTGTCGCCCGAGGAGGAGTTGCAGTACTGGCGGGAATGCGCGATCGCCGCCGAACTGCAGACCTGCGATCCCTCCGACGTTCCCCTGACCCGCGATGGCATCCGCGAGTACTTCGAGCAGATGCGGCCCCAGCTGATCGGCTCGGACATCGCCCGCCAGGCCATGCATCACCTGCTCGGTGCCGAGGTGATGTTGCCCAGGATGCCGCTGCTGCTGCGCCCCGGCACCACGGTCATCACCGCCTTCCTGCGCCGCGGCACCCTGGCGACGATGCCGCGCTGGATGCGGGAAATGGCCGGGCTCAGCACTTCCCGAGTTCTCGACGCGCTGGCCGTGCTGCCGCTGCGGATCGGGTTCCGGGTGATCGCGATGAGTACCCGGCTCGAGCTGATCCTGCTGCGACTGCTCTCGCCGGCGACCCTGCCCATCGGTGCCCGGGTACTGCTGTCCGTCCCGCCGAAGGATCCCGTGACGACGACGCCGCGAGAGGCCCAACGCCGCTTCGGTTACGACGCACCGAGCCAGGCCCACTTCGCGCTTCGCGACAGGCAGGCCGTCCGGGTGTTCGGCGAGGGCCGCGCGCCGAGTGACGAGGGAATCGTGGAATCACAGCCGATCCTTGGCACCATCGGTTGACATGGAAGATGCCGCACTGGCCAGCCGGGGCCGCGCTGAACACCTGGGCCCGGACCGCCGCCGGCCGCAGGTGCTCGACACCGCGTTGGACATCGCCGCGCACCAGGGTCTGGCCGACGTGACGATGGGGACGATCGCGCGATGTCTGGGCGTCACCCGGCCGGTGGTCTACGCCTGCTACCCCGGCCGCGGGGAAGTGCTTGCGGCACTGCTGGACCGGGAAACCGATGCGGTGCTTGCGAGCCTGCTCGAACTGTTGCCACCCGAGCGCACCGGATCCATCGAGCAACTGTTTGTCGATGGGTTCCACGCACTGCACAGCACGGTCCGTGAGCGCCCGGCCTCGTGGCGCATCATCTTCGCGGCCGATCCGGATCCGGTGCTGACCGCGGCGATCGTTGCCGGCCGGGAGCGGATCCGGGGGCAGCTCGCCACGGCGATGCGCCCACTGCTGCAACGGTGGCAGGTCGCCGACGTCGATGTCACGCTGCCCATGCTGGTCGAGGTGTTCCTGGCGATCTGTGAGGCGGCGGTCCGGAAGATGCTCGCCGACGATGGCGATGCCGAGTTGGTGGCCGAGACGTTCGGTAAGGCGGCCTATCGGGCGATGCGGGCAAAAGGCCAGTGAGACAACAACACCCCGCGAGCCGGAGCCCGCGGGGTGTTGAGTTACTGATCAGATCAGACGTCGAACCGGTCGGCGTTCATCACCTTGTTCCAGGCAGCGACGAAGTCCTTGACGAACTTCTCCTTGGAATCGTCCTCGGCGTAGACCTCGGCGAGCGCCCGCAGCTGCGAGTTCGAGCCGAACAGCAGGTCGACCCGGCTGGCGGTCCACTTCGGCGAGCCGCTGGCGCGGTCGGTGCCGACGTAGGTGCCGTCATCGGCCGGAGCCGGTGCCCACTTGATGCCCATGTCGGTGAGGTTGACGAAGTAGTCGTTGGTCAGCTGACCCTTCTTGTCCGTCAGGACACCGACATCCGAGCCACCGTGGTTGGCGCCCAGCACGCGCAGGCCGCCGATCAGCACTGTCAGCTCCGGACCCGACAGGCCGAGCAGGTTGGCCCGGTCGATCAGGCGGTACTCGGCAGGCAGGCTGTCACCCTTGGCCACGAAGTTGCGGAAGCCATCGCCCTTGGGCTCCAGGTAGGCGAACGAGTCGACGTCCGTCTGCTCCTGGGTGGCATCGCCGCGACCCGAGGTGAACGGCACCGCGACGTCGAAACCGGCGTCCTTGATTGCCTTTTCGAGGCCGACGACACCGCCGAGAACCACCAGATCGGCGAACGACACCCCGGTGTCAGACGCCTGCTGGATCTCCTCGAGCTTGGCGATCACCGGGGCCAGCTCCTCGGTCTCGTTGACCTCCCAGCCCAGCTGCGGCTGCAGCCGGATCCGGCCGCCGTTCGCGCCGCCACGCATGTCGCTGGAGCGGTACGAGGCCGCCGCCTTCCACGCGGTGTCGACCAGCTGCTGGGTGGTCAGACCCGAATCCGCGATCGCCGCCTTGAGAGTGGCGACGTCGGCATCGGACAGCTGCTTACCGGCCGGAATGATGTCCTGCCAGAGCCAGGTCTGCTTGGGCACCAGCGGACCGAGGTAGCGGGTCACCGGACCCATGTCGCGGTGGATCAGCTTGAACCAGGCCTTGGCGTACTCCTCGGCCAGCTCCTCGGGGTGATCCAGCCAGCGGCGGGTGATCTCGCCGTAGATCGGGTCGAACCGCATCGACAGGTCGGTGGTCAGCATCGACGGGTGGGTCTTGCCGGTGCCCTGCGCCATCGGCACCGAGTTGGCCCAGCCGCCGTCCTTGGGCTTCCACTGGTTGGCGCCCGCGGGGCTCTTGGTCAGCTCCCACTCGTTGCTGTAGAGGATCTCCAGGAAGCTGTTGTCCCACTTGGTGGGGGTGTGCGTCCAGGTGACCTCGATGCCGCTGCTGACGGTGTCGTTGCCGAGGCCGGGATTGGCCCAGCCCAGGCCCATCTGCTCCAGCGGTGCAGCCTCGGGCTCGACACCGTTCTCGATGTCGGTGGCACCGTGGGTCTTGCCGAAGGTGTGGCCACCGACGATCAGCGCCGCGGTCTCGATGTCGTTCATCGCCATGCGGCCGAACGTCTCGCGGATGTCGATGGCGGCGGCCAGGTAATCCGGATTGCCTTCGGGCCCTTCGGGGTTGACGTAGATCAGACCCATGTGGCTGGCGCCCAGCGGGTTCTCCAGCTTGGTGCGGTCACCGTCGGCGCCGGCGTAGCGTTCCTGCGACCCCAGCCACTCGTGCTCGGCGCCCCAGTAGATGTCCTCCTCGGGCTCCCAGAAGTCCGGGCGGCCGAAGGCGAAGCCCGCGGTCTTGAAGCCCATGTGCTCCATCGCCCGGTTGCCGGCGTAGACGATCAGGTCGGACCACGAGATCTGCTTGCCGTACTTCTTCTTCAGCGGCCACAGCAGGCGGCGGGCCTTGTCCAGGCTGACGTTGTCGGGCCAGCTGTTCAGCGGGGCGAAGCGCTGCATGCCGCGTCCGCCGCCACCGCGGCCGTCCTCGACGCGGTAGGTGCCCGCGGCGTGCCAGGACATCCGGACGAACAGGGGGCCGTAGTGACCGAAGTCGGCGGGCCACCAGTCCTGCGAATTGGTCAGCAGCTCATCGAAGTCGCGCTGGAAGGCCTCGACATCGAGAGACTTGACGGCCTCGCGGTAGTCGTAGCCCTCGTCCGACGGGTCGATGGCGGGGGGATTCTTCTGAAGGATCTTCAGATTGACCGCGTTGGGCCACCAGTCGCGGTTGCTGCCGCCCTCGACGGGGGGCTTGATGACCATCGGACAGCCGCTTTCGGCGGGTTCCGTCTGTGCTTCACCAATCGGGGGGTGAGTTTCGGCGTCGGCCATGACAAATCCTTTCCGGGGCTGGCGGGTTAAGGGTTATCTAGTTGGGGCAGTGGAACATTCGGGGCAAGTACCCCAATAGATGACCTCGGCTTCATCGATCTCGAAACCGTGGTCATGTGACGCGGTCAGGCATGGGGCAGACCCGGCCGCGCAGTCCACGTCGGCGATTGCGCCACACGATCGGCACACGACGTGGTGGTGGTTGTCGCCGATACGTGATTCGTATCGGGCGACCGAACCGGATGGTTGGATGCGCCGTACCAGGGCTGCTGCGGTCAGCGCATGCAACGAGTCATACACGGCCTGGTGGGAGACCTCGGGCAGGTCTTCACGCACCGACCGGATGATCGTTTCCGTATCGGCGTGCGGATGTGCATGGACTGCATGCAGCACCGCCACTCGGGGGCGGGTCACACGCATGTCGGCACTTCTCAGCATCTGCTGGAAGTCCGCGGTTGTCGCCACGGGACCGAGTCTGGCCCGTTTTCTGGAATTAGTCAAGAATAAAATTCTCGCCAATCCGAGGTGAACGGTGAGGAGCTAGACGAGCTCCAGCCGGCGTGCCATGTCCGAGACGAACAAGCCGTCGGGATCGACCTTGCGTCGCACCGCCAGCCACTCTTCGATGCGCGGGTACATGGCGTGGAACGTCTTGGCCGTGGTCCGTGAGTCCTTGGCGGTGTAGAGCCGGCCGCCGAATTCCATTACGCGGCGGTCGAGTTCGGTGAGGAACTCACTGAGGCCTGCCTTGATCTGGAAGTCGACGCAGACGTTCCACCCAGGGATCGGGAAGCTCAGAGGCGCCTGGTTGCCCGGGCCGAACAGCTTGAACACATTGAGGAACGAGTAGTGCCCGGACCGCTGGATGTCGATCATGATGCGCTTGAACTCGTCGACGGCCTCGGTGGGCACCACGAACTGATACTGGGTGAATCCGCTCGAACCGTACGCGCGGTTCCATTCACCGACCATGTCCAGCGGGTGGTAGAACTGCGTCAGGTTCTGCGCCTTACCCCGGTAGGTCTTGCCCAACCGGTACCACGCCTCGGTCATCGCACCGAAGATGAGCTTGTTGCCCAGGCCGTTGGGGAAGATGTCCGGCGCAGTGAAGTACTGCGGCGCATCGAATTTCAGCGGATCGCGCTGCAGGTTGGCAGGCAGTTGGTCGAGTTTCGCCAGCGAGCCGCGGGAGATCACGGCGCGGCCCAGCTTGGGCGGGGCGCTCATCGCATCGAACCAGGCCGACGAGTAGGTGTAGTTGTCCTCGGTGCCGTCGCTGTGGAACTCGATGGTCTCGTCGAGGCCGTGGGTCACATCGCCGTCGGCGATGAAATACGCGGTCTCCGTGGGGGTCATCTCGATCGTGGCCCGCAGGACGATGCCGGTCAGGCCGTTACCGCCGACCGTCGCCCAGAACAGCTCGGCTTCGGGGCCGTCCGGGGTGAGCTTGCGGATCTCGCCACTCGCGGTCAGCAGATCGATCGAGCGCACGTGGTTGCCGAAGCTGCCTGCGCTGTGGTGATTCTTGCCGTGGATGTCACAGCCGATGGCGCCGCCGATGGTGACCTGCCGGGTACCCGGCAGCACCGGAACCCACAGACCGTGGGGCAGTGCGGCGCGCATCAATTGGTCGAGGTTCACCCCGCCGTCCACGTCGACCAGCCGGGAACCGGCGTCGATCGAGTGGATCTGGTTCAGCGCGGACATGTCGATGACGAGCCCGCCACCGTTCTGCGCGTTGTCGCCGTACGAACGGCCCAGGCCGCGGGCGATCACGCCCCGGCCCTTCTCCTCGGCGGCCCTGGTCACGGCCTTGACAATGACCTCGGGATCGCTGGTAGAGAGCACCTGTGCCACGGTCGGTGCGGTCCGGCCCCAGCCTGTCAGGCGCTTGGGAGTGGTCGGCAAGTCAGTAGTCGACATCGCAGAGAAGCGTACCCGGCAGTAGTCACGGACCGGCCGGACTGAACGCCGAGTGTGACGTGATGGTTGTCAGATCGGTGCGCAGAACAGCCCCGGCGTCACTTTCGCGGAGGCGATGCCAACCTCAGCGCAGTTTGAAGATCACCGCACGTTGCACGATGAAGTTGATCACCGTCGCGGTGCCCTGGGCGATGACGAAGGCCACCGGCACTCGCCAGGGCTGGTTCTCGAACTGCATGTAGAACACGAAGTTGATGCCCACCTGCACCGCGTACGTGAGTGCGTAGAGAACGCAGACTGCGATGAACCGGGCCCGGCTGGGCGGCGCCTGGAAGGTCCAGCGCCGGTTGATCAGGTAGGCCGTGGTGGTTCCGGCGATGAAGCTGATGGTCTTGGCGACGTTGACCCGGATGTCCTCGTCGACGTGCCAGACCGTGGCGAACAGCCGAAGGAGGGTGACGTACAGGCCGAAGTCCACGATCGCGGCCAGTCCACCGGTGACGAGGAACCGGAAAGCCTGCGTTTTGAGGTCAAGAGTCGGCGACATGACAGGTTCGGCCACCCGGGCAGCTTAGCGAGGGCCTAACGTTCAGTCGTGTTGCAGACGGTGCTCAACGACCTCGGGATCGCGGTCTTCGCGTCGTCGGGGGTCATGGTGGCGATCCGCAAGGGCTTCGATCTGTTCGGGATCGCGGCCCTGGGCGTGCTGACCGGCGTGAGTGGCGGGGTGATCCGTGACGTCTTCCTCGGCGTCCATCCGCCCGTCTCCATTCAGCACTGGCCGAACATCACGGTGGCGCTGGCGGCGACGGTGGTGGCCACCCTCACCGCGAAGTACCTCATCCGGTTCAACCACATCGTGTTGCCGCTGGATGCGATCGGCATGGGTTTCTTCGCGACCTCGGGCGCGGCGTTCGCCGTCGACCACGGAGCCAGCTGGTTCGCGGCCGTGCTGATCGGCATGACCACCGCCATCGGCGGCGGCATCATCCGCGATGTGCTGGTCCGCGAGATCCCGATGTTGATGCGGCCTGCCGATCTCTATGCCGTGCCCGCCTTGATCGGTGCGACGGCCTACGCCGTCATCGACTATTTCGGACCGCAGTGGATCGGCCTGGTGGTGGGCTCGGTACTGGCGACGACGCTTCGGCTGGCCGGATTGATATTCGGGTGGCGGCTGCCCACCGGGCCGGCAGACCTGATCGTCGGTGAGGGCTCCTAACGCAACGTAGCTGAAAGTACGCCGCGCAACGCGTCGACCGCAGGACCGAAGGCATGCTCGGCGGGCGCCCCGAATCCGATGATCACCCCGTCGGGGTCGGGGGTGTCGGGTCCGGCCAGCGGGTGACGCATGAGCGACAGCCCGTTCAACGCGATGCCGGCGTCCCCGGCCCGGCGCAGCACCTCGGGTTCGGCGCCGTCAGGCAGCGTGAGCAGCATGTTGACTCCTGCAGCCAGACCGCCGATGCCCAGGTCGAACCCGGCCAGTGCGGCCACAAGGATGTCGCGTCGTTGCCGATAGCGGTTGCGCATCCGCCGGATGTGCCGGTCGTAGCCGCCGCTGCGGATGAAGTCGGCCAGCGTCAGTGCCGTGAGGGCGTCGACGTGGTACTGCGCCCCGCCGGCCGCCGCGATGACCGGATCGATCAACGCCTCGGGCAGCACCATCCAACCCACGCGCATCACCTGCGCCATGCTCTTACTGGCCGAGCCCAGGTAGACGACCCGTTCGGGGTCCAAGGACTGCAGGGCGCCGACGGGCTGACGGTCGTAGCGGAACTCGCCGTCGTAGTCGTCGTCCAACACGTATCCGTTGGCGCGTTGTGCCCAGTCGATGACCGCGGTGCGGCGGGCCGGGTGCAGCGCCATGCCGAACGGACTCTGGTGCGCAGGAGTAAGTAGTACGGCGGACACATCGAGTCTCTCCAGATCGCCGATCACCGCACCGTGGTCGTCGACCCCGATCGGCATCGTCGGCACGCCCAGCGCCGCGAGCACGTCGCGAAAGATGAACAGCCCGTGGGCTTCTACCGCGATGGGGCGGCCGGTGCCCAGCACCCGCCCGATCAGGTCGACGCCGTCGCGGACCCCGGAGCAGATCACGACCGACTCCGGTGTCGTCCGCACGCCCCGCACCCGGCCCAGGTATTCGGTGAGTGCCTCGCGCAGCACCAGCGGTCCGCGCGGATCGCCCATTCGCAGCGCGGATACGGGCGCATCGGTGATGGCCCGGCGAGCCGATGCCAACCAGGCCGACCGTGGGAACTGAGAGACATCAGGGGAGCCGGGCATCAGATTGTGCCGAGGGGCCGTGGGAATGCGGCGAGGGCGCGGCGCCGACGGCGGGACCGTGGTCCGCGCTACCCAGGTGCCCGCTCCCTGACGGGAGCCCAGCCAGCCCTCGGCGACCAACTCGGCGTAGGCCTCGGCAACGGTGTTGCGGGCCAGACCCAGATCGGAGGCCAGCGTGCGTGACGGTGGCAGTCGGGTGCCGGCACTCAGGCTGCCGGTCCGGATTCCGTCCCGGAGTGCGGTGAGCAGCTGTTCGCGGGCGGTACGGCTGCCCGGTTCGATCTTCGTACGCAGCTCGAGGTGTAGATCCCGGCCAAAATTGGCCCATGAAGTCACCATAGTATTAAACCATCTGGGCGGTACTTTCCCGGCTAGCGTTGGTGGCATGACACAGACACTCGAGCCCGCCGCCACCGTGGACCGCCTCAAGATCTACAAGGTCTCGCCCGGGCTCTACGACGCGATGATGACGCTGTCGAACGCCGCCGCCAAAGACCTCGCCCCGACCATCGGCGAGCTGGTCAAGATCCGCGCATCTCAGATGAACCTCTGCGCCTTCTGCCTCGACATGCATACCCACGACGCCCGCCAAAGCGGGGAGACCGAGCAGCGGTTGTCTCTGATCGCCGCCTGGGAAGAGGCAGGCGATCTGTTCACCGAGCAGGAGCAGGCGGCATTGGCGTTGACCGAGGCTGTCACTGATCTGACCCGCGGACCCGTGTCCGACACCGTCTACGCCCGTGCGGCGGCGGCCTTCACCGAACGCGAGCTGGGTCAGGTCATCTCCATGGCGGTGACGATCAATGCGTGGAACCGCATCAATGCGGTGGTGAAGGCGGTTCCGCCCAGGCGGCGATGACCGCTGAGCGGCCCCGGAAGCCACGTTCTCCATCGCTGCAAGTGTGATGTCGGCCACAAAAAGGAATAACGGCTGCGGGGTCGCCGAAGGATCTTCGGCCGGTGTAGTTAATCCAGACGTTCCGCGGCGCGTAACGGGACGTTTACACAGCAAGCGCAAACGTGGAGCCGTCGGCGGGGTGGGTTGCGATATTGACGATGGTGACGGCAATCCTTCTGCTCAGCGTGATTGACTCCCCGGCTGTCCACGGAAATGGCGAAATAGCAGTTCCGGCGCCATGGCGAGGGCTTGTGGCGGTGTTCTCGCGGCGCGCGTAGGCGAACGCGACGCCCGGTTCTCTCAGGTAACGGACAGCGACGGTGTGACACGTTCGGCTGCTGATCCAGCAAACTTTGTGCCAAGGTTTGTCTGCTCGGTGGCCGGAAACCGTTGGCGTTGCCGCCCGGGTAATGCCCGGTTACGTTGCTCCTGCCAATCATGAGCACGGCATGAGAACCGGATGTGACCTGCCTAATCGGGTAGCGCATCGCCCATGTATCTCTGGGGTGGGGACCCTGGTTGGTGAAGAACGAATCGGATCACCGACACAGCTAGGGAGAACATGTTGGCATTCAGTCGGGTGCTGGTCGCATTGGTGACCGCAATGGCAGGGGTCTTTGCGGGCCTCTTCATAGGCACGGCCACCTCTCATGCGGGCCTGGACAATGAACTGAGCCTGGTCGATGGTCAGGATCGGACCCTGACGGTTCAGCAGTGGGACACCTTCCTCAATGGTGTGTTCCCGCTGGACCGCAACCGGCTGACCCGCGAGTGGTTCCATTCCGGCCGCGCCAAGTACACCGTCGCCGGCCCGGCTGCCGATGACTTCGAGGGCACCTTGGAGCTGGGCTACCAGATCGGCTTCCCCTGGTCGCTGGGCGTCGGGATCAACTTCTCCTACACCACCCCCAACATCCTGATCGACGATGGTGACATCACCGGCCCGCCCTTCGGCCTGAACTCGGTGATCACGCCGAACCTGTTCCCAGGTGTGTCGATCAGCGCGGACCTGGGCAACGGCCCCGGCATCCAGGAAGTCGCCACCTTCTCGGTGGACGTCAAGGGTCCCGCCGGTGGTGTGGCGGTGTCCAACGCACACGGCACCGTGACCGGCGCGGCCGGTGGCGTGCTGCTGCGTCCGTTCGCCCGGTTGATCGCCTCGACCGGTGACAGCGTCACCACCTACGGCGAGCCCTGGAACATGAATTAAGGACATCAAGGTCCAGTAGTCGTTCCCGATCGGCGCGTCCCGCTTCTTCTTCGAGGAGCTGGGCGCGCCGATTGTCTTTTCGGCGCTACGGTGGCCCCATGACGCAGCAGGGCCCGGTTTCGGTGCTCGGGGAAGACGAGTGCTGGCAGTTGTTGTCCAGCGTGACGCTGGGGCGCCTGGTCACGACGGTCGGCACCCGGCTCGAAATCTTCCCGGTCAACTTCGTCGTCCAGCGTCGCACCGTGTTGTTCCGCACCGCCGAGGGCACCAAGCTGATCAGCGCCCTGTGGAACGACCGGGTGCTGTTCGAAGCCGACGAGCACAACGTCGTCGGGGGCTGGAGTGTGATCGTACGGGGCGAACCGCAGCTTCTTGAGACGCCGGATGAGATCGCCGAGGCCGAGAGCGGGCAGCTGCTCTCATGGATTGCCACCACGAAACGTCGCTACGTCCGCATCCGTCCGAAGGAGATCTCCGGACGGAGCTTCGTGTTCGGCTCCGAACCGGAGGATGGGTAGCGGTCTTACACCCAGTAGGGCACGCGTGCCCGGTACTGGCGCATGGCGATCGCCGCGAAGCCCCAGCCGATCGCCGTCAGGACCAGCACCACAATCCAGTGCCGTGCTTCCTGATCGGCGCCCAACAGTGGGGCTCGCACGATGTCCAGGTAGTGGAGCAGCGGATTGATCTCGACGATCTTCGCCCACGATCCGGCGCCCTGCTGTTGCAGCGTCGACTCGTTCCAGATGATCGGAGTCATGAAGAACAGCAGCTGTACCACCGAAGCCAGCAGCGGACCGATGTCGCGGTAGCGGGTGGCGAGGATGCCGAAGCAGATCGACACCCATACGCAGTTCAGCACGATCAGCCCGAGTGCCGGGATGACCGCCAGGTCGGTCCACTTCCATGGTTTCGGATAGACGATCGCGATGATCACGAAGATGACGATGTTGTGGCCGAACAGGATCAGCTGCCGCCACACCAACCGGTAGACGTGAACCGACAACGGGGTCGGAAGTTGTTTGATCAGACCCTCATTGGCGATGAACACCTCGGAGCCCTCGAGGATCGACGCGTTGATCAGATTCCAGATGATCAACCCGAGCGTGACGTAGGGCAGGTGCTCCTCGAGGGGCAGCTTGAACAGCTTCGAGTACAGCAGGCCCATCGCCACCGCGGTGGTGCCGGTGGCGATCGTGATCCAGAACGGGCCGAGCACACTGCGCCGGTAGCGCTGCTTGATGTCCTGCCAGCCCAGGTGCAGCCACAGCTCGCGCTTGCTGAAACCTTCGCGCAGATCGCGCACGGCCCGGGCCATGGTCTTGGAGTCGGACGCCGCGTCGGTGAACGTCATCTGTTACTACCCCCGTCGCTTCGCTCGGCCCGGAAAAACCTTTCGCTACTGCCCAACCGCCGCAGGCGGATCCATTCGCGCAGACCCGCCGGGTCGCGGCGGGATACCAGAAAGTACCAGCCGAACCGCACCCACTCCTGCGGCAGCAGTTTGCGCAGACCTGGCTGGGACAGCAGGTAGCCCCGGTTGCGGTAGGTGAAGAATCGCTTCGTCTCGTCGTCCGGATATTGCGTATGCATCCGGCCGCCCAGGATCGGCTTGAACTCATCGGTCCCGCACGGGTGCAGATAGCTTGCGGTCAAACAGGTTCCGAACGGCAGGCCGGAGCGGACCAGTCGCCGGTGTAGCTCGACCTCGTCGCCGCGGACGAACAGGCGCAGATCCGGGACGCCGACGGACTCGACTGCGGCGGCCCGGAACAGGGCACCGTTGAACAGTGAGGCGATACCGGGCAGCAGATCACCCTCACCCTCGGTGCGTAACTCGCTGACCAGTCGACGCCACACCAGCCCGCGGCGCAGCGGGAACGCCAGGCGCTCCGGATCGTCGAGGTTGCACACCATGGGCGAGACCTCGGCCAGGCTGTACTGCTCGGCACAGGCCAGCAGAGTGGCAAGCACCGTGTTGTCGGCGGGACGGCCGTCGTCGTCGGCCAGCCAGACCCAGTCGGCTCCCTGGGCCAGGGCATGCAGCATGCCCAGCGCGAAACCGCCTGCGCCACCGAGGTTTCGGCGGGATCCGAGATACGTTGCCGGTACCGGCTGGCTCAGGACCAGCTCGCGTACCTCCTCGTCGTTGTCATTGTCGACGACGATCAGGTGATCGGGTTTGCGGTCCTGGTTGACCACGGCCGCCAGGGATTTGGTGAGCAGTTCACGACGCCGGTGCGTGACGATGACCGCGATGACGGTTTCAGGCTCCACGCGCCGTTTCCTCCAACACCTCGCGCACATGCCGGGCCGCATCCGGACCCTCGTAGGCGCCGACGACCTCTTCGATACCGCCGGTCATCCGGATGGTGCCGTGGTCGATCCACATCGCGGTCTTGCACAGGCGGGCCAGGAACTCGTTGGAATGGCTTGCGAACACCAGGATTCCGGAACGTTCGACCAGGCTCTGCAGCCGTGACTGCGCCTTCTTCAGGAACTCCGCGTCGACGGCCCCGATGCCTTCGTCGAGCAGCAGGATCTCGGGGTCGATGCTGGTGACCACGCCCATCGCGAGGCGCACCCGCATACCGGTCGAGTACGTCCGCAACGGCATCGACAGGTACTCGCCCAGTTCGGTGAACTCGGCGATCTCGTCGACCTTGGCCAGCATCTGCTTGCGGGTCTGCCCGAGGAACAGTCCACGGATGATGATGTTCTCGAAGCCCGAGATCTCAGGGTCCATCCCGACACCGAGGTCGAACACCGGAGCCACCCGCCCACTCACCGTGGCCGAGCCTCGCGTCGGCTCGTAGATACCCGAAAGTAGCCGCAGCAGTGTGGATTTGCCGGCGCCGTTGTGGCCGACCAGCCCGACCCGGTCGCCCATTTTCAGCGACATCGTGATGTCGCGCAATGCCTCGATGACGACGACGTTGGACTCGTTGCGTCCGATGGCGCCGCCGGCCTTGCCGAGGAACGCCTTCTTCAGCGAGCGGGTCTTGGCATCGAAGATGGGGAACTCCACCCACGCTTCGCGCGTCGAGATAAACGGTTCAGACAACTCAGACCTACAGGTACTGACCGGTGCCGGAGTGCGACGGGCCGCCGCGCTGCCCGCCCGGGACCTGTAGTCCTGGCGGAAGTGCGCCCTGGCGCATCTGCTCGAGCTGTGCGCGGGCCGCCATCTGCTGGGCGAACAACGCCGTCTGGATGCCGTGGAACAGGCCTTCCAGCCAGCCCACCAGCTGGGCCTGCGCGATGCGGAGTTCGGCGTCCGACGGCACGCTCTCCTCGGTGAAGGGCAGCGTCAGCCGCTCGAGTTCGTCCCGCAGTTCAGGGGCCAGACCGTCCTCGAGCTCGCGGATGCTGGTCCGGTGGATGTCGCGCAGCCGCTCCCGGCTGGCGTCGTCGAGCGGAGCGGCGCGCACCTCCTCGAGCAGCTGCTTGATCATGGTGCCGATGCGCATGACCTTGGCCGGTTGTTCGACGAGGTCGGTCAGCGCCTTGCCGTCGGCGTCGGCATCGGTCTCATCGGCCGTGCTGGCGAGGATCTCGATGTTGTCATCGTCGGGGTTGATGGTCATGGCCTTCCCTTGGATCGGTCGTGTCAGTTCGTCTTCTTCGCCGCGTTCTCTCCGTGCCAGCGGTAGATGCGGTCCTCACCGTTGTCGTAGATCTTCTCCCACGACCGTGAGCTGTCTAGCGACACTAGTCCGTCGGGCATGACGAACCCCCGGACCACCGGTGTGCTGGTGAGCACGTAGCGGATGTTGAGTGCCTCGACCGCCTCGGCAACGCGGGAATCGGTGTCGGCATCATCTGCGTATGCCCAGAAAATGAACCGGTGATACCCCGGACCTTGCTGCATCGGGTAGTCGTAGTGGGTCCACAGCGGGTGTAGCCCCGAAACCGCGTACATCCAGGCGGTGCCGTCGGTGTTGGCGTCGCCGATCAACGTGGTGCGGGCATCCGGCAGTTCGGCCAGGTAGGCGAAGGCCTCGAGGTCCTTCGCGCCGATCATCACCGAGTCGTACTTCTGCCCGAACAGGTACTTGTGCCGGGGAAAGTAGTGCCAGGCCAGGCCCACTGTGGTGGCGACCAGTGCGACGGCCGCCGTCGCGTGGATCCAGGTCGGGCGGGCGCCGGCCCGGCGCAGCGCAGCGGCGCCCAACAGGACCAGTGCGCCCAGACCGATCGCCGCCATCGGCGCGTACAGAAGGGTGACCACCGCCGACAGTCGGCGCGGATCGCTGTAGAACAGGTCGCTGAACTTGCCGGTGATGGCGCCCACCGGCCCGCCGAAGGGTGCGCCGGAATGCACGATCGACGCGATGAGGATCAGCCACACGGCGAGCGGCCACCAGATCTTCTTGACCAGCATGACCAGTCCGCCGATGGCGGCCAGAGCGATGAGGGCGTTCTGGATCGGGAAGTCGTTGAGGTGGCGGGTGTGCTGGACGACGGCCGCGAACAGCGAGTACTTCTTGCCGAGGTGGTTGACGAAGGCGTGGCCGACGATGATGTCCGCTTGCTGAAGGACCCCCAGAAACTGGGGGAGCAGGATCAGCAGGGTCGGCACCGCAACGGCGGCCAGCGTCAGGAAGTCGGACAGCCGGCCGCGCACCGGCTGCCACAGCGCATGCCCCAGCCACCAGACGGCCACCAGCAGCGCCGTCACCACGCCACCCGTCAGGTGCACCGAGAAGACGCCGACCGTGGCGAGCACGGCCAGGCCGATGCGGTCGCGATGGGCCGGGGTCGAGGCGATCAGGGCGAACACCGGCACCGCGAGGCCGTAGGCCACCAGATTGGGCATGGCCGCCACATCGAACTCGACGTAGGGCACCGCGGTGAACGACGCGGCGAGTGCGGCGGCAGTGCCCGCAACCACAGCGGTGCGCATCTGGCAGGTGTGCGGGCGAACCATCTTCCACGTCAGCACCGCGGCGCTCACCGGGAACAGCCATACCGCCGCGACGACCGAACTCACCGTGTACGCGGTGGTCGCGGCGGCACCGGTGACCTGGCAGTAGACAGCCGCAAGGGCATGGAAGGCCGACGGGTAGTAGAGCGCCTCGTGGGTCTCGACGTTGCGCAGTTCGCCCATGTGGGTCGGAGAGGCCTGGCCGGTGTCGAGGATCCACCGGATGGTGTTGGCGTGCCACACCGAGTCCCAGGTGCTGGGGACGGATTGCCAGTGCACGAGTCCGGCGAATGCGGCGGCGGCGATCAGGACGGCGCCGAGCACCACCCCCACCGCAACCACCGATGCCGGCCGCAGCGCGATGCCCGACGCCTCGGCGTCGCGGTCCCGATAGCGGGCCAGCAGCCTCCGCAACCCGGCCGCAATGGCGGCAACGATGGCTACAGCAAACAAAGCTGACCATGCGTTCCACGGGACGCCGATGGCCCCGAGTGGAACGATCGTCAACGCGACGGTGCCGTAGGTCAAGGCTGGACCCACTGCGACCGCCGTCGACACGGTGAGTCCACCCGCCCTGGCTATCAACGCCCCGGGTATTACCAGCAACAACAGTGCGATTAGCACTCCGAACCCGAAGCCCACTGGACTAGTATGGCTGCCCAGGGCGACCCGGTCCGAGCATGGTCTCGGAAGTGCAAACGTGCGGTCGGGCGCTCACCAAATCGTGTCGGTTTGTGATATTCGCGGACGCTCTAAGGTGGCTGGCATGGCATACGACGTCGCCCGGGTGCGTGGCTTGCATCCGTCATTGGGCGATGGGTGGGTCCACTTCGATGCCCAGAACGGCATGCTGGTGCCCGATTCCGTCGCAACGACGGTGTCCACTGCGTTCCGAGGCTCGATGCCCACGGCAGTGGGACCGCACCCATCGGCACGCCGCAGCGCGGCCGTCCTCACCGCTGCCCGTCAGGCTGTCGCCGACCTGGTCAACGCCGATCCGCGGGGCGTGGTGCTGGGCGCCGACCGGGCCCAACTGCTGACCTCGCTGGCCGAGGCCTCCTCCAGTCGGGTCGGGCTCGGCTACGAGGTCGTGGTCACCCGCCTGGATGACGAGGCGAACATCGCGCCCTGGTTGCGGGCGGCGAATCGCTATGGCGCCAAGGTCAAGTGGGCCGAGGTCGACATCGAGACGGGTGAGCTGCCGTCCTGGCAGTGGGAAGGGCTGATCGACAAGCCGACCCGTCTGGTGGCCATCGCTTCGGCATCGTCGACGTTGGGGACCGTCACCGATCTGGGTGAGGTGACCAAGCTCACGCATGAGGTCGGCGGAATGGTGGTCGTCGACCACTCGGCCGCGGCCCCGTACCGGCTGATCGACATCAACGAGATCGACGCCGATGTCGTTGCTCTCAACGCTGTGCCGTGGGGTGGCCCTCCGATCGGCGCCCTGGTGTTCCGCGACCCGTCGGTGATCGACTCGCTGGCCTCGGTGTCGTTGAACCCCCAGGCGACCGGCCCGGCCCGCCTGGAGGTGGGCATGCACCAGTACGGCTTCCTGGGCGGCGTGGTGGCCAGCATCGAGTACCTGTCGAATCTCGATGACACGGCCAGCGGCTCGCGGCGCGAACGGCTGGCCGTGTCGATGCAGTCGGCCGGGGCGTATCTGGACCGCCTGTTCGAGTACCTGGTGGCCTCGCTGCGCTCGTTGCCATTGGTGATGGTGATCGGCAGGCCGGAGTCGCAGATTCCGGTGCTCAGCTTCGTGGTGCGGGACGTGCCGGCCGAGCGGGTGGTGCAACGGCTGGCCGACAACGGCATCCTGGCGATCTCGAATGCCAGCTCCCGCGTGCTGGACGTGATCGGGGTGAACGACATCGGTGGCGCGGTGACCGTGGGGTTGTCGCACTACTCGACGGGCGCCGAGGTCGATCAGCTCGTGCGGGCCCTGGCCTCGCTGGGCTGATCGCGCTACACCGTCAGGACGATCTTTCCCGACACCTCGCCGGAGGCGAGCAGTTCGTGGGCCTGCTGAGCCTGCTGGATGGGCAGTTCGGCACCGATGATCGGCCGCACCCGCCCGTCGGCGATCATCGGCCACACGTTGTCGAGGACCGCCCGCACGATCTCGCCCTTGCCGCCGGGTCCGTCGACGGGCCGGGGACGCAGCGAGGTGGCGATGACGCCGGCGCGCTTACCGAGCAGCTTGGCGATGTTCAGCTCGGCCTTGATGCCGCCCTGCATGCCGATGATCACCAGCCGTCCCCCGGTGGCCAGGGCGTCGACATTGCGGTCGAGGTAGGCGGCGCCCATGATGTCGAGGATCACGTCGGCGCCGGAGCCGCCGGTCTCGGCCCGCAGCCGCTCGACGAAGTCCTCGTCCCGGTAGTTGATCGTGACGTCGGCGCCGAGCTCGCGGCACAGGGCGAGTTTCTCCGCCGACCCGGCAGTTACGGCGACCCGCGCGCCGAGCGCGTGGGCCACCTGGGTGCCGTGGGTGCCGATGCCGCTGCCGCCGCCGTGGAACAGGACGAGCTGACCGGCCTCCAGGCCCGCGGTCATCATGACGTTCGACCACACCGTGCAGGCCACTTCGGGCAGACCTGCGGCCTCGCTCAGGGCAACGCCATCAGGCAATGGCAGCACCTGGGCGGCGGGTACGGCGACGTATTCGGCATAGCCGCCGCCGGCGAGCAATGCGCACACGGGTTGCCCAACTGACCAGTCGGTAACATTCGCGCCGAGCTCGGCGACGGTGCCCGACACCTCCAATCCGATGACCTCGCTGGCGCCTGGCGGGGGCGGATACTTGCCCGCCGCTTGCAGCAAGTCGGCCCGATTGACGCCCGCGGCCTGAACCCGAATGAGAACCTCGTCGTTTGCTGGTGTGATATCAGCGATGTTTTCCCAGGTCAGATGGCCATCGACGGAAGCGACAATTGCATGCATTTTTTCTACGCTACAAGCCTTCTATTTCCCGAGCGCAGCAATACTGACGTCCCTTACGATTGCGCCCATGGCGGGGATGATTGCGGGGCGCACGGCGGGTGACATGCCGGGCCTGGACATCGCCGAGCAGAGGTCATGGCAGAACTACCTCGACTCGGCGCTGCGAATGTATGCGACCTTGAACCGGTCGTTGGTAGATGCGCATCATCTGACGCTGAATGATGTGCGCCTGCTCGATATCTTGGACAAGTCGTCGACCGGGTCGGCGCGGATGGGTGACTTGGCCGAGCGGCTGATGTCTCTGCCCAGCCGGGTGACCCGGCAGATCCGACGGCTGGAAGTTCAGAACCTGGTGACCAGGTGTGCCAGCCCGGACGACGGGCGCGGCGTGGTCGCCACGATCACCGAAGAAGGCAGGGTCGCTGTCCGCGAGGCGATGGTGACGTACGGGCAGGGTGTCCGCTCGCACTTCCTCGGCAGGCTTTCGCGTCCACAGATCGCGGCGATGGGGGAGAACTGTCGCCGCATCAGCGTCGCATTGAAGAACGGATCGCCGCCCGCGCACATCGGCCGGGTGTGAAGCCCGTACTCTTGTCGGCGGTGGCGTGGCAGAGCGGCCTAATGCACTCGCCTTGAAAGCGAGAGACGGCTAACACCGTCCGGGGGTTCAAATCCCTCCGCCACCGCCATCAGGCGTATGAGCCGGTTGGTCGTCAGCCGAGGAGTTCGGCGCGTTCGGTTTCAGCTCGGCCGAGGTCAATCGTTCAGACCGTAAGTGCCCGCAGATAGCGGCGGCGGAAGAAGCGCTGCGCGATCAGCAGTGCGGGAAACAGCGGCCGCCAGGGTCCTTCGGGTGCGGGCCGCGTGAGGGACCGCAGTGTCAGAAATACTGTGCCGACGGCGTTTCGGTGCACGATGAATGCCTCTTCGCCACACACGGGGTGTCCGAGTCGGGTGCCGTATGCGAAACCGCAACGGTCGTCGTTGTCGACGACAGCGACGACTCGTACCGGCTCGTGTACGACGACAGGCCCCAACCTTGCCGTGATGCAATAGTCGGCACCTTCAGCGGCAACGCTGTCCGGTGTGACATCGAAGCCGCTGCGCCGCTTGATGCCCCACTTCATCACCTCGGCCGTCGCGAAGATCCACACGGCATCCCCGTGGCCCACGACGATCGTGTGCTCGAAGCGGCGGAAGGTCGGTGGGTTGGCCGTCCAGACATCGCGGGCCGGTTGGGTCAGGCTTGCACCGGCATAGGTCAATTCCGCCGGAAATGTCGGCATGGGAACAAGGGTACGGCTGGGCTTGTTGTGCGACCGAGGCGATACCGGAGCTTCGGTTGCAGTTGCCCTCGTGGTCAGCACTATGTCGTGTCTGTGAATTGCCGACGCGATAGAAGGTGGTGACGGATCGGCGGTCCCGGCTGTGCGCGTGCCGAGTCTAGCGAATCGGACGTTGTCCGCGACACATCGGGTCTCCCTGTGTGCCACAACATCATTCATGTTGATTAGATATGCTCTACGCCGAGGATTGCTGCCACATGGTGGCTGTTGCAGAATCGCCTGCCCGGGTGCGTGACTAGGCGGTCTGTTCTCGAGACACTCGGGTATGGCTCGTGGATATCGCCCGGTGGCCCGGGATCAGGAGTTTCTGTTGCCGCCGAACATGGTCGACTGGTTGCCCGAAAATCATCTGGTCTGGTTCGTGATCGAGGTCGTCGAGCAGCTGGATACGACCGCGTTTCACACCAACCGCAAGCTGGGTCGGGCAGGTCGGCGGGCCTATGACCCGGACATGCTGCTGGCGTTGCTGATCTATGCCTACGCCAGTGGGCAACGCTCCTCGCGGCGCATCGAACAGCTCTGCAGCGACCACGT